>CAJWSW010000029.1 GCA_913046035.1 uncultured Alphaproteobacteria bacterium | reverse complement strand
GCCTCTGATACGGGTGCCATTGAAATGGCTTTATGGTCTCTTTTAGGTGCAAGGGGTGTTGATCTATTTGCGTGGGAGAGTTTTGGTGCTGACTGGATAAATGATGTTTTAAAACAGCTTAAGTTAGAGGATACTCGTGTCTTTAAGGCAGCTTACGGATCATTACCTGACTTGTCCCAATGGAATTCGGGCCGTGATATCGTGTTCACCTGGAACGGGACTACTTCTGGTGTTTGTGTGCCGAACGGTGATTGGATTCCGAGTAGAAGGGAAGGCCTAACGATCTGTGATGCCACCTCAGCGGCATTTGCGATGGATATACCGTGGTCTAAGCTGGATGTTGTAACGTGGTCTTGGCAAAAGGTAATGGGGGGGGAGGCAGCGCACGGCATGATTGCGCTCTCTCCAAGAGCTGTTGGACGCCTTGAAAATTACGTCCCACCTTGGCCATTACCAAAAATCTTTCGGATGACAAAAGAAGGAGCTCTTTCCGAGGGTATTTTTCGTGGCGAGACAATCAACACCCCCTCGATGATCTGTGTCGAGGATGCCTTGGATGGGCTCCAATGGGCAGAAAGCCTCGGCGGTGGAGCCGCGTTGATCGCGCGTAGCAAATCTAACCTTGAGGCAATCTCGGATTGGGTGCGAGCGACAGAATGGGTTGATTTTCTCGCCGAAAATGCGGATGAACGTTCTTGCACCTCGGTGTGTCTCAAAATTGTCGACCCTTGGTTTCGGATGCAAAAAGCAGACACCCAATCTTTAGTGCCGAGAGAAATGGACAGGTTATTGGAGCAGGCGGGGGCAGCTTTTGATGTAAATGGCTATCGTGATGCGCCGCCAGGGATCCGCATTTGGGCAGGCTCGACGGTAGAGACTTCCGATTTACGAACGCTAATGCCCTGGCTGGACTGGGCGTACGCCGAGGCCAAAGCCTCTCTTTCCTGAGTTTTAAAATTAGGTTTTCATATGCATAGAGTACTTATCTCAGACAGCCTCAGTGCTCGCGCCATTGAAATTTTCAATGAGCGTGGGATTGATACAGATGTTATCACGGGTATGAAGCCGGAAGAATTAATCGAGTGCATAGGCGATTACGATGGTCTTGCGGTGCGATCTGCTACTAAAGTAACGCGCGCTGTATTAGATGCTGCATCTAAACTAAAGGTGATAGGCCGCGCGGGTATTGGAGTGGATAATATCGATGTAGAAGGCGCTTCGGGTCGCGGTATTGTCGTTATGAATGCGCCCTTTGGTAATTCCATAACCACAGCCGAGCATGCCATTGCGATGATGTTCTCACTGGCCCGTCAAATCCCGTTGGCGAACCAGTCAACGCATGCAGGGCACTGGGAAAAATCAAGATTCATGGGGATGGAGCTTACTGGCAAAACACTGGGCATCATTGGCTGCGGTAACATCGGTTCCATAGTTGCGGATCGTGCTCTCGGGTTGAAGATGAAAGTTATCGCCTCAGACCCATATCTAACGCCAGAACATGCGGCGGAAATTGGCGTGCAGAAGGTTGAACTCGATGACCTTTTTGCTCGTGCAGAGATAATTACGCTCCATACACCGTCGACGGAGACAACGCGTGGCATGCTTGATGTTAAGGCTTTCGCGAAAATGCGTGATGGGGTGCTAATTGTGAATTGTGCTCGCGGCGAATTGGTAGTTGAAGCGGATTTGAAAACGGCAATTGAATCTGGAAAGGTGGGAGGAGCCGCCTTGGACGTTTTCCCACAGGAACCTCCCGACGAATTTAGTCTTTTTGGGATGGCGCAGGTTATCGCAACTCCTCATCTTGGTGCTGCAACAACGGAGGCGCAAGAGAAAGTAGCATTACAGATTGCGCAACAGATGTCGGACTATCTGGACTCCGGTGCGGTAGTGAATGCACTTAATATGCCATCTGTCTCGGCTGAGGATGCACCGCGCCTAAAACCTTATATGAACTTGAGCGGGCAGATCGGCGGTTTGGCAGGGCAGGTGATCAAATCCGGGTTAACGCATGTTACCGTTGAATATGAGGGTCATGCGGCGGAGTTGAATACGCGCCCTGTAACAGCCGCTCTTTTGGAGGGGCTGTTGTCTCCCATGCTTAGTGGCGTCAATTTGATAAACGCTCCAATCTTGGCAAGAGACCGAGGTATCGAAGTGTCCGAGGTGCGGCACGAGCGCGACAGCGAGTATCAAACCCTGATCCGTCTTTCTGTTGAGACAGAAAATCAGTCGAGAACGGTATCGGGTACGCTTTTCGGCGGTGATAAGCCGCGTATTGTTGAGATTAATGGAATTAAGTTGGAAGCCGAGCTTGGCAAAAATATGCTTTACATGGTGAATAAAGATCGCCCTGGATTTATTGGCCGGCTTGGGACGGTTCTAGGCGATTCGAATGTCAATATTGCAACATTTCAACTCGGTCGAGTTTCTCCGGGCAGTGATGCCTTGGCACTCATCCAGATCGACGGCGAACTTACAGCGGAGGTTCTTGATAAGCTCAGCAGTTTGCCTGACGTTGTTCAGGCCAGGGCGCTTTCTTTTTAGGAGTACGCGACCGTTAGAAGCCTGATTTCTGTTTGCCGAATGCACCTAAAGTCGCTACCTAATCGGCTTTCAAGGACTTTGGATCATGAATGAGCTTGAAAACAAGGCACTTCTTCCCGCGGGATTGCGTGATATCTTGCCACCTGAGGCCGGCCACGAGGCGGGCATACGAGAAACATTGGTTAGTACTTTTGTGGGCCATGGCTACGACCGCGTAAAGCCCCCGTTGGTTGAATTTGAGGACGGACTTACAAGCGGCGCTGGAGCTGCGGTATCGGCGGATACGTTCCGTCTGATGGATCCAGTTTCTCAGCGGATGATGGGGGTGCGCGCGGATATGACCACGCAGGTCGCGCGTATCGCCGCAAGCAGATTAGGCGACGTACCCCGGCCTTTACGTTTAAGCTACACAGGAGAAGTTTTGCGGACCCGCACCACACAGCTGCGTCCAGAAAGACAGTTTGCGCAGGTTGGCGCCGAGTTAATTGGCACAAAAAGTGCCACAGCCGATATCGAGATCATTCAAATAGCCGTTGAATCGTTGCAAAAAATCGGTGTACCAAACCTGTCGGTGGATCTCAATATTCCACCGTTGGTGCCGGCACTAATGGACGGTATGGGCCTCTTGTCCGCGGATTATCAAGCATTGCGTGAGGCTCTTGATCGTAAAGATGTGAGCGCGGTGCGTGAACGGGGTCAGGATCATGCCAAAGAGCTGTGCCGGTTGATGGAGGGAACGGGCGCCGCAGATCAGGCGTTGGATGTACTCTCAACGCTGTCCCTTCCATCTGCACCAGCGGGCGAGCTCGACCGTTTAAAGGCAGTCGTTGAGGGGATCGGAGAACGTATTCCCAACGTTAATATTACGATTGATCCAGTCGAAAATCGAGGTTTTGAGTATCACACCGGGGTTGGTTTTACATTTTTTTCAAGGGGAGAAAGGGGCGAAGTTGGCGCTGGCGGGCGATACGTTACGCCACCAAATGGGAATAATATCTCGGACGATGGAGAACCAGCTACAGGCTTCACCCTATTTATCGACACTATCCTCCGCGTTGTTCCCGCGGCAAAGCCGTCACCCCGCATATTTGTCCCTAGGGGCTCTGATGCTGACTCAGTTGCAGATCTGCGCGGCGATGGGTGGGTAACTATTGCTGCTTTAGATCAATTTGATGACCCCGACGCGGAAGCTCGCCGGCAAGGATGTGATCATATTTTGAAAGCGGGCAATTTGGTGCCACTCGATAAGGACTGAAGACAATGACAAATGTAACTGTTGTTGGCTCACAATGGGGCGACGAAGGCAAAGGTAAGATCGTTGATTGGCTTTCAGAGCGCGCAGATGTGGTGGTGCGTTTTCAGGGTGGTCATAACGCCGGTCATACGCTCGTAGTTGATGGGAAAACGTATAAACTCAGTCTTCTTCCGTCTGGCGTCGTGCGCGGCAAGTTGTCAATCATTGGCAATGGTGTCGTGATTGATCCTTGGGCGTTAATGCAGGAAATTGAGACTTTGGGCGAACAAGGTGTAAATGTCACACCACAAACATTGCAGATCGCCGAGAATGCTACCCTTATACTACCCCTTCACGGTGTATTAGATCGTGCTCGTGAAGCAGCCCGTGGCGAAGCTAAAATTGGAACCACTGGACGCGGTATCGGTCCAGCCTACGAGGACAAGGTCGCACGTCGAGCAATTCGTATTTGCGATTTAACTGAACCCGATGCTCTTTCAAGGAAGATCGAAAACCTCCTTTCTCATCACAACGCTATTCTGCGGGGACTCGGAGCCGCAGAGATCGATGCGTCCGATACGTTAGAAAAGCTTATGAGAATTGCACCCGAACTGCTGAAATATTCTGCGCCAGTATGGCGATTATTAGATACAGCGTATCGGGGTGGGCAACGGATCCTGTTCGAGGGCGCGCAAGGATTTATGCTGGATGTTGACCATGGAACTTATCCTTTTGTGACATCTTCTAACACTTTGGCTGGGCAGGCCGCAGCTGGCAGCGGGGTTGCTGTCGCGGGGGTGGGATATGTGCTTGGAATCACTAAAGCTTATACAACTAGGGTTGGATCCGGACCTTTTCCGACAGAACAGGATAACGAGATTGGGATGCAACTGGGTGAGCGCGGTCATGAATTTGGAACCGTTACAGGACGGCAACGCCGATGCGGATGGTTCGATGCAGTACTTGTCCGCCAGTCCGCGACAATAGGCGGCATCCATGGGATAGCGCTCACAAAACTTGACGTTTTAGATGGTATTCAGGAACTAAAAGTTTGTGTCGGCTATGAGTTCGACGGTGAAACCTTCGACTACCTTCCGGCTGCTCGGCAAATACAATCCGGCATCAAGCCAGTATACGAAACACTTGCCGGGTGGGCGGGTACCACACGAGGTGCCCGCAGCTGGGCTGAGCTGCCAGCTGAGGCGGTAAAATATGTGCGCAGAATAGAAGAGCTCATCGGAGTCCCTGTCGCCCTTTTATCCACCAGTCCAGAGCGAGACGACACAATCCTCGTTCGCGACCCGTTCTTGACAAAATAGCTCAGGAGCGGCCGCTTTAATCGAGTGCTATAACTAAATCAAAATGCCAGTCACGCCTTATAAATAATTTACCATTTTGATGGTGTATTTTTCTCACAGCCCGCACCGGGTAGCGAAGAAAGTGGTCGTGACTTTGGCGCCACCGATAACTAATTAAAAAGGATTTTTAAGCCTTTATGCTTATGTCGTCTTTGGCTGCCTGAATGAACTTCTGGATCTTTTCAAAAGCACGAGCCTCAATCTGGCGAACCCGCTCTCGGGAAATACTGTGCTTTTGGCTAAGCTCTTCGAGTGTTTGTGGATTTTCTGAAAGCCGGCGAGCCGCTAAAATAATTTGTTCACGCTCGTTCAAAATTCCCATCGCTTGACTGAGAACTTTGCGTCTTTCATTCATTTCTTCATGGTTAGCGAGGATAGTTTCCTGATTATCAGACTCGTCAACCAACCAATCCTGCCACTCCGTCTCCGTATCCGTCTTGAGCGGGGTGTTTAACGACGCATCTCTGCCAGACATACGCCGGTTCATATTGATGACGTCTTCTTCAGAAACATCCAGTGTAGTTGATATCTTCTCTAAATTTTCACGTTTTAAATCACCTTCTTCGAGAGCCTTGATCTCTCCCTTCAAACGGCGAAGATTGAAAAACAGCTTTTTCTGAGCGGCTGTGGTTCCTATCTTCACTAAAGACCAGGAACGAAGGATGTATTCTTGAATCGAGGCGCGTATCCACCACATCGCATACGTAGCGAGACGGAAACCTTTTTCAGGCTCAAACCTCTTAACTGCTTGCATTAAGCCTACATTGCCTTCAGAGATTATTTCTCCCAACGGCAGTCCATATCCGCGATAGCCCATAGCAATTTTTGCAACGAGCCTCAAATGACTGTTAACCATCTTAGCGGCAGCGTCTTGATCATCCTGCTCTTTCCACCGTTTGGCCAGCATATATTCCTCTTCCGCCTCTAACATCGGGAACTTCCGGATATTCTGTAGGTACCTTGAGAGGTTACTATCCGGATCTAAGTTAGATATCGTGGGTAAATTGCTAGACATTGGGTGCGACTTTACTTGATTTCCTGCACTAAAACTCAGACGTACTACTTATAGATAGTCAAAGCACGTCTGGATTACCAGTTTTTCTGAAAAAATTAATCATTTGGTCGATTTTCGACGAGTATTCGAGCTCAAACCTGTGTTTATCGCCTGTTATTGGGTGGAAAAAGCCAAGTAGTCGTGCGTGTAGCAATTGCTGGTCAAGTTTGGAGAAAAGCTTTGCCGCGTCTTTCCCGACTGATTTGAGACGTGCTTGCGTGGCCCCGCCGCCATAAATAGGGTCGCCAACCACCGGGTGCCCTTCATTTGCCAAGTGTACCCGTATTTGGTGCGTCCGTCCTGTGTCTAAGCGACATTCAAGCAGCGTCGCGATACCCCCCAAAAATACTTCCTCAACTGTGTAATTAGTCCGCGCCGGTTTGCCACCTTGATGCCGCACCGACATTTTTTTTCGGTTGCGGCGGCTGCGGCCAATGTTACCATCTATTGTACCGATGGCCGGTTGGGGTAACCCCCATACGATTGCTGTGTAAGCACGTTCTACCGTTCGCTCAGCGAACTGCGTTGTAAGAACTTTATGTGCCACTTCAGTCTTTGCAGCTACCATTAAGCCGCTGGTGTCCTTGTCGAGTCGGTGGACGATCCCTGGACGCCGAACGCCGCCAATACCCTGTAGGCTTTCACCGCAATGTGCAATCAACGCGTTAACCAAAGTTCCGCTGTGGTTCCCTGGTGCTGGATGCACAACCAACCCGGCTGGCTTATTGATAACGATCAGATCATTGTCCTCGAACATAACCTCCAGCGGGATATCCTCACCATTTGGTATAGCATCCACTGCGTCTGGAATTTCAAGAAAGAACAGTTCGCCCTGTTTGACCCTGTATGATGGCTCCTTTATCGTCCGACCTAATATGTTATCTCGTCGGAGTCGGCCCTCTTCGATTAACTTTTTTAAATAAGACCGGGACCGGTCCGGCACCGCATTGGCCAGAACACGGTCTAGACGTTCTCCCTCCACACCAGGTGGAATGGCAATCTCAATCAGATCTTCCGACAAGCACTCGTCGATTTTGTGCTGGTTGATCTCCGCTACCATCAAGTAAGGACTATCTTCATGCGTGCTCTCAAGGCTTTAGTTATCGGTATGGCAATATTGATCTTTGCCGGTTTGGTGTTGCTAATCTTTGGAATTATAAATAGATCAAACGAGTTAGGCGACAATAACACCACGCGTTTGACAGGTTTTGGTTCTGTACAGTTTGAGTTGCCTTTTGGTGCAGTTGTTCAGGATACAGACATAGACGACGATCGGATCCTGTTGCGGATTAAATTGCCTGATGGCGGGTCGCGTTTAATTTTACTAAGTGTTGCTACGGGCATGCAAATTGGAACAGTAGATCTGAAAACAGGTCCTTGAATCGATGTAATGTCGTCAAGTGCCGGAGTCACGTGGCTAAAAATTTTCGAATGTACATTCGCCTTAAAAGCTGATTTTCCTGTAGTTTCCTAGCCGATTAGCGTTTTAAAGACATAATGATTATTTCGTCCTGAAGCTTATTCACAACTTTGGCGGTCAACTACATACGATATGTTCGCCTGTACATCTCACGCATGTGCTCCTCGACTGTGGTTTTCGGGTATTTTGGGTTCTCACCATCTGCTAAGCAGCAGTCCAGTGCAACGACTTTGTGTGCTGGTCGGCCGCTAAAAAAGAAAGGGACGGAATAGCGGTCTTTTCCTGATAGATTAATTACGCGATGCACGGTTGATTTGTACATATCGTTTGTCCAGCGTGAAATCATATCTGCAAGATTTACTACGTAGGCGTCAGGGACTGGCGGAGCGCAAAGCCATTTGTCGTTTTTATCGAGCACCTGTAGGCCGCCAATGTCGTCTTGCATAAGTATAGTTATTCCCCCGAAATCGGTATGTGCTCCGCAGCCTTTCTGCCCTAGCTCGGGGTTCACCGGCTGTGGCGGGTAGTGCAGTAGCTTTAACGCAGTGAGTGGATCTCGGCAGAAATCGGAAAAGAAATCCTCTTCCAACCGCAGCGAGAGCGCGATACCTCGCATTAATGACTCACTAAGTGAGAGCATATTTTCGTAGTAGGCCATCATTGTTGACTCAAACCCTGGCATATTCTCAGGCCATTGGTTTGGGCCGAGATTAAAGCTGCTATCCTTTAATCGCGGGTCGTCTAAAGGGATATCCTCGCCAATATAGAACCCTTCCTTTAAATCTGGCGACGAACCCTCCTCTAGCGTCTGTTTTCCCAATGGTTCGTATCCCCGGTTGTGAGGAGAAAGTTTCATATTGATCGTATTTTTCTTAGTTGAAGGCTGTGCGAAAAACGCTGCAGATTGTTTAAAAACCTCCGAGCGTAATGCCGCATCGACCCCATGCCCCAAGATGTACATAAATCCAAGGTTAAGGCAGGCGGCACGGATTTCTCTGCCAACTGCCACACGGGCGCTAACGTCGCCGCTTAACAACGGTTGAATGTCGATAATCGGTAACGCATTCTCTGAGAGGTCTTTAGAGCTGGAGGCGGTCATTCAATTGGGTCGCGGTTTCACTCAGGCATTATCTAAGCTTGATTTATACGGTAGGTCTAGATACCAGACCATAGCGACGCGATGCAGTTCTTGCAGCGTGACTTGCGAATTTTGGTTCTAGTTGAGTTGAGTTGGACAGGGGGAGACAATGAGCGTAGGCACGTTTTCAGTTATGGTCGAGGAAGATATTGAACTCTACCCCACAGTCTAAAATATGCGCGTCAAGCAATCGTTGGTCTGACGGGTCAGCCGAACTGTCATTTGCCCTGAAAGACGGCGAAACACGGCTGAAACACCTCTATCAATCTGACCCTTGCCGAGTGCTTTTTCCATCTAAGCGGGCTAAAGCACCCAAAGAAGCGGTGATCGTCACGACATCCGGTGGTATTGTGGGTGGAGACCGTTTAGAATTTGATATGAAAGGCGGTAAGTCGACGACAGCAACTGTTATGACGCAAGCGGCGGAGAAGGTTTACCGGTCCGCCGGCAAGGACAGCGTCATTGATATCTCAATTTTAGTCGAAGACGGTGCATTACTGGAATGGATGCCCCAAGAAACGATTATGTTTGAAGGGGCTAGGCTCCGAAGAGCTACGAATGTCAATATATTCGGCTCCGGCCGGTTTATCGCGGGTGAAATTGTCATTTTTGGTCGCCGCGCACGTAATGAAAAGTTCACAACAGGTCTATTACACGAGACCTGGCGAGTTCGCGAAGACGGTGCGCTTGCCTGGGTTGATAGCCTCCACTTGGACGGCGATATTGGAGGGGTTATTTCGGATTGCCACGCCTTCGGCAATGCGGCGGCGATAGCGACCGTCGTTTACGGCGGATTGGATGCAAGAAGGCGCCTTGGATTTGCGAAGAAAGTAGTTCAATCGGGCGCCGCGACCTGCATCGGCAATTTTTTAATTGCTCGGTTTGTGGATACTGATGCGGCCAGATTGCGCGTGAGTGTGGCGCAGTATTGGATCAAACTAAGAAGTGAATTCGATGGACTACCGGAAGTTTTGCCGAGGGTCTGGGAAACATAGGAGATTTTAGATGCAGCTTTCGCCAAGGGAAAAGGATAAACTTTTGGTTGCAATGGCAGCGACTGTAGCGCGCAAACGCTTAGCACGCGGTGTTAAACTCAACCACCCAGAAGCCATTGCTTTGATCACGGATTTTGTTGTGGAAGGAGCGCGAGACGGAAAATCGGTCGCAGAGTTGATGCGCGATGGGGCCACCGTTATTTCGCGGAATGAAGTAATGGAAGGGATTCCTGAAATGATCCACGAAATTCAGGTCGAAGCAACTTTTCCAGACGGCACTAAATTAGTTACCGTTCATGAACCCATTCGTTGAGGAATTGCGAGATGAAGATTGGAGAAATTATAACTGCTGAGGGTTCGCTTCTCCTCAATGAGGGGCGTGATACGGCAGAGGTTGACGTCGCCAATTCTGGTGACCGCCCAGTGCAGGTCGGTTCACATTATCATTTTTACGAAGCTAATGAACAATTGATATTCGATCGCGAGGCAACCCGTGGGTTTAGGCTCGACATTCCTGCCGGCACCGCGGTGAGGTTTGAGCCGGGACAAACGCGAACCGTGCGGTTGGTGTCCTACAGCGGTGCTCGGGTTGTTTGGGGTTTCAATGCAAAGATTAACGGTGAATTGGAGTGATGATTAATGGCCTTTGAAATTGACCGCGGGGCCTATGCTGACATGTTTGGCCCGACCATTGGCGATCGCGTTCGGTTAGCCGATACCGATCTGATCGTTGAAGTAGAGGACGACCGCACTATTTACGGCGAAGAGGTAAAATTCGGCGGTGGTAAGGTAATCCGTGATGGTATGGGTCAGTCCCAGAAAACTCGCGCTGATGGCGCGGTCGATACCGTTGTAACCAATGCGCTAATTGTCGACCATACTGGAATTTATAAGGCAGACATCGGGCTCAAAGACGGGCGGATTGCAGCGATCGGCAAGGCAGGGAATCCTGATATCCAGCCCGGAGTAGATATCATAATTGGACCCAGCACCGAGGCCATCGCAGCAGAGGGTAAAATAGTTACCGCTGGTGGGTTAGACGTGCACATCCACTTTATCTGTCCTCAACAGATCGATGATGCGCTCTACAGTGGTATCACAACCATGATGGGCGGTGGCACAGGCCCAGCGGCAGGAACAAATGCAACAACCTGCACGCCGGGTTCCTGGCACATCGGACGTATGCTTCAGGCCGCTGAAGGGTTCCCTATGAATTTGGGCTTCTTTGGCAAGGGCAATTCATCGACGCCAACAGCACTCGAGGAGCAGGTTAAAGCTGGCGCTTGTGCCCTTAAGTTGCACGAAGACTGGGGTACAACGCCCGCAGCGATCGATACTTGTTTGTCAGTGGCAGACGATTATGACATCCAGGTTCTAATCCACACTGACACCTTGAATGAATCTGGTTTCGTAGAAAACACCGTAGCAGCCTTCAAGGGGCGGACTATCCACGCGTTTCATACCGAGGGGGCCGGCGGAGGGCACGCGCCGGATATCATTAAATTGTGTGGTGAGCGAAATGTCATTCCATCTTCGACGAACCCAACGCGACCATTCACTATTAACACCGTGGATGAGCACTTAGACATGCTTATGGTATGTCACCATCTCGACCCCAAAATCCCGGAGGATGTCGCCTTTGCGGAAAGCCGAATTCGTCGCGAGACGATCGCTGCGGAGGATATCCTTCATGACCTTGGGGCGTTTTCTATTATTGCTTCTGACAGTCAGGCTATGGGACGCGTAGGCGAGGTAATTACCCGCACATGGCAGACTGCAGACAAGATGAAAAAGCAGCGTGGTAGTTTGACTGAGGAAACAGGCAATAATGATAATTTTCGGGTTCGCCGGTATGTTGCTAAATACACAGTCAATCCGGCAATAGCGCATGGTGTCTCCGACTATGTAGGATCGATTGAAGTCGGAAAGTTGGCGGACCTGGTGTTATGGGATCCAAAATTTTTTGGAGCAAAGCCGGACGTGGTTCTGAAATGCGGTACAATCGTTGCCGCGCCTATGGGAGACCCAAACGCGTCTATTCCAACACCTCAGCCAGTACACTATCGGCCCATGTTCGGCGCTTTCGGAAAATCACTGACAGCGAGCTCTGTTAATTTCGTAAGCCAAGCGGGTCTGGATAGCGATATAAAAAACGACTTGGGGCTAAACCGTGAACTTTTGGCGGTCTCCAACACCCGGGACGGGATCAGCAAAAAAGCGATGCTACTTAACGATGCTACCCCTCACATGGAGGTTGACCCTGAAACTTATGAAGTGCGCGCGGACGGTGAATTGCTTACCTGCAGACCGGCTGAAGTGCTGCCGCTTGCACAGCGATATTTCTTGTTCTGATGGCTAATTTGCGCAGAGCCAAACGGGCTGTGGGTGCAGGTGATTGGCCTTCGCATAGGGCAGCGGGCACCGTCGTTCTCGATTATACCAACCGGCATCGCCGCCGCATACGCCTCGCGTGCAAGGACGGCACACCTGTTCTCCTAGATCTGGAAAAGGCTACAGCATTGCGTGATGGAGACGGCCTTGCTGTTGAAGACGGGTCGTGGATTGCCGTTCAGGCTGCTATTGAGGATTTGGCGGAAATCACCTGTTCTAACACACAAGATCTGCAGCGGGTTGCCTGGCACCTAGGAAATCGTCATTGCCCTGCTGCTATTGAACCAGAGCGCATCCTGATCCGACGAGATCACGTTATCGAAAATATGATAAAAGGCCTCGGTGCTTCAATTAGGAAGGTTCGTGAGCCGTTTGACCCTGAGGGTGGAGCTTACAATCAACACAACGTGGGTGAAGTCAATGTCCATGACTGATCCCGCCTCTCAATATCGGCTGCTAACCTGGCTATCACCATCGTATCCTGTTGGCGCGTTTTCGTACAGTCACGGGCTCGAATTTACCGTAGAAACCGGCGCGGTAAGTGATATGGATTCTCTGATTCGCTGGTTGAATACGGTGTTGATTTTTGGTGTTGGTAGGATCGATGGGGTTTTATTTTGTGAAGCTTATGCTGCCGCACGCGCAGAAGACTGGTCTCAGCTGAAAGATATTGTTGAGTATGGTAATGCATTCCAGCCTACTGCTGAATTTTCGCTTGAATCCCGGGCCCAGGGAGCTGCATTTATTCGTGCGACGCGATCCTCTTGGCCTTCGCCAACACTCGACGAAATTGACGAGGACACTGTCTACCCCATAGCCGTATCCGTTTCGTGCGCGGGGCATGGCATTCCTTGCGAGAGCAGTTTGCAGGGATACTTTCATGGTTTTATCTCGAATTTAGTCTCAGCAGCAGTGCGGCTCATTCCGCTTGGGCAGACGGATGGTCAGCTCGCGGTCGCAGCGATGGAGGAGACAGTTAGGCAGACTGCGTTGCAAGCAATGGAGATTCCCCTCGAAGATATCGGATCTGCGGCTCCATTGGTAGACTTGGCTTCAATGCATCATGAAACTCAGTACACAAGGCTTTTTAGATCATGACAAACCCATCCCATGGCCCGCTTCGGGTTGGTATTGGCGGTCCAGTAGGGTCGGGCAAGACGGCGCTTACTGATGCGCTTTGTAAGCACATGCGCGGCACATATGACATCGCGGTCGTCACAAATGACATATATACGCAGGAAGACGCGCAGTTTTTGACTCGATCGGGTGCGCTGGCGCCCGAGAGAATTATGGGTGTGGAAACTGGCGGATGTCCTCATACAGCCATAAGAGAAGATGCGTCTATTAATATGGCAGCAATTGACCAAATGAGTGAAAAATTCCCTGCACTTGATCTTATTATTATCGAGTCTGGGGGTGACAACTTAGCAGCAACATTTAGTCCGGAACTTGCAGATATAACGATCTATGTCATCGATGTATCCGCGGGCGACAAAATACCCCGCAAGGGTGGGCCTGGTATCACTAGATCCGATCTGTTGGTTATTAACAAAATTGATTTGGCTCCGCTGGTCGGGGCAGACTTGGATGTTATGGATCGGGACGCGCGGAAAATGCGGGGAGATAGTCCGTTTATTTTTTCCAATATCAAGGCGGGCAAAGGTGTGAAGGAGGTCGCCGACCTTGTTGTGGCTGTAGGAGGTCTTTGAACTGGGGCCTTGGAGTGCACAATTTACCGGTGCAGAGGGGTCAAGATTATACGTTTGCATTTTAACTTCGTCGCTAAAAATTATCGTTTTTGGCCGATCTCGCCACAGGGTTTGATGAACATATTTAAGTTTTGTGTTGAACAGTTTTTTATCGCGGCGATACTATTGCGTGTAGTGCTTGTTCGTTTGGCGATTAATAAAAAATAAGTTTAAAAACGCACAGATTTTTTAAGTCAAAAAGCTATTAAAGCTATAAAAAAATTTTGTAACGGTTTGGTCAAAAAGGTTTTCCAAACTGGATTTTGCGATCACGCAGCGTTTAATTTAGGAAATAATATGATGGAAAACCCCACAATACCGATAAACGCTGTTTTCACTTACGCAGTTGATACAGGAGAGAAAATTGTGAACGAAACCATGGGCGATGGTGATATGGGGAGAAAACGCACTGGCGTAGTTGAAGAGAAAACTATGGCAGTGCGCGATGGGCGGAAAATAGGAGACACGTTCAATCTAGAAACGCATGGTTTTGAATTTGTCGATCACAAAACAAAGATGGCAAATTTTTATGATGAGATTGAAATTCGATCTGTTTACTACAGAGAGGTTGAGGAGCTCGTGAAACAACACACCGGTGCAAAGCGTGTTGATGTTTTTGATCACACGCTTCGCTCTGGAGACAAGAAGTTTCGTGAGGAAAATCTTTGCCGTGAGCCAGTTGCCCGCGTTCATAACGACTATACTGAATGGTCCGGGCCGAACCGGGTGCGCGACCTGCTGCCGGATGAGGCAGACGAATTACTGAAGCGACGTTTTGCGATCGTGCAGGTGTGGCGTGCAATACGAAGCCCCATCCAGTCGGATCCACTTGGGATTTGTGATGCTCAGACGCTGGCCCATGAGGATTTATTGATTTCGGAAAGACGGTACCCCGACCGCGTTGGACAGACCTACCAGATAGCCTACAACCCAAATCATGAGTGGTATTATTTTCCGCGCATGGTTCGGAATGAAGCGTTGGTGTTTAAGGTTTTTGACTCCGCGACCGATGGGCGAGCACGATTTACAGCACATTCTGCGTTCGTAGATCCCCAAAGCCCGCCTGATGCGCCGGCCCGTGAAAGTATCGAAGCACGAACCATCGCGTTTTTCTAAACGAGTTTTATTATCCGCTTAAGTGATTGCGTCGCGATAAAAATTTGGGGGTCTGTTGCGAGAGGCAAGGGTTGCTTGGCCGAAAAGTTTAAATGCGGCATTAAGTTTTATGCTGAACTCGAGTGCTACAATGTGGTTACTTAAGTGCACTGAACCCTGGTGTTAAAAAAAGAACTTTAAATTCCTGCGGCAGGTGCTGTTTTATCGCCTCGCGCAAAAATAAGAGTGATCTAAACGGATGGCGTTATCGTATCTCAGTAATTAAGATTGGTAATGGTTTATGCAGCTCACGTTAGACGTTATTTCGCCGGATCGGTCGGCAATCACTCGCGGCGCGCTCAACAATAAGTTGTGTGGTGATATCAGTAGTCGTGGACAAAGGGAAAGTGGGTCTTCGAATCGCCGAGAGAACGATGAAATGAAGCAAATGGCGGATTGTATCCGTGCAATAGCTGACCGGAAAGATAGGGAGGCGTTTCGGCAACTGTTTACGTTTTATGCGCCTCGCCTCAAGGCATTTCTCATTAAGCGCGGCGCTGGACAAGGCGAAGCGGAGGAAGTCATGCAAGAGGCAATGACGCTAGTATGGCGGAAGGCAGGGCAATTCGATCCAGCTAAAGCTTCTGCATCCACGTGGATATATACTATTGCGAGGAATAGGCGCATTGATTTAATTCGCCGAGCAAAACGTCCGGAACTTGACCCTGAGGATCCTTTTTTCACCTCAATCTCTGACCAGCCAGACGGTGAAGAAATTTACACAAAAAATGAGCGGGCAAATGTACTACGCGGCTATTTAAAGAGTCTGCCAGCAGAACAGCTTGAAGTCGTGCATAAGGCATTTTATGAGGAAATGACGCATCAAGAGATTGCCGCTGAGCTAGATATGCCTCTTGGCACCGTTAAATCACGTATAAGGATTGCGATGCGTCGTCTTCGCGATCAGTTGGGCGGAGACGAAATATGATTACCCATCACCTGTCAGACGAATGTTTACTCGAATACGCCGCTGGAAGCCTTCCGGAAGCGGAATCTTTGGTCGTCGCTAGCCACCTAGCAATGTGTAGTGACTGTCGTGAGCAACTTGAGTTGCTTGAAGAGGTTGGTGCTGTACTTCTTGAGGATGGAGGCGTCGAGGATGTCCCGGGCGACTCATATGAGGCCGTAATGGCGAAAATTGCGGCGCCTCTGGACGAAGAGCCTTCTCGGCGAATTGAATTCGGAGAGGATACTCTTCGTCTTATACCGGCGCCCCTACGTGGGTACTTGGACGACGATCTATCAAGACTCCAATGGAAGCGGTCCGGCAGAGGAATTGAAGAGATCAGCCTCAAACATCAGGGGGATACGCGTATTTCGCTACTCCGCATCCGGCCTGGACAAAAGATCCCCTCGCACACACACTCGGGAGAGGAGTATACGTTGATCCTCGACGGCGGGTACACAGACGGCGGCGACCATTTTGGGCAGGGTGATGTCAGCCATCTTGATGGGACGGTTGATCATGCGCCTGTTGCGGATCCCGGAGGACCGTGCATTTGTTTGTCGGTTCGAACCGGCCCTCCTCGACTTACCGGAATCATGGGCAGGATCCTTAATCCCTTCATCCGGGTTTGAGGCATATCCGGCGCGCACAACTCTACTTTGCATTAACCGGGTCCGTTGCAATATAACTTGGCACATACCGAATGGAGTTGTGCCCTATGGACGTGTCTGGCAGACGAAGCTATCGAGATCTTCAGCAACACATCGCGGAACTAAAATCCCGCGATTTAATTTATGAGATAGACGAACCCGTAAATAAAGACACAGAAATGTCAGCGCTTGTGCGATGGCAGTTCCGCGGTGGCTTGCGGGAGGACCAGCGCAAGGCTTTTCTCTTTAATAACGTGACTGATAGCAAGGGTCGCGCATATAAAATCCCAGTGGTTATTGGCGCATTAGCCGCCAATCAGGATATTTACGCTACAGGCATGGGCACCACGGTCGATGGCATCGCGGCAAAATGGGATCACGCGATAGCGCATCCGGTTAAACCGCGTTTAGTCAATGAAGCCTTATGCCAAGAGGTAATTATCGAGGGTGAGGAATTGATGACAGAGGAGGGCGGACTTGTCTGTCTGCCCGTCCCGCTATCGACACCAGGTTTCGATTCAACACCAACACTAGCTGCTACAAACGTCATTACTAAAAACCCGGATACTGGCAGCCAGAATATGGGTACGTATCGTGCAGGATTGAAGTCTTCTGACCGCCTGGTTGTGCGCATGGCAACCAGGGTCGGTGGTGCTGAAGGCTTTATGCATTGGAAGACACATAAAGAGCGAGGGGAAAAACTACCTTGCGCTGTTGTCGTCGGTTGCCCGCCCTATGTCGCGTTTATGGGACCACAGAAATTGCCAATTGGAATGGAGGAATTGGAAGTCGCTGGCGGTCTCGCGGGCGAGCCAATCAACGTCGTCCGCGCGCGCACAGTTGATCTTATGGTGCCGGCGGAGGCGGAGGTTGTTATCGAGGGTTATGTCGATACGGAGATGCTCGAGCCGGAAGGTCCTTTTGGTGAGAGCCATGGACACGTAGCGCTCGAAGAGCTGAACCTTCCGATGAAGGTAACAGCAATTACTCGCCGTAAGGATGCAGTCATTCCCTCCTATATTTCTCAGGTGGCTCCGTCTGAAAGCTCGGTTATAAAGCGTGTCGCATATGAACCCCTATTTAAAGCGCATCTGCGTGATCATTTAGGTATAAAAGGTGTAAAAAAGGTTCAGCTGCATGAGCCGCTTACGGGATTGCTGCGTGTCACGATTATCACGCTTGATCCGGAGACACCGCGGACTGAAGTCTGGCGGGCACTCTACGGCGCGGCTAGCTTTAAAGGAGACTGTGGAAAAATAACGATCGCTGTGAATGAAGACATCGACGCCGATAATGCTGACGCAATCCTTTGGGCAATGGGGTACCGCCTTAATCCAGCGGAGGATGTAGAGGTGCTAAGGCATCGCGGTCAAGGCCACGGGCCTAAACGCGAGGGCACCGGCGAGGAAGACTCAACGCTGCTTATAGATGCTACAATGAAGACACCTATGCCGCCGTTGGCGCTGCCAACTAAGCAATACATGGAGGCGGGAAAAAGACTTTGGGACAGACTTGGACTGCCTGAACTTCGGCCTGAGTCCCCCTGGCACGGTTACTCGCTGGGCGATTGGTCGCAAGCTTGGACTGATGCGGCCGAGCGCGCTGCGGCAAGTGACTGGCTCGAAAATGGGCGACGCACTCTTCAACGACAGGTGCCCGCGAACGTTACGCCAGAAACATCCGTCCGAGATGTCGAGGACGGCTGGGAAGACGAGACCGAATGGAAAAAATAGCAATCCAAAAACACACAGGCATTTAGGTGCGTGGAGGAGAAGGCTCAAAAATTTGTCATTAATTATTGAAACTAAATGCCTGAATATACGGGATATAATGTGCGGCGGTCGGTTGCTCGCTAACAAATTTAGGAGCAAATATACTAATTCTGTAAGTTGCTTGATTGTTCGGGTTAAAGCTTTCGAAACTCATGCTCTAACTGTTCTTTTGGGGAACCTCGAAATGCATCTTAGGTTCGGTCGGTGACTACGATGTCGAGACACGCAGATCGGTCCAAGCTGGTTTTCGAAAAGCTCGTCGATGCCGGCGTCACCTTATTTCCATATGTTCCGGATTTTGGCAATGACGACCTTGTCAAATTTGCTGAGGCCGACAACCGCACGGTTCCGGTGCTACTAAGCAGTGAACAGGAGGGTGTTGCGCTATGTGCCGGCGCTGATTTGGTTGGAGGGCGTAGCGTTCTGCTTATGCAGTCCTCGGGCGTAGGTAATTGCCCCAATATGCTCTCATTGGTGCAGGGCGGGCGTTTTCCAATGCTGATGATTATCACAATGCGTGGTGATTACGGGGAGCAAAACCCTTGGCAGTATCCGATGGGCCGGGCGGTACCCACGTTACTGGAGGCTATGGGCATCGAATGTATTCAAGTTGAACGGGAGGATGAACTCGCGCATGCTGTAGACGCGGCACTCGCTGCAGCTTTTGTGGCCGAACGCGGGGTCGCGTTAATTTTGAGCCAAAAAATACTGGGCGCGAAAGTGTTTTGACAATGAAAAACCCTCGCGAGGCCATTATTAACCGCCGGGATCTCCTGCCACTACTGTTCTCAAACCCGGATGAATACCTTTTCGTTGCCGGACTTGCCGGCGCTGCAAAGGATGCCGCGGCGTGGACGCGAGAAGCGGATAACTTAATAGCGCTGGGCGGTGCGATGGGCGGGGCTATCGCCATGGGGTTGGGAATGGCTCTGACGGCTACCCACCGAAAAATTGCCGTAATCACCGGCGACGGCGAGTTGCTCATGAATGCGGGTGTATTGGCCACTGTCGCTTCTGCTGCGCCTGAGAACTTGACTATCGTATGTATCGATAACGGTAGGCATGGTGAAACCGGGGGGCAGCTTGGGCATACATCGAAACGCACTAATCTTGCCGTTCTTGCGGAGGGCTCGGGGCTGGGATCCATAATGACGGTATCAACGCCGGAAGAGTTGCCAGCAGCCCGCGAATTCCTTGCTGATGGAAATGCACCAAAATTTCTTTGGGCTCGTGTCCAGCCTGGACCGCCTGCTGACTACAAGCGTAACTGGAACTTAGTGGACTGCCGGCTTCGTTTCCGGCGCGCCAACGCAATCAAACTGTAGCCACAGTTCTATCTAATACTATAGCGCTTCTGTATAGGATAACCAATCACGTCAGTTCGGCGTGTGGCGGCGGTTTAATGCTCAGAATAAAATAATTGCTAAGTTTGCTATGTGAAAGCTTAGGAACGAACCGGTGCCGATGGACGTTTTAACTGTCTTTGGGGGAGCTTAACGCCTGATAAATCACTCAAACGACGGCATGTCCACGCTGAGGTTCGTCGCAACATCTTTTAGCCGTTTCCATGTGCCATCCGGGATCGGAATGCCGAAAGTGCGCCGTTTTTCCAGTAAACGATCCCCACGTTCTCCAGGGACAAGAATTTCTTTCGTTTCCTTTGCACGAGGCAGAGACCTGATAGAGCAGGCAAGACGGTCGACTTCCTTGGCATAAGTCCCCAAGTCCCCGAATTTTGCGATATCGATTGCAATAACCAGTCCGTTTTGCATGTGGTTCTTGGCAGATGGAGCATCTTCAAGAAATGGGGCAATTAGCGGGTTTCCGACCATAAGGCTGGTCAGGCATTCGAACATCAACGACAACCCCCCACCCTTATGCGCGCCCAGAGGCGTGGGAATGACAGCCTTCTGGGGGTCGGTAGTAGGGTTGCCCTCTGCGTCGATAGCCCAACCTTCACCAAGGGTTTTGCCGGCGTCCCGCGCAAGCTGAATTTTTCCCATTGATTGAGTTGCCGTGGCCATATCAAGCATCAGTGGCGCGTGGGTCGCGCCGGGTACAGCGATTGCAATAGGGCTTGTAGCTATGCCTGCGGTGCGTGCGCCTGGATAGGCCATGTTGGGTCGTGAAGTATTAATTGCGATCCCCGCCATTCCTTCGGCAGCGATTTCTAGCGTGAAATAACCGATCGCGCCCATGTGCGTGGCATGTCTTACAAGGCAAAGTCCGATGCCGGCAGCGTCAGCCTTCTGGATGGCAATTTCCGAGGCGCGAGCAAGTGCAACTTGGCCAAACGCCGCGTCTGTGTGCAAAACTGCAGCCGCGGGTAAATCGCTAGTAACTCGAATTTTGGGTGTTGCGTTTGTAAGGCCACTTTCAAGACGGGCTAAATATCCTGGGATACGAAGCACACCATGGGAGTCTACGCCGCGCAGATTTGACCAGACCAGGACATTTGCAATAAGTACGGCGTGTTCTTCTGGCACGCCTGCTGCAACGAAAAGCTGTTGCGCAAACGTTCTGAGTTCTCTTTCTTTTACTGTGCGTTGTCGCGAAGCCATGAGGCACCCCTAACAATCGACGTTCCCGGGATATTTGTTGCCGTGACGGTTAAGCAGCATGTATCTATATCAAAATAATAAGGGGGATTAAGTGGAAGAAAAAGTGACCTTCAAATCGGGTGAGTTAACGCTGTCAGGTGTGGTCCATTGGCCCGACGATATTACTAAAGCTGAACAGCGTCCGGCAGTGCTGGTATTGCACGGTTTTGGAAGCCGTAAAAGTGCTGGAAATGTGACGGGCCCAACAAACATGTTTGTGAAATGGGGCTATGTAGTTCTTCGCTTCGATATGCGTGGGTGTGGGGAAAGTGAGGGCCTGCCCGGTCATCTGCTTTGCCTTGAACAGGTTGATGATACTCGCGCGGCGATTACCTTTATGCAGTCACGTCCTGAAGTTGATCCAAATCGGGTCGCGGTAGTTGGTTCCAGTTTTGGCGCTGCCGTAGCGGTATATACGGGTGGCGTGGACGAGCGCGTTTCAGCGGTGATTTCGTCTGGAGGTTGGGGTAATGGCGAACGCAAGTTCCGAGGGCAACACCTCGGTCACGAGGCATGGACAAAATTCACCACTATGTTGGAAACTGGTAAAAAACATCGAGAGGAGACAGGTGAGCCTCTGTACGTAGACCGTTACGAGATTGTGCCCATCCCCGAGCATTTGCGGGCTAACATGCCGTCGGGCTCGGTACAGAAGTTCACAGCCGATACAGCCCTTGGAATGATGGAATTTGCTGCGGAGGATGTTATTGAGCATATCGCACCCCGTCCCGTCTTGTTGTTACACAGTTCGGTTGATTCTGTGACGCCTACTGAGCAGTCAATCGAAATGTTTAAACGCGCAGGGCAACCGGTAGATCTTCATCTGACAGCAGATACCGATCACTTCATGATGGCAGAATCAAACACCAGAGTAATTAACGTAATTCATGATTGGCTTGAAAAGTATTTTCCCATCAAAGGCGCGGTTGATGTCTAAGAGGTAACAACTTTCCTAACCAGAAGACCGCTAAAGCGGGCTTGTTAAAAAATGATTTGCGTCTGGGCGATGGAGATCCGGGCACGACGCGCTAGTCCACTACGACGATTTTAAATTCGCCAATCTGATCACAGATGAAATGAAGTTCGTCGCCTGCCTTTACCTCGCTCACGCCCTCTGGCGAGCCGGTATACAAAACGTCACCCGGATATAAAGTATAATATTCCGACGCGTACTCTATCAGCTCGCAGATACTGAGGACCTGATCTGAGGTGTTGGCCTTTTGTTTAATGACGCCGTTGACCAATCCCCTGAAAGATACGTTGTCTGGATCAGCGATTTCGTCGGATGTTACAAGCCAAGGTCCCAAAACCGCGTACCCGTCACACGACTTACGCGCGCTGCGGTCTTCCGGACCGCGGACTGTCATATCCAGTCCAAGAGTGTAGCCCGCTATAACTGCCAGAGCGTCTGCCTTTTTGACGCGGCTGCACTCCTTGCCAATCACCAACACGAATTCGAACTCATGATCGTTGCGGCGGTCTGGAAACCGAATAGGTATCGTGTCACCCGCACCAATTAATGCGGTATTAGATTTAAGAAAAATACCCGCATCTCGGATTTTTGTCGTGCGCTCTATGTGACGAATACCTGGGTCTGCCTGTGCCTCGTCAATGTGTGCCTTGTAGTTTACCGGTGCTGCCATCAACTTGCCTGGCCGCGCGATAGGCGGCAGCAGCTTAACGCTTTCTATTGCTATCGGGTTTGCGGCGGCGGCAAGTTGCTCAATTTTATCTCGCCAATTGGGTAGGGAGGCGATTATGGCGTCCGACTTGGCATCATACGGGTGCTGCGCCCGAATTTCATTTTGCACAGCAGTTACATCCCGAATTGTGTTGTCGATTATGACGCCCAGGCGGTCGCTGTTGAACCTACAGATCTTCATTGGATTAATCTCTTTAATGAGTGTTTGATAAACTTTTCCTTTTGTCGCGGATATATCTACGATTGAAAAGACGTAGAACGCGGAGAATAAAGATCGATGAGCAATCCAAAAGTTACTGGACTACGCAGTGCCGAATTTAGGGTTCCAGACATAAAAGTGGCCACTAGGTTTTATGAATTTAACTGGGGCTTGGAAGTGGCCGCTGAAGAAGGCAATACTGTCTACCTTCGTGGGACAGGTAAGGATCATCATGCGCTGGCACTCAGCGAAGGAGGCGATAAAAAACTACTTGCCGTGAACTTAGCGGCTGATGATAAGGCTGCAGTTGACGGGCTTTATGAAAAGGCAAAGGGTTTCGGGGCATCCGTTGAGGCACCCAAAGAACTACGTGGTCCTGCCGGAGGCTACGGATTTATCTTCCATGATCTTGATGGGAGGCAATATAGGATTTCAAGTGATCTTGCGGAGCATGAGGAGAAACCTTCTGCCAAGGACCGGCCCACTAAGATAAGTCATGTTGTTCTGAATTCGCCTGATCGTGAAGCTCAGAGCAGTCAGTTTATTGACCTCTTGGGTTTTAAGCTCACCGATCGAACTGGCTATATGGATTTCATTCGTTGTAGTACCGACCATCATGCTATCGCCTATACTACGATTGACCGTCCCACACTGAACCACGTGGCTTTTGAAATGCCGAGCCACGATGCACTGATGTTTGGTGCAGGTAGGATGAAGCAGACTGGTTACCCAACAGAGTGGGGAGTAGGTCGCCATGGTCCTGGCAATAACATTTTCGCTTACTTTGTTGACCCCAATGGGTACGTCATCGAATACACTGCCGAAGTGCAGCAGGTAGACGACAATTATAAGGTTGGGATGCCTGAAGATTGGGTGCGCCCGGCCGAACTTAAAGGTGACAATTGGGGTTTTGCTGATGGAGCGTCGGACCGGATGCGGGCACATACGGCCTAATACCGACGAAAACAGACCTGCCGTTCCCTGAAAACTTGCTAAGTCGCGTGTTCCTGCGGGCCCGACTTTAGCGACGCCCAGACAGCGAAAAATATGTAAGGTGCCTGCTGTATTAAGATAGTTGAGGTTATGCTGGAGCATCCCACATTTTGTCTAATTCCCACATTTTGTCTAATTGTGTGGTTCGAAGTTTGGATCGTCGACATACTGATTGGTCGTATGAGTAATTTGTAAGGGGGGAGGCCTGGTATGACGGGTGAGGTGACTGAGACGATTGCCGATTTTACTATTTCTGCTGTCTTTGAGGAGTTGCCCTTATCCGTAGTTGAGCGGGCAAAACTTCATCTCCTCGATACTCTCGGCCTTATGATATCAGGGTCGGTCTCTGAAGCGGGTGTCATCGCCCGGGAATACGCTGATCATGTGGGAAAGGATGGGCCCTCGTTGGTTTTCGGCTTGACGCGGCGCTTATCTGCGCGTTTCGCGGCCTTTGCTAATGCTGCCGCCGCACATGCCTACAACTACGATGATACTACTCCCCAGATAAGTTCTCATCGCACTGGCGGTATTCACGCCAGTGGTGCGGTCTTGCCGGTGGTAATGGCGTTAGCGGAACAGACAAACGCCTCAGGGCAAGAGATGCTTATCGCCTATCTTATTGGGGTCGAAGTGGCGTCTAGGCTAAACCACGCTATCGATGCAAGACACTACGCCAACGGGTTTCATACCACTGGTACATTGAACGTCTTTGGCGCCACGTGTGCCGCCGCACGTCTACATAATCTCAATCGGGAGCACATAATTACCGCCATTGGTATTGCTGCCAGTCGCGCGGCGGGGGTTCGTCGTAATTTTGGTTCTATGACTGAAATTATGCATACCGCGAATGCTGCGGAGGATGGGTTGTGCGCCTGCGACCTGGCTACAAGCGGACTAACTTCAGCATCTGACGCCTTGGAGGGTGCTTCAGGCTACTTTGCGGCCGCGGCTGGCGGTTTCGCAGTAAGCGAAATTGCCGGGCGTCTCGGAAACCCCTGGGTTTTCGAAAATCCCGGCGTTTGGATTAAGCCGTATCCAAATGGAGCGCTTACGCACCCCGGGGCTAATTGTTTGTTAACATTGCTAGAGGACAACAAGATTACTCCCGATACGATTGAGAGAATCGAAGTTCAAACTAATGAGCGGGTCTGGAGGACCCTTCAGCATCACGATCCGCAGGATGGAGCTCAGGCAAGGTTTTCGATGGAATTCATTTTGGCGATGATTGCATTGTATCGGGGGGCTGGATTGGCAGAGTTCACAGCAGAAGTTTTGCGGGGAGATGAAACCCGCGCGATGATGGGACGGATATTTTACACTAGTTACCACGAAGCATTAGACGGTTACACCAATGTGACGACCTTTATTACAGTCACTAAAACCGACGGCCAATCGTTCCTAGGTCGTGCAGATTATGCCCGGGGAAGCACGAAATCTCCTATGAGTTTTGCCGAGGTTGCTCAAAAGTTTCGTATGTGTGCAGCGTATGGGGGATTAGATTCAGGCCGAATCGAAGCGGTCATTGAGTGTGTTTCTGCGTTTGAGTTCCTTGGATCTTTCTCTGAACTATTGCCACTAATAGAGTCCGTATGAGGGTTTCTCACGACTTATTCAATTTGATATCTTCGAGGATATAATAGCCTAGGAGCTCGCTATGTCGCGTGCAATGATGATAATAACCTATTTTAGCCTACCCTAATAAGGGCTGGACCTTTGCGGCGATTGCTTTAGAGTTCCTCACTTATCAGCCATTAGGCTGCAAAGCCAATAATAAACCATATTATTTGAAAATTGGGAGGCCTCTAATGAAACTCAGAGAAACGAAGTTTACGCAGTGCCTTGTGGGTGCAGCGTTAGGTGGCGTAATGGCGCTTGGTGGTGCTACTGCTTTTGCGCAAACCGTAAAAATCGGAACGCCGTCGTTCCTTACAGGTGCGGCAGCACCTGCGTTTGGCATTCCGGCGAAGCAAGGTACGGAGCTTATTGTTCGCGGCATAAACAACGGCGAACTCCCTGCTCCTTATAACACAAAAGGCCTGGCAGGGCGCCAGATAGACCTCATTGTGTATGATGAAGCTGGCGGTGGCACCAAGCAGGTGACCGAGTTTCGTAACAAAGCGCAGAAAGATAATGTGGACGCTATTATTGGCATAATTTCATCCGGCACCTGCGCGGCACTGACAAAGGTCGCGGAAGAACTCAAGGTTCTAACAATCCAGACTGTCTGTGGTACGCCTCGTGTCTTCGAGGAAATCAACAAGGATCCAAAATACGTTTTCCGTACCATAAATCACGCAACTGCCAACAATGTATCGGCCGCTCGGTACCTTGCTGCCAAAATGAAGGATAAGGTCAAAGGTTTCGCAGGAATTAACCAGAACTACGCTTGGGGTCAGGACTCTTGGCGTGATTTTCAGTTGGCGATGGCGACACTAATTCCTGCGGCCAAAGCGTCGAAAAAGCCGCAATTTCCAAAATTGTTCTCAGGCCAGTACGGCACCGAAATCTCTGCCCTGTCGCGTTCGCGCGAAAATGTTGTTCACTCTAGCTTCTGGGGCGGTGATCTTGAGGCCTTTATTGGTCAGGCTTCGGCGCGCGGTCTTTTCAAACGCAAGTCGTTTGTGCTGACTGTCGGTGAAACAGTTGCCTATCGTCTCGGCAAGAAATTTCCCCAAGGTATCTTAGCAGGCACGCGCGGTCCGTATGGCATGTATGTTGTGGATGATCCAACGCCGCTTAACCAGTGGTTCCAGAAGGAATTCCGGAAAGCCTACGGTTCCCCGCCATCACAGCCGGCATACCAATATGCTCAAGGCTTCTTGGCTGCCAAATACGCTTATGACAAAGCGGCAAAGGACGCTGGTAAATTCCCGAGCACTGAACAGGTCATTACCGCCCTTCGTGGCGCAACATTTCCAACTTTCGTGGGCGATGTAAAGATGGGCCTGTCCAAAGGTCATCAGGCGATGACTGATGATCGCTGGGGGGTAACTGCTTGGGATGAGGCGAAAGGCGAAATGGTCGTTAAGGACGTTGTCGTGTTCCCGGCTGAGTGCGTCAATCCACCGGACGGTGTTGGGTCGATTGAGTGGCTCAAAGGTGGCATGAAGGGCGCTAAGTGCTGATCATGGTTTAGGTGGTTCCGGGGGACGGTTTGCCGTTCCCCGGAACATTTAACTGTCCTCACCCGATAAAGCGACCGCGAAAGGCGTTGCAGCTCCTGATAGGGGATAAAAGTTGGATCTCGAACTACTTTTGGTCATCCTTGTTGATGGCTTGGTCTATTCGTCCTACCTCTTTTTAGTGGCGGTCGGCCTTACCGTTATTTTCGGCGTTCAAAAGGTTTTGAATGTCACTCACGGCGCGTTTTACTCGTTTGGCGCTTACCTAACTGCTTTCCTTTTGGGCCTCTGGATCAACGATGCTGAAGGTAGTGCGTGGAAGCTTCTTGCGCTAAGTCTCGCGATAATCTTAATCGGATCGGTCTTCCTCGGTGTCGTTCTCGGGGTCCTAATAGAACGTGGATTACTGAAGTTTCTCTACAACAGAGACGAGCACATTGTAGTCCTGGCGACCTTCGCTGGTTTCCTCGTACTGGAAGACGTGATCCTGCTTATTTGGGGAACGGATCCATATCTTGCATTCAGGCCATTGGAACTCATGGGCAGCAGCGACATTACCGGTCTGATATTCGATAATTACACTTTTACGATGATCGGTTTATCTTTCTTGGTTGCCCTGGTGCTTTGGTATGGTTTGAACCGGACCCAGTTCGGCAAGGTGCTTTTAGCCGTGATTTTCGATCGCGAAGTCTCAATGGCGATGGGCATTAATGTCACGAAAATTTTCCTGATTACATTCATAATCGGCACTTTTCTCGGAGCTCTCGGTGGTGCATATCATGCCCCCATAATTTCCGTTCAGCCTGGTATTGGTGTCGAAGTGATCGTGCTGGCGTTTGCTGTTGTTGTGATTGGCGGCATGGGGTCGATCCCCGGCGCTCTTATTGGGGCGATAGTGGTTGGCTTATCGCGGGCAGCCGCCGTGCATCTCTATCCCGAATTGGAACTGTTCGTGATTTACGCGATAATGGCTTTGGTTCTGATATTTCGCCCCGAAGGCCTTTTCGCTCCGATACATGCGAGGAAGATATGACGCGTTTGTTGGATAGAACTTTCTGGGGCCTGACACTTGGCCTTTTTGCACTGCTCTTACTCAACTTTTTGCTTGAAGAATGGATGCGCAGTATCGGCTTGCAGTCGTTATCGCGCGGCTGTGTGGCAATCGGCCTGCTGGTTCTTTGGCGCACTGGGCTGGTTTCATTTGGGCATGCACTATTCTTTGGCTTTGGTGCTTACACGGTGGCGATGCTGCAGATAATTGGGATAAACGACATAATCCTGCTTTTGATCGGCGGCATGGCTACGGCAGGCGGGCTAGCGCTGGTACTAGGTTTTTTGCTCCGACAATATCGTGCCATATTTTTTGCATTATTGAATATGGCATTCTCGATGATCCTGTATGGCGTGCTTGCCAAGGTTGAGTCACTCGGGTCGACCGATGGCATTGGTATTTCACAGGTCACATTCTTCGGATTTACAGCCTCCAGCGAAGCTTACCGCCCGACATTATTCGTTTTTGCGGCGATATTCGCTTATATAGCTGCGGTCGGGTCCCACTGGTACCTGAAATCTACACTCGGGTTGATGACGATGGCGGTGCGTGAGAATGAAATTCGGGTAGAATACCTTGGATACTCTGCCGAAAAAGCTATTCATATCAAATATGTGCTTTCTGGGGTGCTTGCTGGCGTTGGCGGGGTAATCATGGCGCTGACAGTCGGGCACGTCGATCCGGACTCGATGGTCTACTGGACTGTTTCCGGTGACTTTGTCTTCATTACGATCCTCGCCGGCACCGGAAATGTTGGCGCTACCTTTATTGGCGCTTTGGTCTACGAATTATTACGTACATACGCTTTTGAATTCGCGCCAGAAATTTGGCAGCTAATCCTTGGCGGGGCATTGCTCCTGATCATTATGTTTTTGCCGGATGGATTGTGGTCACTCCGCAGCGAGTGGAGGAGCCGACGCGCGCTCGCAGCCGCTCGGTCTGGTAAAACTGAAAAAGGGGAGGCAGGGCAATGACGCATGTACTTGAGGTTCGTGACCTCCAAAAGAGCTTTGGCGGTGTTATTGCAGCCCACAATATCAATGTGACGGTCGACACAGGGGAGACTATCGGCATCATCGGTGCTAATGGCGCTGGGAAGACGACATTCGTTAATATGGTTACTGGTTACCTGCCGCCGTCCGGTGGCACGATCGAGTTTCTCGGTGGTAGCGTTGTCGGCATGCATCCGCGAGAGGTGACGCGGCTGGGTTTGTGCAGGTCATTTCAGGTTCCCCAAGTTTTTCTCTCTGACTCGGTGTTCGACAACATGATAATGGCATACGGTATTGCAGAACGAACTGGTCTCGGCCTTTTTACGCCAATTCATACTGATGAGCGTGCTGCGCGGGTCGACGCGCAGCTAAAGCGCTACCAAATAGAAGACTATCGAGATGCTGCGGCATCTGCTCTGCCTCAGGGTATACGGAAACTGCTGGATATCGCCATGGCGACGGTCAGAAACCCTAAATTGATCATGTTGGATGAGCCTACTAGTGGGATAAGCGTTGAGGAAAAGTTTGGTCTAATGGACATCATAATGCAGGCGCTTCGCGAGGAAGACACAACTGTGATGTTTATTGAGCACGACATGGAAATCGTTGAACGTTTTGTCGATCGCGTTTGGGCTTTTTATCAAGGAGAGATTATCTGCGATGCGCCCACGGCTGAGGCAATGATGGATGAGAAGGTTCGTGAGTTTGTGATTGGGCAGGAATATCACCCGGCGCATCTGGAAGGGAGCGCCAATGCTTGATATTCAGAGTATCGACGTAAATATTGGCGCCACGCCGATTTTACGTGGTGTAACGCTTGAGGTGCCACCTGGCTCAATGTGCGGGTTGATTGGGCGTAATGGCGCTGGAAAGACAACATTTATGCGGGCCGTGATGGGAGCCCTTCAATCAAAAACGGGTGCTATTGACTTTGACGGGCAAAATTTGCGCGAGGCTCCTGCCTACAGGAGAGCGCATATTGGTATCGGTTTCATGCCTGAGGATCGTCGCCTAGTGCCACAACTTACAGCTGAAGAAAACATCTTACTGCCGACTTGGACCATCGATATTGAGGGAGCAGAGAATCGGCTGGCATGGATTTATAAGCTTATGCCGGAAGTCGAGGAATTTCGAAATCGCGGCGCCACTGAGTTGTCGGGTGGTCAGCAGAAGTTTGTCGCGTTTGCGAGAGCTTTAATGGTTGGTACCAAGTTGCTGATGTTAGACGAGCCGTCGGAGGGCATCGCGCCGGTGTTCGCACAGCGTATGGTCGAGATAATGACGAGTTTGAAGGAGGAAGGGGAATCTGTGCTTGTCGCAGAGTCGAACGACAAGCATATCAAGGATTTGCTCGATAAAACCTACGTTATAGAACGCGGATCGATCATTAGCGGTTAATCATATGTCGTGCATTTCACGTTTTGGTAGCGCAGTCCGTGCTATGTGAACTTATTTTCAAACCATTTTGTTCGGTGCGGGCTTCAAAAAGTAAAATGCGAAAGATCAATTCCTCGCTGCTTTAAAGGGAAACGGTCATAGACGGTCGAATGCCCCCTATGTAACGCTGACTGAGGAACAATTCTGGATTCTACATTAACCTTGGTAATAATGACCGCCCTTTTTGTGGCGGGTGGAGTAAAGGGTGTCATAGGTCTTGGGCTTCCCTTGACTGCTATTTCCATCATTGGCGCTTATACTGATTTGCGGACAGCAATCGTCTTCATCGCGATTCCCGTCGTAGTAACTAACCTTTATCAGGCATTTCAAGGTGGGCGTACTGGGGAAATGCTTCGAAAATACTGGTTAATAAATCTATTTTCTGTAATTGGAACTGTCGTTGGCGCTCAAATCCTATTCATAGTTGATCCCTTGATTTTGACCACGGCGCTTGGCGTTGTCGTCGTTATTTACGTGCTTATAAACGTAACACAGTTCCGCATAAGTATTTCAGACAGGGCTAATCCTTGGGTTGTGCCGCCATTAGGACTTTTATCGGGTCTTTTGACAGGTACGACGGGATCCGTAGGCATACCGATTGCTCTATATTTGCAGGCTCGGGATACTGATAAGGAGAGCTTCCTTCGCGCAATTGCTTTGACGTTCTTGATTAGTGCGTCATTTCTGGTGGTGGCGCTCGCTGAGCGAAATGCATTCACTCAGCAAGACTTAGTCGTATCTGCTATCAGCCTTGTTCCTGCGTTCTTGGGTATGGCGATCGGACAAAAATTGCGCCGTCACCTTTCAGAAGAACGTTTTCGCCATTTCGTT
>CAJWSW010000028.1 GCA_913046035.1 uncultured Alphaproteobacteria bacterium | reverse complement strand
CCCCCGCCGTCACATTCTTTCGAAGACAATCATCGAATTCACGATTGGGTTGATCAAGTAATCGGGTGGACAGCCGAAGCGCCACTGAGCCGCCGTCTTCCGCCTGCATAAATTCAAAACCCCAACGCATGATCTCCGCTAGCTCGTCGACATAGGCGGGTTCAAATGCAGCCATCCCCGGCTGGGCAAGAGTAATCAGAGGGGTTTCAGCAGATTGGTGCGCGCCCCCCTCCGGCGCCAAAGTAATACCAGAGGGAGTTGCAACCAACATATAACGGGAGCCTTGATAGCAACCATAATGCATTGCATCCAGGCCACGTCGAATAAATGGGTCATAGACTGTGCCAATTGGAAAAAGCCGTGCACCAAACATGCTGTCGGAAAGGCCCAGAGCCGAGAGCTGCAGGAAGAGATTATTCTCGGCGATCCCTAGTTCGATGTGCTGACCCTCCGGAGACACTTGCCACTTTTGTGCCGAAACAACATTTTCTTGTGCAAAAGTATCCGAAGCTTTCACCCTGCCGAATATACCTCGGCGATTTACCCATGGACCAAGATTCGTCGACACTGTAACGTCGGGTGAGGTTGTAACGATCCTATCCGCAAGCTCACTATCGCTTCTGGCAATTTCATTGAGAATGCGCCCGAAACCATCCTGCGTCGACATTTTGGACCTTAAAGGAATATCAAGGCTCGGCACGTTTATACGTTTTGTCTCAAAACGGCGCGGATATTTTTGGCCAAAGGGCACGTTAGATAAAAAAGTCTCCAGTTCTGCTTGGTCTGCATCAAGGCCGGAAAAGCGATCCCACTCTTCCCCTTTTGGTATATTCATCTGATCGCGGAAAACATCAATTTGTTCTGGGTTCATGAGGCCGGCATGGTTGTCCTTGTGCCCCGCAAACGGCAACCCGTGCCCCTTAACTGTATAAGCTATAAAACATGTTGGAACGTCATCGTTAAAGCCGTTGAAAGCATCGAGACAGGTGATAATATCGTTGCCTGCCAGGTTCGTCATTAGGACTTGCAACATGTCGTTGTCATGGTTGTCGAGAAGTTCCTTGACGCCGATAACACCGCGCAGATCCCTCTTGAGGTGTTCTCGCCAACCCTCACCGCCTTTATAAGTGAGAGCGGAATAGAGAGAATTAGGACAGGTATCGATCCAGTTGCGTAATGCGTCTCCTCCGGGTTCCTTGAAGATCTTTTCTAACAGCGTGCCGTATTTCATTGTAACGACACGCCAGCCCATATTCTCAAAAAGCTGATCTATACGGCCAAACAGCCGGTCAGATATGACTGAATCTAAACTCTGACGATTGTAATCGATTATCCACCAAACGTTGTGAATGTCTTTTTTCCATCCTTCGAGTAGAGCCTCATACATATTACCTTCATCCAGCTCTGCATCCCCTACGAGAGCAATCATTCGCCCCTCACAAAGATCGTCCGGACACAAATTTTTTAGCCGGACATAATCCTGCACCAACGAAGAAAATACTGTGTGCGCTGCACCCAGCCCGACCGATCCAGTAGAAATATCTACATCGTCAGTATCTTTGGTACGAGATGGGTAAGACTGCGCCCCACCAAACGCCCTCAGGTTCTGCAGGTTTAAAAGCGTTTGATTGCCCAGCAAATACTGAATTGCGTGAAAGACCGGCGACGCGTGAGGTTTCACGGCGACCCTATCTTCGGGATTTAATACATCGAAATAAAGCGCCGTCATTATCGTTGCGACGGATGCACTCGACGCCTGATGACCACCTACCTTCAACCCATCCCGGTCTACCCGAATATGATTAGCATTATGGATCATCCAACTCGACAACCACAGAACCTTGCGTTCTAGTTCTCGCAACATCGCAGGGTTCGAATGAGTATGCGAAACGACATCTACTTTTGCGGTCGAAGGCCCTTCCATTCCCATGCCCGATCCTTTTTTACCAGCAGCAACGATAACCTTATTTTTGAGGCGTTATCTTGCAATTCGACGGCAAAAAAGCCATTTTTTCGCAATATTATTGCTAAAAGAAGAAAGGAACAGCACAAATATGTCAAAAATTCAGATTGATATCTTTGATCGGCGAATATTAAAGGAGTTGCAGCGCGATGGCAGGATCAGCAATGTGGATCTCGCAAAAGCTGTAGGGCTCTCCCCCTCGCCATGCCTGCGCCGCGTCAGAGATCTGGAAAAGTCGGGGATAATCGATCGCTACGGAGCAATACTCAATCAGGGAGCTGCAGGGCTTCCACTTAGCGTGTTTGTCCAAGTCACTCTAGAGAGACAAGTTGAAACTGCGCTTGAGACTTTCGAACGCATTATAGCCGAGCGACCCGAGGTATTGGAGGCCTACCTTATGACAGGCGACTCGGATTACCTGTTACGTATCGTTGTGCCAGACGTTAGCGACTACGAAATCTTTCTCAAAGATCATCTTACTAGGATACCAGGCGTCGCGAGCATCAAGTCGAGTTTCGCGCTCAATCGGGTAAAATACGAGACCGCCCTGCCAATTTGAGCAATAAAATTTTAGCAGTCAATTTTAATTTATGCTCAACCCTGCCCAGGCCTCGAGGGAAACCTCAGCGCACTCCAAAAAGCAGCCCCTTTAAAGTTTGAATAAACCTTGACTATTCCTTTTTACGTATTGTTAGCCGCTGTTGCTTCCCGACTTTACTTGCGAAAGATCCGCGGAAATGAGCAAACACAGACACCTTACTTTGATAATTAATAAATAATTATCAAAACTTGTTATTGTTTATTTTTTTCAAAGATCGCAATAACAATCGAATGCTGCGCAGCAACGTTTGTGCGCTACTTGCTATCAGTCAATTGTCGCAAACCGTGAAGTGCCCTAGGTAACTGTCCCGGCAAATCTTCGGCTATCAGGCCATAACCAAACGTAGCAGCGGCTTTAGCGTTTAACCACACCCCTGCGCATGCGGCTTCTAGGGCTGGCATCCCCTGAACGAGCAGACCCAAGATGGTCCCAGCGAGCACATCCCCTGTGCCCGCTGTCGAAAGCGTTGGTGGCGCGTTTTCATTAATAAATGCACGGCCATCCGGGGACGCGATCACTGTGTCAGACCCTTTTAGTAAAACCACCACGCCGCAGAGTTCCGCGGCTTTTCGTGCGCGGGTCAGCTTATCTCCGGTAAATCTAAATAGCCGAGAAAATTCACCCTCATGCGGTGTTAGTACGCATTCAGAGCCGGTTATTGCTCGAAAAAGTTCGTCTGGATTTTCCTGAAACACCGTCAGCGCGTCAGCATCAAGCACAATCCGCCGCCCCACTTTAGCTGCCGCGAGGACAATGTCATGGGTAGTTTGATTTATACCACTACCCGGGCCGACAAGTATCCCACTCTTACGGTTATCTTTAAGTATAGCGTTGAAATCATCAGATGTCTGAAATGGAAGCGTTAGAAGACCGGGCTGTTCGGCAGTATAAAGGTGCTGCAACTTCGGAGGAACGGCTACCGTTATCAGTCCCGCTCCGATACGCCTTGCCGCCATCGAAGCTAGGCGCGCGGCACCGCTCATTTCGGAGCCGCCAACGATTAAGCCATGGCCGCGGGTATATTTGTGATGATGAAATTCCGGCCATACAAACTGATCTTGCCAAAGATCGGGATGGTTTGCGCTTAGCTGCGGAGCAATGCCATCAAGAACCGTATCCGGAATACCAATGTCAGCAGTAACAACAGACCCACAATGGGCGGACCCCGGCATAAGCAAATGCCCAGGTTTTCTTCGGAAAAACGTCACAGTCAATTCAGCATAAGCGGCGCCCCCAAGAACTAACCCTGTATCACCTTGAACCCCCGAGGGCACATCTATCGCAACGCATGGAACACCAGACTCGGAGATGCGGTTGATCGTTGCAAGTGCAGCGCCCTCCAGCGGTCGGGTTAGTCCGGCGCCAAACAAGGCATCGACAACTAATTCGGCGCGATCAACCGCCTTCGGGGATAGTGGTTCAATAGCACCCTGCCAGCGTTCCGCTTGCAGCGCGGCATCGTGAGGAAGATTTTCCTTATCCCCTGCAAAATACAAAGACACAGGCCAGCCCGCCTCATCAAGATGCCGAGCGATGACGAAACCGTCGCCGCCATTGTTCCCGGGTCCGCACAAAATCGAGACCGGCCGGCTTGCCCAGCGAGCTCGAATTTGATCGGCTGCAGCACGACCCGCAATCTCCATCAGTGTGTGACTAGCAATGCCGCCCTCGACTGCAGCTTCATCTGCGGCATACATCTCCCGGATCGTAAGAAGTTCGTGCATACCCACACCAATATCCCGCCCCTAAAAACTTGACTCCGCTTAGCTGTCCGAATATCCGCGAAGTAGCTCCACAAATACTCAATTTCACGCACAAGGTATCATTATGGAATATACCAATATAAAATTTAAAATCGAAAACGGTATCGCACACCTGATTTTAGCCCGGGACGATATTCGGAATGCTTTCTCTGAAAAAAAATTTTCAGACGAAATTGTCGATGCAATTGAACGTACTCAGCTCAGTGAAGAAGCCCGGGTTCTCGTTTTATCAGCAGAGGGTTCCGCGTTTTCTGCCGGTGGTAACATCAAGGACATGAAAGATAAAAAAGGAATTTTTGGTGGCGGGCCGGCTGGAACTCGCCGCGGTTACGTCGAGGGTATACAAAAAGTACCGAAGGCACTTTATACGCTTGATATACCATCAATATCTGCTGTTCAGGGGCCGGCAATCGGTGCAGGCTGCGACTTAGCGCTCTACTGCGATATTATCATCGCATCGGAAAACGCTAAGTTTGGCGAGACATTTATAAACGTTGGTATCATTCCGGGTGATGGCGGTGCCTGGATCTTGCCACGTCGCGTTGGCCTACAACGAGCTGCCGAGTTGATTTTCACCGGCCGCATTGTTAGCGGGAAAGAGGCAGCAGAAATAGGGCTTGCGCTTGAATGCGTTCAGCATGAAAACCTTATGGCGCGGGTTACGGAGCTTGCTAAGACTATAGCAGCACGACCCCCGGTAACCGCGCGGATGCTAAAGTCTCTGCTTCGACAGTCACTTAGTTCTAGCCTCTTTGACTTCCTAGATAATTGCGCGGCTCTTCAGGCGATTTGTCACAGTACCGACGACCATTTGGAGGCGGTCACCGCGATGCTTGAGAAACGAGAACCGACCTTCACGGCAAAATAAACAGCCCAGCACCCTTTTTATTTATGCAGAGCCACGCGAAAAGATTTTCAAGGTTTCGACTATCCTTGTTACGTCGTGGTGAGCACTAAACTGAGTTGGTTTTGAAAAACTGCTGTCACGCTAATTCCGTTTCCCGGTAGCCGCGGCCCCTGCAGGCTTTGTGGCAGAAATCGCGACATCTTCCAGATGGGAAACTATGTCCGAGAGCGGCATTACATCCGCATATTTGTGATGCAGATCGAACAAATTGATCTTGTGCGACAAAATTGAACGATCAAAAACGCACTCCTCGGCAATCGAAACGTGATATCCAGCAGAATAGGCGTCTACGGCAGACGCCCGCACGCAACCGGACGTACTCTCGCCACAAATAATCAGGCTGCCAATGCCCATGCGGTTGAGCTCAGCAAGTATTGGAGTGCCGTAAAAGGCGCTTGCCCGTTCCTTAACAATCATAACGTCGCCCTCTTGCGGAGCAAATGCCTCGAAAATCTCGTAGTCGTCATCCGTGTCACCAAGACCTTCCTGACGATTTGTCGCTACAACATCCGAAGTTGTCGGCGCCGTAGTATAAAGAACAGGTATCCCAACACTTCTCGCCACAGCGAACAGTTGCTTCGTCGGCTCAATCGCGTCCCAAGCATACTGACCGCAGGTGCTCGGATACTCTTCTACCAATTCATGTGGTGCTTTGGCGCCACCCCTATAGACCAAATTATATAAATCGATTGCAAGCAATGCTGCACGTTCGCCGACATAAACTTCACGATGATAAGGCTCGTAAACCTTTAGGATCTCATCTGGGACAAGATCTGCCCAGCAGTGGTCTTCGAATCCTATCTTCATTTTATGAACTCCGTTCGGTGATATGTTTCATCCTTACATCGACCTCGTCGCGCGTGACGTAACCGCGTTCTACTGCCATTTCAAGGAGGGCGATTACCCGTATCTCATAATACGTGACACTATCGTATACATTCTCACCGAGTTCTTCGATTTTTCGCCTTTGCTCATGCAGCCTGTATCTGTCGCCTAAGGCATTTCTCAAGGCATCTGTAAGGTGGGCCCATTTTGGTGGTGGTGCTGACGCATTTGATACAGGTGCCGCGTGTCGGGTATCACCGCCAATATCGTGGTAACCACGCTGTTCCTCACCCATTTCAATCCCCTTTTAACCTCATAACTTGTATCGAAGATCGCGTTGTTTTTCGACCCCTACTGTTCTGTTACCGGCCTAAGCGATACCATTGCAAGCGCTTTTAAATAAAGGATCCGACATAGTGCCCGTTGAAACTCGCCATCTTACATTATATGCACCTGACACCTTTCCGGAAATTAAACCGCAAGACCCTCTACCGCAAATACTTGCCCGGTCGTTCGCCAATGCTGAGGGTGGACTACAGGGTGGCGACATTCTTGTTCTAGCCCAAAAGATTGTTTCCAAATCCGAGGGAAGACAGATCGAACTATCGAGTATTTGTCCGTCATCAAAGGCATTAGACTTAGCCCGAGAAACAGGAAAAGACGCACGTCTCGTCGAGTTGATATTACGGGAATCAACCGAAATCGTCAGAAAAAGGCCTGGGCTTATTATTGCACGACACCGCAATGGCTACGTTACAGCAAATGCAGCGATTGATCTGTCGAACGCCGGCGCGCGAAACACCGCCGTTCTTTTACCTTCAGACCCAGATGCTTCAGCAAAGTCTATAACCGAGGGCCTTAAAAAAATTACCGGTTTATTCATTGCGATTATAATAATAGACAGCATGGGACGAGCTTGGCGTAACGGAACCATAGGCACCGCTATAGGATGTTATGGCATACCTGCACTGCTCAATTGCCGTGGGCAGTTCGACCGCGATGGCTTTGAACTCCAGACAAGTGAAATAGCTATAGCCGATGAAATAGCATCTGCTGCATCTCTCTTGATGGGACAGGGTAACGAGGGGTTACCCGCTGTAATGGTCCGGGGCCTGAGGTGGGCAACTGGTGAGGGCGCGGCGGCGGAACTTGTCCGCTCACGCAAGCAGGACCTTTTTAACTAAAATGGTTTGTCTTGCGCTAGCAGGCGGTGTTGGCGGCGCCCGGATGGCGCATGGACTATCAATGGTTCTGCATCCAGAGGACCTGATTATAGCCGTCAATGTCGGCGACGACTTCACCCACCTGGGGCTTCGCATCTGCCCGGACTTAGATACGGTAATGTATACGCTTGCCGGATTGGCAAATCCCGAGACTGGTTGGGGCATCGAAGATGAAACGTGGAATGTGATGAATTCGATTAAAAAGCTGGGTGGACCAGATTGGTTCGCTCTTGGCGACAGGGATCTCGCTACGCATCTTGAACGAACTCGACAACTCGCAGCGGGCACAAAACATTCAGACGTAACAAAGAGCCTTTGCCACCGCCTCGATATCGCACACAAAATAGTTCCCATTTCCGAACAAGCGATACCGACCATTGTCGAAACCGCTGAGGGAGATCTCTCATTTCAAGAATATTTTGTGAAACAAAAATGCAAGCCTCAGGTGACAGGAGTTCGGTTTGCCGGTGCAACTGAAGCAGGTCTGTCACACCCACTTCGCCATGCGATAGACGCGGGTGAAATAGACTGCGTGATTTGTTGTCCTTCCAATCCTTTTTTGAGTATCGATCCAATCCTCGCTCTGCCAGAAATGCGGGAACTATTAACTACAGCTCTTCCAGTGGTTGCGATTTCTCCTATCGTAGGCGGTAGGGCGATAAAAGGGCCCGCCGCCAAACTAATGCGCGAATTTGGCCTTCCCCCGTCGACCTTGGGCATAGCTGCACATTACAGCGGTATCATTAACGGAATAGTCATAGATACTGCTGACGAGGCGGATGTTTTGGCACTCAGGGAGTCAGGTTTGAAAGTGCTCCTGACCGATACCGTAATGACAACTGATGAGGTCCGCGAAACTTTAGCACGACAGGTCTTGACGTTTGTCCGGTCGTTGCATGGCTAATCCGATTAATGCGCTGACACCCGTAAAAGGCCTCCGCGACGGGAAGTCCCGCCTTTCCGACGTCCTCGAGATTGAGGATCGTATCTCGCTGAATACCTTCCTAACATCACGCACAATACAGATTCTCAAGTCGGCCTTTTCTGAAGGTGAAGTTGTAGTCATAAGTCCAGATGCTGACGTTCACCTACTCGCCATGAAACATGGTGCCAAATTCGTGCAACAAGAAAACGACGGGCTAAATGCTGGGCTCACAAAACTCGCCGCTCAACTTCCAAGTGTTCGAACTGTGGTTGTTGCCGCGGACTTACCTAACATGACAGTCGAAGACCTGCTCCCAATGAAAGTTGGTAGTGGCATTGCGATAGCGCCGGACGAAAGCGGTCTTGGCACAAATGCTTTATCACTACCCTCACCAACGGCAATAAGCTTCCAATATGGATACGGTAGCTTTAATGCACACTGCAAAGAGGCAAGAACTAAGAGATATCCGTTAAAAACTATCTGTCGGCCGGGCCTCGCCTTCGACCTCGACACAAAAGATGATTTAACTCGCCTAAAGGGGTGGCCGTGAGCGCAAGTTGCGCGTACGGTGACGGAAAAAAATGGAAGGCAGTACTCCTGCCGAGCTGTTCAAAAAGGAAACAAAAATGTCAGACCAAATACAGGCGTCCCACATTCTTTTGATGTATGAAGGTTCGCTACGCTCAACGGCGACGCGCTCGCAGGACGAGGCAAAACAAAAAATTGAAGAAATTAAAGCCGAGATTGATGGAGGTAGCGACTTTGCAGAAGCCGCGCGTGCTCATTCCGATTGCCCATCATCTGCGCAAGGTGGAGACCTTGGTAGTTTCGGTAAGGGTATGATGGTTCCTGAATTCGAGGAAGCTGCCTTTAAACTAGACGTTGGCGCAAGCACTGGCGTGGTAAAGACCGATTTTGGCTACCACCTGATTATGCGCACCGGCTGAATCCTTAAATGCATAATTTATAGGGCAACTGAACTGGGCCGTCATACTGACTAACCTTGCCAGTTGCCAATTCAAACCGATTTTGCACAAACGTTCCTGAGCGTTGGCTTCGAACTATTAAGCCAACAGTTTTTTGGTTCGTGTTGTGCTCTTGATGGATTTCCCACGGAGGGACGAAATCAATATAGCCCGGCGACACATCATGCGAACCAGTCTCGACAAGTTGGGCGGTCTCAGGCACCCGCGGACCGGCATCTAGACGGTCAAATCTCACTACTTTCTCAGCCCCTTCTATAATACCGTAAAGCGTCCACGACTTACCGTGGTCGTGAACGGAGGTTTTTAAACCCGGTGCTTTAATTAAGGCGTTCAAAACGAAGCCATGATCAGGATCCTCATAAAACAGCAAGTTCCCTGGCTTGCCCTCGATCGAGAGGCTTTTAGGCCAAGTACTCGCATGTCTCTTAAGGTCGCGGTCTTCGAGCAATTCGCGAAAATAGACACAAGCAGATTCCCATATTCTTGCCTCATCCTGTCCGGCATCAAATAGCGCGCGCAGGCGTTCGACGAAGGCTGCCGCTGCGGGCAGCATATCGGCGGTGCTGGAAGGTATTTGCTTCACGTTAAGGCCTTAAGTTTTCTGAGTGTTTAATGTAACTGATTTTCTTTTGCCTGTGCATGCGATGGTCTACAAATAACAAATAAAATTTAAAACAGGGGCAACTATGTATTACGACTTCGTACCCATGCCGGAACGCAAACCACTTAAATGGCCAGCCGGCAAAAGGCTCGCTATCATAGTGACCTTCAATCTTGAATACTGGGATTTTGTTAAAGACACCGAAGATGCCTATTACGCCGGAGGGCCGGCCATTTTGCCAGATCCACTTCCTGGGAACGTAGCAGATATACCTAATTATACTTGGCGCGAATACGGACAGAGGGTCGGTATATGGCGTTTGTTTGATATTGCTGAGAAAGCCGGCATTCCAGTCAGCTGCACAATGAATGCCAAGATGGGCTTGGAGCGCCCTCAGGCAATTAAACACTGCGTGAAGATGGGTTGGGAATTAGTCGCTCACAATTATGTTCAGTCAGACCTTCTCACAAACTACTATTTCGATGAGGAAGGAGAACGCGAGCTAGTGCTCGAAACGCTAAAGGTTTATAAAGACGTTGTCGGTAAAAAAGCGACTGGTTGGCTTTCATCCTCCCTTCGAGGAAATCCGACTACCGCCGATATTCTTGCAGAGCAGGGACTTCTTTACACCACCGATTACCTCAATGACGATCAGCCATACCTGATCCACACCGACCATGGACCGCTTGTGTCAGTGCCATATTCAAATGAAGTAAACGACTTCATGATTTTTTTACGCCGCGGCAACACGACCGACGAAGCGTTAGATGTGTTTAAGGAACAATTCGATACGCTTTACCGTGAAGGAGCAGAAAGTGGAAGGTTGATGAACCTGGGTCTTCATCCTCACGTTGTTGGCCAGCCCTTTAGAGCACGTTGTGTGCGGGAATTCATCGAATACGCTCAACAATTCCCGGATGTCTGGTTCACCACACGAGAAGAGATAGCCAAATGGTATATAAAAAACCACGAAAGCCACATCTCGCGCAAAAGACGTCGACGGGGCCGAACGGAAACTCCCGAGGTTCAGCTCAGGCAACGGAGGAAAAGGAAGTCCTGACCCAACCGGACACCGTTCTTTGAACTGGGTCTTTTTCTAGATTGCCCATACCAACTAACTTGTCGGCAAATTTTGAAATAACATCCGATAAGTCTCTAAAAAATACGCCGTTATTACCGAGCATGCGCGAGGGAGAGGGCTAGCATGAGACTGATTGCACCACGGGCTTCGCCCGCCGTATTTTATATTCCAACGATTGTAGCGCCGCCGTTCGGAGATAATACCTGACCAGTTAAAAAGTCCGTCTCCTTCGAAGCCAACCAAGCTACCGCCCAGGAAATGTCATCTAGAGTGCCGATACGGCCCATAGGGATTTCAGTCGCCATGCCATCGATGCGTTCTTTCCCAATAGAATTCAACGTCATTTCGGTTTCGATAATGCCAGGAGCCACGGCGTTAACTGCAATATTCCAAGGTGCTAATTCCCTAGCCCATGATTTCACAAAGCCTGATAGAGCAGACTTGCAGGCAGCATAATGTGAGGCAAAGGCAGCGCCACCCATCGCGAAATTGGAAGAAATATTGATGACCTTGCCGTAACGGCGTTCTTTCATAGCAGGGATTACTGCCTGAGTAGCAAAGAAAGAACCTTTCATATTCACGGCAACCATGGCATCGAATGTGGTCTCGTCGATATCCTCAATCGCTAGGCCTTGTCCGCCGATACCTGCGTTGTTCACAAGAATATCGATAGGACCTACTTTCATCGCGGCCTCCGCTATCGCAGCCTGCAACGCAGGGATATCTGTCACATCTGCTGCAACCGCAAGACACTCGCCGCCAATCGCTTTCGCAGTTTTTGCAACCGCCTCCCGGTCCAGATCAAGCGCAATAACCGTCGCGCCACGCGAAGCCAACATCATTACGTGATTTCTGCCCATGCCATGCCCTGCGCCGGTAACCAGAGCAACTTTGCCTTGAAGTGACTTGTTAGAATTGTCCATGATCTTGTTCTCCATACACCTTTGCTGTCGCGAACTCGACGCGCGGATCAAACGGGTTTGACAGGCACTGCGCTATAGCTTCTAACTGATTAATGAAACGGATTTCGAATCTGGCCAAGGATTTCACGCAGAATTCTCACACGATTGCTTTGGCGGTCGTAGGCGGTTGGCTTTTCTCACTAATTAATGCTCCGCTACCTTGGTTTTTTGGATCGTTGTTTTTCATTGCCGGAGTAAACCTTACCGGTATATGGCACGTTCGGGGACCACGAGGGGTCCGCCAAACCGGCCAGATTTTCATCGGCACTACAATTGGGCTGTACTTTACGCCCACGGTTGCTGGTATCGTCGCGTCACATCTGCCGTGGATGGTTCTCGTCGCGTTGGTCTCAATCTTGTTGGGTGGATTGGGCGCTTTAATACTTCATCGCATTGCGCGAGTTGATGGTGCCACGGCTTTCTTCGGAAACGTACCGGGCGGTATGGCAGAGATGCTCGCGCAGGGCGATCGGTTTGGGGCGCAGCCGGTACCTCTCACTATTTCTCAATTGACACGTGTGACTATTGTAATTCTCTCAATACCTCCGACGCTCACTATTTTTGGGGAAGTCGGCAACAACATTTTTGTGCCACATACGGCTAAGGTCGACTTCGCCGGGCTCATAATTCTGCTGACGTGTTGTGTTGCGTCTTCACTGTTCCTTTATCGTGTGCGTTTACCAAATTGTTGGATGCTTGGCGCATGCATATTCACCAGTATGCTCACTGTCTTCGAACTTACGCTTTCAGCGATGCCGCCAGCACTGTTGAGTGCGGCGCAAGTATTTATTGGCGTCGCCCTGGGCGAACGCTTTGAGCGAAAAGCGATGACGACGGCTCCAAAAGTGATCTTGGGATCTTCGGTCACGACTATAATTATGATGGCAGTTGCTCTTGCCCTCGCAGCTGCAATCGCCGAGTTCACCGGGATCGTGCCAACCGCCATGATCGCCGCAACGGCGCCGGGCGGTCTCGCAGAAATGAGCCTGACCGCAGCGGTGCTTAATCTCGGTGTTCCCCTCGTCACTGCGTATCATATCATCCGTATCATCATGATTACTGTGCTCACGTTGCCGGCTTACCGGATAATACAGCGGCTTTTAATTGCCCGCGAGGATACGGCTAACTGATGGGTCGTGACGTCTTCAATCATAAAGATTCTAATACACCGCACCCTCAGGACAAATTCTTAAGACCAGACCTCGATCCAATGGCATTTACACGGTTACTTGGAGGGTTACCATTGTGTGATGACCGGTTAAACTGGAAGGAGACACAGGATGAAGCTTGTGAGCTTCGAAATTAAAACCGCACTCGGCATAGCGCAGCGCATTGGCATACTTATCGATGGAAACGAAGTTGGCCGTATAGCTGACTTGACGGGATGCTACACTGCTTACCTAGCTTCCGAAACTGATGAGCCAACGCCGCGGCAAATAGCAAATGTACGCTGCCCACCCAACATGATTGGTTGGCTCAAAGGTGCACATAAATCGCGCGAAGCAGCTGAGCAGGTGTCCTCTTGGATTGACAAGAAACTGAAAATCGAACCCGACCCCGTTGGCATTGATGGTGAGCGGTTGGTGTTTCCACGAGCCGAGGTCAAGCTCTTGGCGCCGGTTCCACGACCCGGTTCCTTCCGGGATTTCTCAATTTATGAAACACATATGTCGAAGGCGGATGTGCCATTTAAAAAAACGGAACAATGGTACACCACACCGCCGTACTATAAGGGTAACTGCGACACGATTACCGGCACCGATGACCCAGTCCCTTTCCCATACTACACTAAACGACTTGATTTGGAGCTCGAACTCGGAATTGTTATAGGCAAAAAAGGCTCAAACTTAACGTTTGATGAGGCTAAGGATCACATTGCCGGCTATACCATTCTAATCGATGCCAGCTGTCGCGACGGCTATAACCGAGAGCCCTTCGGCCCGACTAAACGGAAGGATTTCTGCACATCTATGGGTCCCTGCCTAGTAACCGCGGATGCCATCGACGAACGCAATATCGATTGCCGTATAATTGTTGGCGGCGAAACCTGGTGGGAGGGTAATACCGGCGAACCGCGATCTTTCTGGGCTGAGCATCTTGTTGCCTATGCTTCAGATAATGAAACAATTTTTCCGGGGGATATAATAGGTACTGGCACGATTGGCTTGGGCTGTTCGATGGACATTCACAGGTGGCCTCAGATAGGCCAGCAAATGACATTCTCCATGGACGGCATTGGTTCCATGATTTTGGAAATCGTCAGAGGGGAGGATCGTGTCCGACATGTGGATGGCATGCCTGGCCTGTTAAAATACCCTGGCGATCAGATTTAAATCGGCCCGGCAAACTTTTTTAATCGGTGGGTAGCATAGGCCGTTAAAGGGATGGCCGCTGCAAAAAACCACATGCCAATTTCCATTGTCGCACCGGCAATGCCGGAAGCCTTGGCCACTACCACAGCCAACGCAACCAGCAAGACATCGGCACAAGACCAACGGCTTAAAAACTCTAAACGCGAGAACCACCTAATAGACACACTAGCTCCATTGCGGTGCCGCAACCAAATCAATGATGCAACGATTATTTTTCCGAGTGGAAATACGATGGAGAACACGATTACGACGAAACCAAGCAAATACTGCGCATCAATAATCAATTCCGCCGCAGCCTCCATAATCGAAAATCGGCTGGAGAAAATGGCAAAATTTCGTACCTCGACAACTGGCAAAAACACCCCAAGCCCGAGACATACAGCAGACATAATGAGAAGTAGTGGTACTACCCGATCAATCGACATTTTAGCGCCTAAAAAAGTTAATCCAATACGTCAACGGGGACGTTGCATTATAAACTAAAAAACTGGCCCTGAGCATAATGAGGTTCATCGCGTTCCAATCGTGAGAAAATCACTTCGAAATGTTCTATCAACCAAATATAAGCATCATCTTTTTGCAGTGAGTTGGTTTGCAATCCAATTAATAGCCCAGTTACCTGCTTGCGGAGAGTGCTTCAAAGGCATTTTGTAGCAATACTTTGACCATTTGTTTTTTTTTAGAAAAAAGAAAATCTGCGTCGCTGCTGTAGGCGTACAAGTTGTCTTTTTAGCAAGGAAACACCGATGAAACGGTTTTTAAGGATACTCTCATCCGCCGCAGAAAGATACTGCGAGCGCAGATTCGCGCGGCATTATTGCGACCAGTAGGAAAGAAATTATGAAAAGCTTTTTTGAACGATTATTTATCCTAGGCACTCGGATGTATTCGTCTAACGGCTGGAAAACTCATAGCCACCTCGTCTAACCACAAAGTTTGGCAATTATGGTCCGTTTGGTAAAATTGCACGGTTATATGAACATGGTTGCGAGAGTTTTAAGTTTATAAAGCTGTCGTTTTGTGGCGGGTTTTGCACCAGTTCAGATCCGGCACCGACGCGTCACTCTTTACCTTTCTTTTTTTTAACCGTTGTTGCGCCCGTTCCAAGCTGCCGGCCAACCGGAGTGTTTTCCTCGAATTCAGCACTCAGCTTTTTCGAGGCATATTTGAGTGCTGCGCTATTGCGATTTACCGCCGCCATTACAACCTCACGGTCCGCCTGTAGCCGGGAGGATGCATGTTTCAATGCAATACCCCACTTTTTCACCGCCTTTAAGACAACTTCCCGATCGTCTCGTAAATGAGGTGCTGCAAATTCAAGCGCAATTGCCCATTTGCTTATTGCCGCGAGAACAACCCTACGATCAGCCCGCATACTCTCTGAGACAAATTGAAGAGCCCGCCCGTTTTTTTTTACCGCCGCCATTACGATTTCAAAGTCGGCGCGTCGCGCCGGTGAGGCAAATTGGATCGCGGTACCAGAGCTTTCAATGGCGGACAGGACAAATTCCCTATCATCGCGCTGCGCCGCGGTCGCATTTGCAAGGTTAACCGTCATTAAAAAGACCACGTTTACATGTAGATCAGACGGAATTATGACAGCATTTTCCTTAATCTGCGATGCTTATCCTTAAAGCAGACAAACATTGTTTTACCAAGGTGCGATGCCGCGATTTTAGCAAGGTACCCAATAACAACGCCGCATCATCCTCTTGTTGGGTTTAAACATTGTTTTTTGTTAAAGACACTTTGGCACCTACCGGAGATAATTTTGCCGCTAACAAAATTTATTGTTGACCCGGCGAATCAAGGTGTGATTCGATGCGTTCATGGACGCAATTCATCAGATCAAAGGCCGCGCGCGAAAAATGTTAGTTCCAATTATGGGTGCGCTCTTTTTTACATATTTTGTCGTTCATTCTTTTTATGGCGACAGAGGCATTATTGCGTGGCTTCACCTACAAAAGCAGGTTTCATTGGCGGAGCAAACTCTATCGGCCCTCCACGACAGCCTCGACGATTACGATCGACGCATCAACCTTTTAAGAGCAAATCAACTCGACGGTGATATGCTGGATGAGCGTTCACGGGTTATGGCAGGGCTCGTTAAGGCAAATGAGTTTATAATCGTTCAATAGCGGTCTCGCTCGATTTAGCCTTAAGCAATATTTAAATGCTACCAATTTTATATATCAACCGTTAGATGTCACTGACCCCCTTTTTGTGCCAGTGAACGATGCTGCGCGGCGTAATTGAGAATAAAGAGAGCAAAATTACATATCTTTTAACTAAAAAGCATGTTGAAGCTATTTTTCAGTTATAGCTGTATTGTTTTTTCCCTCTTTCCTTGAAATGACTCTGCACATGCGTGAGCGGTGAGGCACCGAGGCACTTATAGGATCAATATTTGCGTCGGGGATAAGACGATTAAGATTTGCCCCATCTTCTCCAAATGGGTCATAGGCTGGCAGGTTTAATTCCGCACAGCCTTGCCACCAACCGTATGGAGCAGTGACAACCCGAGAATGAATTGATGATGTGTATTTTGCTTTCAGCCGCGCATTACCATAGACGTTCTCGATGATAGCCCATTCGCCATCTTCAACACCCAAAGACTTTGCTGTACTAGGATGGATCTCAAAGTGTGGATCGGGGTGCCTAACCCGAAGACGCGGTGTATTGCGGTTCTGCGGTCCGATGAAATTCATAATACGGTGACTGGTAAGTATGAGGGGGTACTTTGAATTTCTTGCAATCGGGCTATCGGCGGGTTCGCTGTAACGCGGAAGCGGGTCGTACCCTGCGCCTAAAAACGACGTGGCGTAAATTTCTAACCGTCCAGAGGGCGTCGAGAAACCGCGGACTTCCCCCGTTTCTGGATCCACATCTTTATATTTCCGATATTTCGTTTTTAGTCCTAAATCTATTCCAGACGGGTGTTCACGCAACTTATCAATCGTAAGTCCAGTGGGGGCTAAGTAGAAATCCCAAGCGGCTTTCTGGTCACCATAGAAAAATTCCGATTTAAACCCGAGACGATTTCCAAGTTCAAAAATAATATCGAGATCTGGGCGTGAATCGTGCTGGGGTGGTACCACAGTGGCTTTATATTGGCCCCAGCAACCAGTCTTCGCATCGCCGCTGAAAGCGGCTCGTGCCGCAGGAGACTCCCAGGTCGTGCTGGCAGGTAGAAGCAGGTCAGCATAGGCCGCGCCCGGGTTCTCAAACATGTCGACATGAACATAGAATTCAAGAGCTTCTAGTGCCGTACGCCCGCGATCCGGATCAATGTGGCCAAGCAACATGTTAGTACCGAACAATACCAACCCCCGAACTGGATATGGTTTTTTATCAAGTATCGCACGGTAAACGCGGGAGTGTTGAACTAAGCCAGGATCGTGAGGCGGCCCGATTGGGTGCTCAGCTAGACCAAGGCGTTTGGCGCGTTGTTGTTCAGACAAGAATTCGTTTTCATATACCCGGCGCGTATCAGGTGTTGCAAACTGCACATTGCTCCCCGCCGCATCAAACTGGCCCGTCAGTGAATAGAAACAATGGATAGCCCGGTTCATCTGCATGGCGTCTGAATGCATTTCCGTTCCGGTCCAGCTTTCATAGCAAGACGGAAGCTCCTTAGCGAAAACCCGGGTCGCCGCGCGAACATATTTTGCCTTAACCCAGGTAATGTCCGCAGACTTTTCTGGCGCGTATTCGCCAGCAAGATCTTTTAGGGCTTGTGCCGCAGTGCGACATGAGACCGACGAATTATCAGCTAAAATCACTCTGAATTGCCCAAACACATCAGGTCTCTGATGTGTTTTGCCACTGCCTGTGAACCAGCGTTCAACTCTCCCCTCTCGCCCAACAAAATATTCTCCGCTATCTCCCTCACCAAAGACGTCTTGTCCTGTAAGCGGCATACCCGTGTCATCCCTGATGAGGATTGGGCCGTTTGTCCAGTCACGGAGAAAATCATGGTCATACAAGTTCTCTTCAAACAACACATGCGTCATTGCTAACGCGAGGGCGCCATCACTTCCGGGACGAACACGAAGCCAATAATCCGCTTTCCTCGACAAAGCATTTTCTCGTGGATCCACGACAATCAATTTAGCGCCGCGGTTCATCGCTCGACTAATGCGTCGCGCTTGAGCAGGGTCAGTAACCTGGGGATTGACGCCCCAAAGCAAAATTGTGGAGGTACGGTCGAGTTCTATACGTGGCGTTGACGAACCATAGGTAAACTTTGAACCGAAGGTGCGGTTCCAAGTACAAACGTGCCCTGGCGCAAGATAGTTGGGACTCCCAAATTTTGCGGCCAGGCGTTCCAGCCAGGGTCGCATGTCTTCTGTCGCTGATCCGGCGGTTGTAGCGCAACCGAAGACAACAGCTTCCGGCCCGCTTTCGGCTCTAATCTCGCATAGCCGATCGGTGATAGTTTGCAGCGCTTCATCCCAAGAAATCATCACCCAGCCTGGATCCGCATCGCCCTTGGGCCGAGTTCGTTTCATTGGTTGGCGCAGACGATCCGGCGAGTAAACCATTTCAGGCGCCGCTGCTCCCTTCATACAAATACAGCCATTGGGGTGCACCGGGTCCGCTTGCACGCGTGTAAACACACCATCCTCAACAGTCGCAACGACACCGCAACGCGACGTGCACATCGCGCAGTAGGTGCGGATAGTATCAACGACCATTTCGGACCCTTATTACGGAACTTTAGTTACTTTGTTGAAACAAAGAGAGGACGTTACGTCGGCCACTTGACGGAACTGTCTAAGCAACTTCTACCGTAAGTCCCTGAGAACATTTCGAGGGATCCAAACCAACTTTGAGCGGAAATGCTGTTACCATTTTAACTTTCAAACTTAACTCGCGATCCGATGTCATTAAGGCCTGGGCGGCAACCAATCATTTCTCTGAAGGCGAACTGTCCAATGCTCCCACGCGCGAGCATGACCTCTTGTTAACCCACCTTTTCGTGAACCTAACATAATGTCGCCCTTGCTGAGAGGATCAGCTTCCCCATGCTGTGTCGCTTGAGTTTGAAATTCGGCGTTTCGACAGGAATACACGCATCGGAAAGCCAGATCACATAGATTAGTGCCCGCGACGGTAACGCCGTGGCGGTTCATCATCACCATCATGTGATCCCCTAGCGCCTCGGCAAGAGACCCGCCTTCTTCCGGCTTCACCACTAAATAATTGGTGTCCCCAAAGCTCGCGCGCTGATCCCACCACGGCGGGTTGTAGCCTCCAACTGAACCAAGGTGGACAACCGGCGTGTAGTCCTCTTGCGCAACGATGAGCGGCATGAATGCTGCCGCATGATGATGGCAAACAGCCATAACATCGGGACGGGCCTTGTAGATCTCTCCATGAATTACGCGCTCTGAATACGGCGGCAAATTTGATGGGCTGACTGGCTCGGAGTCTAAATCGTACTCGATTAGGTCATCAGGTTCGACGAGTTCAGGTGCACGTGACCGTGATAAGAAATAGTGTTCGGGGTTCTCTGGGTGTCTGACACTTACATGCCCGAAAGTATCCAGGACACCCTCATTGGCTAAAATACGATACGCAAGCGCCAATTCGTATTTAATATCGTCGACCGTATCACTCATAAAACACTCCCCACACCATCTATATAGATGTTAACACACCCCTGAAAAAAATGCAGCCTGTGAAAATCAATAGGAAATAACCTTTTACCCTAGTCTACGCGCAATTTTCACTTTCTTGCGGGTGGCAGATAAACAGCTTAACAAACATTCAAAACCAGAATTTCCGAACTTATGCATTTTGAAGCCAAAAAGTGGGGCAACATTATGCAGTCTCGTTATCCTAATGAACTACTCCGCCGCCAGTTGTTCTTCTGAGGCAATATCAATTGTCAGACCGCCTTTACCAATGCCGATAGCGACCGTCTCGCCGTCTTTAATTGTGCCCTCAAGTATCTTCTTAGCCAGTTCATTCTGCAGACTCCTTTGGATAACGCGCCTTAAGGGACGAGCACCATAAACAGGATCGTAGCCCTCGTTAGCAAGCCATGTCAGAGCACCGTCGCCAAGATCCAGTGTTATTTCGCGTTCGGCAAGCATTGCCCGCACTCGTTTAAGCTGAATGTCGACGATCCTCGTCATATGCTCTCGCGAGAGCCTTTGAAATAAAAGCATCTCATCAAGTCGGTTCAGGAACTCGGGCGGGAACGATGCACGCACCACTTTCATTACTTGTTCGCGCACAGCATCGGAATTCTCATCCTCCTCCTGATTGGCCAGGACCTCGCTGCCGAGGTTCGAAGTCAGAATTATCAGCGTATTGCGGAAATCCACAGTGCGTCCCTGCCCGTCCGTAAGCCGGCCATCGTCGAGAACTTGGAGAAGCACGTTGAACACATCAGGGTGCGCTTTCTCGATCTCGTCAAACAAGACAACCTGATATGGCCGGCGGCGCACGCCCTCAGTTAACGCGCCGCCCTCCTCGTATCCGACGTAGCCCGGCGGCGCACCGATAAGCCGAGCTACAGAGTGCTTCTCCATATATTCCGACATATCGAGCCGCTGCATAGCTGTCTCGTCGTCAAATAAAAACGTTGCCAGTGACTTGGTTAGCTCAGTTTTGCCAACACCGGTCGGACCGAGAAAAAGGAACGACCCGATCGGCCGGTTTGGATCCTGTAGTCCGGTGCGTGCGCGGCGCACAGCGTTGCTGACCGCTATGATAGCCTCCTCCTGACCGATTACACGGTCGCCGATCACACGTTCCATCCGCAACAGCTTCTCACGTTCGCCTTCCAACATCTTTTCAACAGGGATGCCAGTCCATCTCGAAACGACCGATGCGACATCGTCGTCGGCCACCTCTTGATTTAACAATCGAGAGCCTTCGCCATTATATTCGGTTGCGTCTTTCAGCTTCCGTTCGAGATCAGGAATAATACCGTAAGCAAACTCCCCCGCTCTCGCTAGATCACCGTCGCGCTGAGCACGTTCAAGATTACCGCGTGCGTCTTCCAATTCCTCTTTTGCCTTCTGAGCCTCGGCAAGTGTTTCCCTTTCCGACTGCCAGATTTCCGTAAGCTCGGCGGATTTTGCCACGCATTCTGAGAGTTCTTCCTCCAATTTCTCGAGCCGATTTCTAGCGCCTATGTCGGACTCCCTGTTAAGCGCTTCGCGCTCGATTTTGAGCTGTATTATGCGCCGGTCTGTTTCATCAATTTCCTCCGGTTTTGAATCAACGACCATCCGCAAACGAGACGACGCCTCGTCGATTAGGTCGATTGCCTTATCGGGTAAAAACCGGTCAGCAATATAGCGGTTCGACAAGGTAGCTGCCGCCACTATCGCACCGTCAGTAATCCGGACACCATGATGTATTTCATATTTCTCTTTCAGCCCGCGCAGAATTGATATTGTGTCCTCTACTGTCGGTTCCTGAACCAGAACCGTCTGGAATCGCCGAGCTAGGGCGGCATCTTTTTCGATATGTTTGCGGTATTCGTCCAGTGTGGTTGCTCCGATGCAGTGGAGTTCACCGCGAGCCAGCGCGGGTTTTAGCATATTGGACGCGTCCATCGCGCCTTCCGACGCCCCGGCGCCGATAAGCGTATGTAACTCGTCGATAAAGAGGATGATATTGCCCTCCTCGACAGTGATTTCTTGCAACAAGGCTTTTAAACGTTCCTCAAATTCGCCGCGGAATTTAGCGCCAGCGACCAGCGCACCTAGGTCGAGGGACATAATCTTCTTTTGTCGCAAACTCTCCGGCACGTCGCCATTAACGATGCGCTGAGCCAAACCTTCAGCGATTGCGGTCTTTCCGACACCGGGTTCGCCGATCAGTACGGGATTATTCTTGGTACGCCGGGACAGCACCTGGATGGTGCGTCGAATTTCCTCGTCACGTCCTATTACCGGATCGATCTTTCCTCCGCGAGCACGTTTAGTCAGGTCAGTGGCATATTTGTTCAATGCATCGAAGGAATCTTCTGCTGTGTCACTATCGGCCTTGCGGCCTTTGCGCATATCGTCGATCGCGGCATTCAATCCTTGAGGCGTAATACCGGCTTTCGAAAGTGCAACCGCCGATGATGTATTGGTTGCCATCGTGAGCGCTTGAAGGAGACGCTCTACGGTGACGAAACGGTCACCCGCCTTATCAGAGAGTTTTTTTGCGTTTTCGAAAAGCTTTGCGGTTTCTGGCGACAGGAAGATCTGCGTCGCGCCCGGACCCTCAACCTTTGGAATCCTTGCAAGCGCTGCATTTACCTCATTGCGCGCAACCCCTGGATCCCCACCGGCAGCAACAATCAGTTTTGACGCTGCACCTTTACTGTCATCAAGAAATACCTTGAGTAAATGCTCAGGCATGAAATGCTGGTGATTGCTGGCAAGCGCCGCGGTCTGTGCAGCCTGCAAAAACCCCCTCGCCTTTTCCGTGTATGACTCAAATTCCATTGTCTGCAACTCCATCATCTGACATTGCGACCTCTGCCTGTGCGACGCAGATAGCGATCACGAGCCGGCTATCGGCAACATTTCCGGATATGGGAATGTCTTGATCTTTTACAATACCCGCTCTGGATACACTTGAGAGGCGGGATAAAGTGGAGACCGCGGCCAAACCAACGGTGCGTAGCGGAGGATAAAAGCTAAAATCGGTTTAAGAAAAGCCATTTACAAGGGCACAAAACAGCAGAAAATTGATAAACGCATTTTCAATATGCCTAAGAAAAAGGCCGCCACAAATTCGAAAAACCGGCTTATAAATAACGTAAATTTATAAATACGCTGGAATTGCGGGCAGCGGCATTAAACTTCAGGCGCAGATAAGCATTAGGTTTTGTGCCATGGTGACCGCGCACAGCGAGGAGCATACAAATGGACCAAATTATCTTTTTGGAAAAGATATAATGGCGGACCGAGGCCAAATGAATCTGGCTGCTTATTATAACCCGACTGGACACCATGTCGCCTCATGGCGTCATCCGAAGGCGCAGGCAGATGCAAATGAAAATTTTGAACACTATGTGGAAATCGCGCAAACTGCCGAGCGCGCTAAGTTTGATCTTTTGTTCTTGGCGGACTCAAATTCAGTCCGGCCAGCACATATCGATGCACTATGTAGATCAGTCCAATTTATTGCCCATTTCGAGCCCCTGACGCTGCTCTCGGCTCTGGCAGCAGTTACGAGCCACATAGGGTTGGTGGGCACGGCGTCATCAAGCTGGAATGAACCCTATCATATTGCGAGGAAGTTTGCCTCCCTGGATCATCTCTCAAGCGGACGGGCCGGCTGGAATGTCGTCACGTCTGGTAATGACTCAGACGCTCAAAATTTTAGTGGTGAGCGCGCATATGACCATGCTGATCGGTATGAGCGAGCCCACGAGGTCGTCGATATTGTAAAGGGACTTTGGGACAGTTGGGATGACGATGCCTTTATTCGTGATAATGAATCTGGTTTATATTTTATTCCCGAAAAAATGCATGAGCTAAATTATCAGAGTGAACGTTATTCAATTCGTGGCCCTTTAAATATTTCACGCCCGCCCCAAGGGCATCCTGTGATTATTCAAGCTGGCGCTTCGGATGCTGGCAAGGAATTAGCTGGGCGCACGGCAGAAGCCATCTTTAGCCCGCATCTCACTAAGGAAGCAGCTAAAGAGTATTACGACGACGTGAAATCACGTATGATAAAGCACCGCAGGGACCCGGAACATTGCCGCATCCTTCCGGGTATAAGTATCTTCGTAAAACCCACTGAAACTGAGGCGCGCGAAGATTTTGAATACCTGCAGTCTCTCATTCACCCCATCGTTGCTCGAGAAATCCTGGGGACAATGCTTGGCGTTGATTTATCCGGTTATGACATTGATAAGCCTTTGCCAGCCGATTTGCCTGAACATTGGGGTGGTAATAAGGGGCACTATGAAGAACTTACCAAAAAAGGACGTGAAGAAAATCTTACAATAAAAGAACTAGGTGCTCATGTAGCAGGTGCCCGCGGCAAAAATGTTTTTGTTGGTGACCCCGTGCAGGTAGCGGACTATATGGAAGACTGGTTTCTCGGGCGAGCTTGTGACGGATTTACTATAATGCCGCCTTATTTACCTGGATGCCTTAATGACTTTGTTGATCTGGTTTTGCCAGAGCTTCGCAAGCGTGGACTTTTTCGGACTGAATATACTGGTAAAACCTTAAGAGAAAATTTAGGTCTTACGCGACCCAAAAGTCGTTACGATATCAACCCCGATTAGTGCGTGAGCAATTCACCCCATGCATCGGCTGTTCGCTATCAAGATCGCATCTTTTCTATCTTCATCGAAAAATGTGCCATTGCATGTCTCTATTCCCTGCTTCTTGTCCAAATCAGATATGGAAAACAAAGAACCAGTATTTTAATTTGGGCTAGCCAGCCAAACAAAAGACTAGGGGTCAGTAGGCCCATAGCCAGGATGGCTCTCAACCTCTTTATTTGATGGCAATGCTTTTCGACCGCCAAAACGCTCCTTCCATTGCTCAATCGCATCAGGATTAAAAACGTTATTCGGCACCTTCCCACTTAACGCCTCTAACACCGCCTGGGTGGCCCATTTGTAACCCGGACCAAGCCCACTATACAGGTTCGACGCTACCATATGGGCTGACATTGAGATTTTGTCGCCCAGACTGCGAAGCGGAGAGTCTGCCGGAAGTGGCTCATCGGCAAATGCATCTATCGCAGCGCCTCCTATTACGTCGTTTTTAAGAGCATTGGCCAGAGCACCCTCATCGACATTACCGCCGCGGGAGGTATTGATGAACACTGCATCGGGCTTCATTTTTGCGAAGCGCTCGGAGTTCATGAATTTGTTTGTGGTCCTATTATGCGTGCAGTGGAGCGTTACGATGTCGGAATTTTTCAATAAATAATCGAGTTCGACTTTTTCAGCGCCTTTTTTCTTGAACCTCTCATCTTTGATAAAAGGGTCGTGGGCAATTATCCGCATTCCCCACGGCTGAAATAATTGAGAGACCCGCGCGCCTATACGGCCAAGGCCAATGATACCGAGCGTCAGTCCTTCATATCCATCGCTTGATCTTGCTCCTAGATAACGCCCCATCAGTGATGGGTCACGCCAGGCTCCAGATTTTACACTCGCATCACGCTCGTTTGTCTTTTTGAGCCGGTTTAAGATCATCGCAACGGTACCCTCCGCAACGCCGTAACAATTGGACTCTGTCGGCCCGTGCGTGACAAGTATGCCAAGGTCGGTTGCCGCGTCGACATCGATATCGTCAGTTCCGACCGTACATTTGGCAACAATCCGGAGGTCCGAGCTCGCCTCCAATATGTTGCGTGTAATAGGGCTTGAACGAATTGAGGTACCCATAAGCGCATGCGCATCTCTCGCCATACCTATCATTTCATCCTCATTATTGCCCTCCGGCGTATGCCAGTTGGCCTCACCGAGAACTAACTCGCATCCGTAGCTTTCTAGTCGGGGATGATTTTCGCCTGACTCGTCAGCAGGTGCGAAAACAAATATTTTCGGATTTGCCATTTTGTTCACCTCAAAGTTTCGTCATTGCACGGATCTTCTAGCGGTCGCGTCAAACGCGCAACCTCGCAGCAAAAAATAAGAATGATTTCAATTTTTGTTTAAAAAGCATGTACACGCTTAACAGCCAAATTATATGGCGAAGTGTGAGGGTTATGAGTGCAAAAAAAGCGCCAGTGGCGTTATGCGGTTTTTAGATCGAACATCAAATATCGATGCATTGCGCCAATATAGAGCAACAGTTGGAATGACTGGAACCAATTCAAAAAAACCCGATTGTAACGTGCCCAACTTTTTACAGAAATGAGCCTCGACCTGGCAGTCGCCATCGCCTTTTCGATAAAGCCGCGCGGTATGAGGTACGTTTCCCTGCGTTTGCGTTTGCGCTAAAACCAGCGCCCCATGTCTACGATCAAACCCATCACCATCGAAACAATCGATGACCTGCTCGATTATGGCTACACACTGGCGTTGAATTGCCAGCCATGTGACCGGTGGGTGATGGCTGATTTAGAAGGAATGAAAGAGGCTGGCCGAGGCCAACAGTCCTATGTCGAAATGAAGTTTAGATGTTCAGAATGTGGGGAGATTGCGTCGAAGCAGCTGCGGTCGCCACTAGCTTGGAAGGAAGGGCAAAGCCCATTCACAGCAAATCCAACTTGACGAAATAATACCCCCACCCAGCCCGGTCACAAAGCGAAAAAGGCGTTTTTTTTCATAACGTAATGAGAATTAGCGGATAATTCACATTATGTTTGCATCAATGCGCCCAAAAAATCTTCCAGTAAGTACTTGCTACGCTGAATCCAAGCATGAATCGCGATTGCGACTATCAAGAAATAAAAGCCAAATGTCAGCCAATACAGCGACAGCAGCAATCTTCCGCGCAACCTAACTCTCCTGCGGCAAAGGCTCAGAACACGACGCGGACTTTCCAAATCTCTTGTGTAGCTTGAGTTGATAGTCCCATTTCACCATCAGCCGATGCACCCAGCCTTTTCGGCCTTTGTAAGTCACCTGAAGCCAATTTCGCTCAAACGTCTTGAAGACGGGTAACAGCGTTCCGACTTCGATATTCGTCATGTATTTGTACCGGATGCCGGGTCCGTCTCGAAGCCACGCGCCTTCGACGCAGCTGAGCACAACGCCCAGCTTTTTCGACGTGTGGTGGTCTGCGCTCGCCGCTGGCGCAATCAGCAGCAACGCAAGTGCAATGACAACTGCTTTCATCCTAAAGCCCTTACGAGAAGATACTCGACAAACCTAACTTCCCTGCCGACGTTACAGGAATAAGGTTCGGATCAGGTTCTCAAGAAAAATCGTTATTAAGTGGTCCATGACATCCTCTAAGGTTTGAGTTTTCTTGTTATCAAACCCCGACATTCTGCCACATCATCCAGGGCTTCGCGAAGCCTTTCGATACCGTACCGATCGCGCCAACCTGTCTGCCTCTCAAAATCTTTGATTCCGCGGCCTTCGCCGCATACCGAGATAAGGATTGCTCTCCCTACCTTGTTTGTGTGTCTGAGAATGCGCCGTAACTCATGCATGGCCTCGGCTTGGGCGGGTTTAAGATCTTCTTTTGCGCTCACGCCATAGACTGTATCCCAGTTGATTGCTCGGATGCCTATTTGTGCGCCTTCCCACACATCTCGGAAGATCTCGCCGGCATCGCGTTGGACTTCGTCAATCCACCCGTTGTGGAAGTAATATGCCCCACGCAGTTTCATTCATTACTAACAACCAATGTTCGTTTTGCTCTCGGAACCAGCGTACTTCCAATACGTATCCTTCCGCAGCACCCTTCCTTCGGGGTCTAGGTGCCAAAGATCGCAGCCAAGCCATTCAAGCCTATCGCCATTTGGTTCTGTTCCAGTGACGGTCCATTCGGAGCATGCGCGGTCACCGCCCGCCCAATGCCCATGAATTTCCCATGCCATGTCGGGAATGGATGAAAATCGCTGCCTAATCATTTCACCGATTGCGGCCTTGCCATGCACCGTTAAACCGTCTGGAGGAGTGCCGCGTGACAACACCCACACTGAGTTTTCGGCAAAATGTTTAAGTATCCCATTAACGTCGTGGTCGTTGAATGCGTTGCAAATAATCTCAACAACTCTCCGGTTGCGTATTTCAGAATCAGTCATGTGTTCAGCCAAATATGTCGCGGATTAAGTTTTCAAGAAAAATCGATACCAAGTACTCCATGAAATACCCTCGGGCTTAAGTCATCTATTCTTCAATTCTCCGACAGAGCCTTCATAAATGGCTCTGGGTAATTCGTCATAAAGTCGTCTGAAAGTAGAGTGAAACTACCACTCTCAATCACGACCCCGGCCTCGCGTCGTTCACTTGTAAGTTTCTCATCAGCTCCAAATCTTTTTAAAACATCTAAACTATCAAACCGCATTGCCGCGTGCAGCTTTGTGGGATCATCTCGTTCTGTACCAGCAAACAAAAATGAAATACCCATTTCTTCTAACTTAGACGTTTGAGACTCCACCATCTTTTTCCAAGTATCAAAACCCTTCGTTATCGTGATTTCGGTTTTTACCAAAATAGCCAATTTAACCTCCAAAATTTTATTTTAGATAATGGGGAACTAATCTCCACGCAATCGAGCACGACATTCTGCCATATCATCAACCACCTCTCGAAGTCTCTCGATCGGATATTGATCATGCCGACCCGCTGCTTTTGTTCCTCTCTCGCTTTGGTAACAAATTATCCGATATCGCTGGATCAAAGGCATCGCCTCGAACCGTCTTCGGGGTTTCCCGCACTTGCTGAAAACCTTTTATGAGCTGCGCCTTGCGAAATCCGAGCCGAAAGCCAGCTACGCCCCCAATGCACGCTGCAAATAACCACCCTAAAGACCGCCAATCGAGTGTATCAAAAATTTCCGTTCCAAATCCGACAGAGCTTACGAGCGCCAAAACAATTACACCAAACACAATTGACCCGCCTTTAAGATGGCCGAACTCATCGCGATGGGTCATGCCGAAAAAACAAAAAGCGGCAAAATGGCCTGATGCTGATAGTGCGATCAAAACCGCAGAGCTGAGCAGATAGGTCATCGAGCTAGGTACAAGCCAAATACGACGCAGAAAAGGTTTTCAAAAAATATGGCGATAAATGTACCAACGTTAGCTTTCTATACACTTCGCTTTATCTCAAGCACTCTGCTTTTACTATCGCTTCTTTATGTCATGCCGAGTTGGCATTACCGCTGCGCACATTGCAAACTTCGAACATTTCACCAAAATTGCAGCCTCCGAGTAATTAGACCCAGGCATTCTACCGCATCATCTTAGCCCCCCCGAGGACTCAAGTATTAGTTCATCGTTGGCGGCTGGGGGTCTACCTCGCCGAGCGCTTCAAATCGATATGTGTCAGTTGTAGACGCCCATCTCAACATGCAGGCTTCTTCGGCCACTTGGCGAGCTCGGTCATGTAATGTTGGATCTTTTAGATGGGCAGCGCAAAGATCAAGTTGGCGCTGAGAATGTTCCAGGTCAGCACTTTCGTGCTCAACGAAGAATTTAATCTCCTTCGCGTCACGTTCATAACCGTAATGTGCAGCAAATGCAGGAATGGTGACCTCGGCGTTGAGCTCCGGTTGCTGCCCCTCCTGAGTGGAAAGCATAGCCAATGCTACGCCAATAGGCTCATTTTCGCATACATGTCGATAGTGTAATTGTCGCGCCCACCACGACGGTGTTGGCTTAACTGACCGGATTTCGTCCGCAGTAAGTCCTGCTGCATTGCAGAAATCCGATATCATCTGCGGATGGTTATGCGCTTCGCCATCTGGGCCTGCTAACAATCCTTGTTCCTCGGCAAGGTTTTCAATCATCATCGCTTGAACGTCCGCAGAAGCACGCACAACCATGGCGGCGAATGCTTGATAGGCAAATTTCACAAAGTTTCCGTGCTGGGCCATGTAAATTCCGAGGACACGAAGTTCGAGATCACCCTGCGCCAGCTCACGAAACATGGGATGGCGCTTCGTGTGCCAGCGATCGCGGATAGATATGATATCGTCGATAATGTCGCCACTCGATGTGGCGTTGCCTTCCCGTGTCATTTGAAATCCTCTCCTTTAAACCTGGTTTTTTTAGGTCTTTATTGAATTGTTTAGGTACCTTGCGAGCAATCCGTCCAGCCTGAAGAGACGTCTTTTATGCTCGTTACTCTGTTCGTCGGTTAGAAATTATCCATAATAAATCAATTTTTTCACCTGTATTGGAAAATTAAGTTTCGCCCTACTAACGTGGACTCGCAAGATTTGATCGCACGCAGTATGCGCACCGGATTTGGCCGCATAATCCAAAATCCCTAGAAGCCTCTTTATTCCGCATTAATCGCTCAAACCGGTCGCCAATTCGCGACCCGTTACCTGGGTTGCGACGAGCAAAGCCGGAAACTTTGTCACAGGAGCAATCCGAGCAGAATTATTATCCGTACTTGCCTCACAAAATACAGATTGGCTGTATTAAAAGTTTGGAGTTATTTAAATGAAGTTTGTCAGAAACCTTGTTATGGTTTTCGCTTTATCGGCGGTCCTTCCAGCGTATGCAGTGGCGGGCGGTCACGGTATGAAAAAGGACATTGTCGACGTAGCGGTTTCCAATGGATCCTTTAATACTTTAGTAGCAGCAGCGAAGGCTGGTGGTTTAGTCGAAACACTAAAGTCAAAGGGTCCGTTTACTGTTTTTGCGCCCACGGACGCTGCTTTTGCAGCATTGCCAAAGGGGACCGTGGAAACATTGCTTAAGCCTGAAAATAAGGCAAAACTTGTAGCAATCCTTAAGCATCATGTTCTTGCAGGAGCGGTCCCTTCCAAGGCAATTGCCGGAAAAAAACTTTCCCCTGCCACGGTAAACGGGACAAAGCTGAACATTGATGCCACGAATGGTGTCACTGTAAGCGGCGCAAAGGTGGTTATCGCAGATGTCAAAGCCAGCAATGGTATAATCCACGTGATCGATAAAGTTCTCATCCCCTAAGCTACGATCGAATTAGAGTGAGAAAGGCGGCGTTGGCCTCGTTTCAACGCCGCCTTTTAACCATAAAGTCGCAGCTTGTTGAGCAAGCCGTTTCAATCGAAGATATCTGCTTGTTCCGTCAAGAGACGCGCAAAGACCAGCTGGTTCTCACAGCACGTTATCCTTTGAGTGGCAACTAGCTGAATTAGCAACGGCCTAACAGTGGATCGCTACGCGGCCGTCCACGAGTTCATCGCCCACGATGGCCCAATCGCCGAAGTCACTCGCCACGTCACGGTGAGGAAAGCCCCGAACGACCAAAACCAGACGCGCCGGTATGCACACACCGACGTAAGTGCTGTGACACCATTTTAGACCAAACACTCGATGGCAGAAATTTACCCTGGCATGGAGCAAAAGACGGGATTTCTGGAACCAATCCAGAACGAAACCCCAATAATAAAGTGGCCCAAGAGTGGCCCAACGGATCTGTACCCGTTATGTTCGAAGGTACAACCCACTCAAGTGATTGAAATCCTTGAGAAAAAATGGGGTGGCTGAAGGGATTTGAACCCTCGACCCCCTGAACCACAATGAGCCTCCGGTGAAATTCCGGGGGCTTTTTTGTTGGTTTTCTGCGGGTTACAGAAAGTCGGCCTGGGC
>CAJWSW010000027.1 GCA_913046035.1 uncultured Alphaproteobacteria bacterium | reverse complement strand
GACGCCGGAACCGGCGGCCAAGAGCATGGGCGTGATGACCTTGTTGAACGATGAAATCCAATGTGCCCGCGAGGTGACCAAGACCTCGACTTATCGGATGCAAACCTTTCGCAGCCCCGATTTCGGCTGCCTCGGGCATGCCGATGGCGACGCCGTCGCTTTTTATCGTAAACCGCTACGCAAACATGCCCCGGACACCGAGTTCGATATTCGCACGCTCGACGGTTTGCCACGCGTTGACATCACCTATGCCTATGCCGGCGCCGACGGCACCGCGTCGCGCGCTGAAGCGCGAATAAAGGCCTTCTTGAATTTGTCATGTGCAATGGACTCATTAGCACATGCGAAAAGTGTGCCAAGTTGGCAGCCCGCCGCGCCCAATTCTAAATAGGCGAGAACCGTATCGCCGCGACCAATACCGCCGGCGATGAAAATGGGGATTTCCTTGATAAAAGGTAAAATTTCCTGCGCGAGAATACTTGTAGAAACCGGACCTATGTGACCGCCGGCTTCCGCACCTTCAATAACAAGAGCATCTGCCCCCTGCCGCACAATCCTCTTAGCTAGAGCCAGCGTCGGCGCAAAGCAGATCACTTTGGCACCGCCATCCCTTATCCGCTTAATAGAGGGCTGACCCGGTAAGCCGCCCGCAAGAATAATATGCCCAACAGCATGCCTCAGACAGACATCGATCAAATCATCCAACTGCGGATGCATGGTGATCAGATTCACACCAAAAGGCTTATTGGTCAGCGCTGCTGTTTCTGCAATTTCAATATCAAGAAGGTCAGGTGTCATTGCTCCACAGGCGATAACGCCAAAGCCTCCAGCATTAGATAACGCCGAGACTAAATTACGTTCTGATACCCAAGTCATGGCGCCGCCTAACAGTGCATATTCAGTGCCAAGAAATGTCCGTCCTTGCGCCCATAAGGCATTGAGTTTTTTGTGCGCTGCAATCATTCGTGATCCAGCACTTTTGCCGCATCGAGCCCGTAAGCTGTGTGCAGAGATCTCAACGCCAGTTCGGTGTAAGCATCTGACACCAACACGCTGATTTTGATCTCAGAGGTCGAAATCACCTGGATATTAATCCCTTTTTCAGCTAATGCTTGGAACATCCGCATCGCAACACCTGCATGGCTGCGCATGCCGACACCAACGACTGAGATTTTAACCACCTCGGGATCGCCCTGGACCCGCTCAAAACCCAATTTTTTCCTCTGGCCCTCCAAAACTTCCAGCGCAAGATCAAGATCGTCTTTTGGCACTGTGAAAGTAAGGTCAGTCGCTTTACCATCCTCGGACACGTTCTGAACTATCATATCCACATTAATGTCAGAGTCTGCTAGAGGACCAAAAATACCAGCTGCAACTCCGGGATGATCCGGCACCCGCACAAGGGTGATCTTCGCTTCATTGCCACTGTGGGCAATACCACTTACTATTTCCTGTTCCAAAATTTCCTCCTCATCTACGACCAGGGTGCCAGGTGCATCTTTAAAGCTAGACAAGACCTGCAGTCTGACTGAGTGGTTCATTGCGAGCTCAACCGACCGAGTATGCAATACCTTGGCGCCAAGTGACGCCATCTCAAGCATCTCCTCATATGTGATTTTGTCGAGCTTCCGTGCTCGGGAGACAATGCGTGGATCACTTGTATAAATACCATCTACATCTGTGAAGATATCACACCGGTCAGCGTCAATCGCCGCCGCAAGTGCAACTGCAGAAGTATCAGATCCGCCACGCCCGAGCGTTGCAACGCGACCGTTTGAGGCAATTCCCTGAAAACCGGCCATCACCGCCACCTGGCCGTAACCTAAACGGTCCATGATTTCCTTTGCTCTTACATCAAGGATGCGGGCACGGCCATGCAAATCGTTCGTCAGTATTGGAACCTGCCAACCGAGCCATGATCGCGCATCCACGCCAATATCTTGAAGCGCCATCGCCAGCAGCCCAATAGTGATCTGCTCGCCGGCGGAGACGATTACGTCATATTCCATAGCATCGTGTTTCGACGAAATTTCTGATGCCCAATTTACGAGCTGGTTAGTCGTACCCGCCATTGCAGACACAACAACTACCACCTCATCACCCGCATCCACAGATTGTTTTACACGCTGCGCGACGTTTTTAATGAGGCCGATATCTGCCACTGACGTACCGCCAAATTTTTGCACTATTCGTGCCATGAGGGCCCTTCGAATTTGCCTGCGCCGCGCGTACGTAAGAAGTTAAATAGGCCACCTTCCAACCCACTCACGGAAATATTTTAATACCGCTTGCTTGCCCCGCGCCGCGATGGGGCATAAATACGCGGAAGACCTTTCACAAGCAAGTAAAGGTAGGTATTCGAAATGTCCGCCGGAAACATCTCAACCATCGACCCCAAAGACGTCGCCAAGTTTTCCGCTATCGCCGACGAATGGTGGGACCCGGAGGGCAAGTTTAAACCGCTCCATCAGTTTAACCCAATCCGCCTCCAGTTTATACGGGACAGATTGTGTGACCACTTTGATCGCGACCCTCTATCTATGCAACCCCTCAAAGGTTTGAGGGTTTTAGACGTGGGATGCGGCGGCGGCCTAATCGCCGAACCACTTGCTAGAATGGGTGCGAAAGTGACTGGGATCGATGCATCCGAGAAAAATACCGTAACCGCGCAGGTACACGCCGCCGAGAGCGGCCTTAATATCCATTACAAAGCGACAACCGTCGAGGAATTGGCAGCGGTTGGGGAAATATTCGACGCTGTCATCTCGCTAGAGGTAGTTGAACACGTCGCCAATTTTGAACTTTTTATCAAAGGTTGCGCAGAACTGATGGGCGTTAACAGCGCAATTCTTATTGCCACTTTAAATCGTACACCAAAGTCATTTGCCTTTGGCATAATTGGGGCAGAATACATCATGCGATGGCTCCCGCGCGGGACCCACAATTGGAGGAAGTTTATCCGACCATCTGAATTAGCCAGTGCCTTGCGCCGAAACCGCGTTGTTACTGAAGAAATCGCCGGCTTGTCTTTCAACCCGTTCACGAATACATGGCGCGTCAACGACGATGTTTCGGTGAATTATGTGGTCTTCGGTAGGAAATAGTGCATATTTAGGCATCGGGCTTTGGCCACGGGATACGCTGGAAATCCACACCCTCTTCAATCAATTCCTCTGCCTCATCGGGTGTAGCTTCGCCGTGGATTGAACGAGGATCCTCCTCACCATAATGAATCTTACGCGCTTCCTCCGGGAATTTATCGCCTACGTAATCACTGTTCTCTTCAACGTGTTTTTTCAGTTCGTATAATGCCTCGACATATTCATTCATCATAGCATTTTTTGGCGACATTGCCGCATTAGGCGGAACCTTTTCTTTACCTTTCCGCAGGCCACCGAGGTTAGGAGCCATGAGCGCTCGCGAAACAGCTGTATCTCCGCATTCCGGACATGACACGGCACCCGCTTCTATCTGCTCATCGAAGGATGCATTATCCTTAAACCACCCTTCGAATACATGACCTTTACTGCATTTTGCGTCAATAACAATCATCACTGTAAAGTAAGATAGATTTTTCTTTTTCCAAGGTTTTTTTTACTCTGTTTTTCAATTGATTGCGATTTTCTATATGATTGATGAAGTGCAATTTGCTAAATCTTCACCCTGGGTTATACGATTTTACCCACTAATCCCTGACGGAGGTAAAGTGCTTGATCTCGCATGCGGTGATGGTCGGCACGCGGTACCTCTGGCAAATACTGGCTACAATGTTACGGCCGTCGACAAAGACCTCTCCGCACTGCCAACACACGAACGGATTGAGCAAGTTGAGGCAAATTTTGAAGATGGCAGTCTTTGGCCACTTAGCAAGAGGACCTTCGACGGTATTGTTGTGACCAACTATTTACACCGTCCGTTATTTCCTATCTTAATCGACAGTCTCGTCCCGGGCGGTGTTCTCATATATGAAACTTTCGCCGCCGGAAATGAAGCTTTCGGTCGCCCAAAAAACCCGAGGTTTCTGCTAAAGCCTAGAGAACTGATAGATGCTTTCTCCAGCCGAATGTTTATCGTCGCATATGAGAATGGAAGGGTAACCACGCCCCGACCTGCAGTGGTGCAGCGTTTCACAGGGATTAAACAAAGCCAGTTCGATCAAATACCACTGATATCTCAGGCAACAACCGAATAGTCTCGCGCGTTCGCCAGCGATGGTACCATTCGCCGCGCTGTTTCAACCTGAGCTGGATCGATATCGGTAATGATGAAGCCGGGTTTTTCTCCTGCGTCGGCCACGGTATTACCCCATGGATCAACAATCAGCGAATGACCGTATGTTCGTCGGTCACCCGCATGATCACCACACTGAGCAGCAGCAAATATCCAACACCCTGTTTCAATTGCTCGAGCGCGCAATAACACATGCCAATGAGCGCGCCCAGTTGTACGGGTGAACGCAGAGGGCACACCTATGAATTTGGCCCCTGAGGTAGCGAGATCAAAATATAGTGAAGCAAATCTTACATCGTAACAGATGGTCAGGCCTACGCGACCCCACGGAAGTTCCGCAGTAACTGCGGCTTTCCCAGCCTCATACACTGCAGATTCACGATACGCCTCACCATTTGCAAGCTCCACATCGAACATATGGATTTTATCGTAAGTCGCGGTGATTTCGCCGTCCGGGTCAATCAAAAATGTGCGGTTGGCAATTCGCCCATTTTCGGAAAAGACTGCTAGGGAGCCTACATGCAACCAGACCTGAAGATCGACAGCTAATGCACAAAATGCTTTTAGAGCCGGATGCTCTACCTCTTTAAAAGATTTTCTCAACAAGGCGTTAGTGTCTGGTTCTAAAAGAGCGACACACTCGGGAAGTGAAATAAAGACCGCACCATCCGCGGCGGCCGCCTTTACTAGCGCTGACGCAACGTCAATGTTGTCCATAATCTCGTTACCAGAATTGATCTGGATACAAGCGAGACGGAATGGCGCGTTCACTGCTAAAGACCGAGCATCTCGTCAAGTTTACCGTCGCGTTCAAGTGCTGCTAAGTCGTCAGATCCACCAACATGGAAGTCATCGATAAAAATCTGTGGAACAGTGTGACGGCCATCCGCGCGCTCCACCATCTCACTTCGACTACCAGAGGTATTGTCAACATCGATTTCTTCGAATGCTACCCCCTTCTCGCGAAGAAGGTGCTTTGCCCGCGCACAAAAAGGGCAAAACATGCTGGAATAAACCTCAACTTTCGCCACGGCAACAATCCTCTTCTCAATAATCCTCGGGAATCATAATATGGAACTGAAAGAAAAATTTGTCATCCGCAAACCCAGTCCACTATTTCGGACTCCGAAAGCAGTTTATTATATTTGAATGAACGATAGTATCGCCCTGTTCGACCGCAAAGCAGTGCGCAGACAACGTGGACGTGCGGCTGAAAATATATCGGCACACGACTTCTTATATAAAGATGTGGCAAGTCGTTTGGCGGACAGGCTTCAAGACATTAATCGTCAATTTGAGACAGTGCTCGATATTGGAGGCGGTCACGGCGCGGTCGAGTTAGCCCACGCACCAAAAACCTATATTACTGGTGATCTATCAGAAACGTTACTCAAGGCTTTGGATCGGTCGCGGGTTTTAGTAATGGACGAGGAATTTCTTCCATTTTCTGAGAATTCTCTCGACCTGGTAATCTCGTGTTTGGCACTACATTGGGCAAACGACTTACCGGGCGCCCTCGTCCAAATTTGTCGCGCACTCAAGCCTGACGGGCTATTTTTGGCAGCCGTCTTGGGAGGCGACACGTTAATCGAGTTGCGCCGCGTTTTTTTAGAGGCAGAAGCGGAGACAACCGGCGGAACCAGCCCACGCACATCGCCTGTCGTCGAAATCGCCGATACAGGCACTCTACTGCAGCGGGCAGGCTTTGCTCTCCCGGTTGTCGACACAGACATCCTGACAGTTACATACAGCGACGTATTCGCCTTAATGCGCGACCTGCGAGGTATGGGCGCAACAAACGCTCTTGCCGCACGAAACCGATATTTTTTGCGACGGGATACTTTGTTTGCCGCGGCAAAACGTTATGAGGAACTTTACACTGACGCTGATGGACGGATCTCTGCGACGTTCCAAATCATCTGGCTAACTGGATGGGCACCCTCAGGCTCCCAACAACAACCTCTGCGCCCCGGAAGCGCAAGCATTCGGCTAGCCGATGCATTAGAGGGAAACGAGAAGGTTGTTGAGAAGAAAGCTAGACCCGAGAGGAACGCTTAGGCGTCTGTGAGAACATCTTTTACAGGTGGTAACCGGGTTTCTTTTACAAAAATGGCGAAGACCCCGGCCATTGCTGCCAAACCTGCCGATAGCCACCAAACAAACTCGTACTTGGCCGTAAGATCAAACATTAATCCTCCAAATACGACACCGATTGCTGCGCCAAGCGAATGCCCCCCGAACAGCAAACCAAGCGTCAGTCCAATAATCCGAACACCTATGTGGGTTGCCACGATATTAGCAATCACAGGAAAAGTCGCGAAGTTAAGCACTCCGAAAATCGCTGCGAAGACAAACATGACGCTTATATCAATCGATATAAACAACAGCAGTATGAAGGTGATTGCGCGAAAAAAAAACATACTGGCTAATAGCCGTGGCCGGTTGACGTGGTCAGCAAGCCACGAAAATAAGATAACACCGGCCAGATTTCCGAGCCCGTGGATACCATACGCTGCTGAACCTTCGACTAAGGTGAAGCCGCAGGTAATGGCGTAAGGAATAAAGTAAACATCAATTACGCCAGCCGTTGTAAATCCGCAGAGAGAGAATGCACCCAGTAAAAGTAGAAAGGTTTGATTTGCAAATAAAAAACCTAAACGGCTAACCAAACCATCATTTTCTAAAGCGGTCTCCGCAGTCTTTCTTTGATTAGGTTCTTTGAGCGGTGGTCTTAAGCAGAGGTACACAAGTGTCGCCAGCACGAACATGACGACAGCAAGAACCTGATAAGACTGCCGCCAACCCAATGCGGCGATCATAGCGCCCAGCAAAGTGAGTACCGGCAGTTGGCCGCCGGAAGCGCCGGAAACGCCAATACCGATGGCTAGCCCTCGAAACTTAACGAAATAATTGGAGACTGCCGCGGTCACCATAGGGATCGAAACCGATGCCCAGCCGACACCGCCAATAATCCCAAAGAGTACGTAATAAAATAGCGTCTCTGAAACATAAGACGTGGCACCAATCCCCAAACCAAGCGCCAATAAACCGCTAGTAAGAATAGCCTTCGCCCCAAAGCGATCCAGAAAGTTGCCGGCGATAGGCGACCCCAGCGCCATCATCACAAGTACCAAAGATGCACCTGTGGATACCTCTGTAGCTGACCAGCCTAGTTCCGTCGCCCAAATAGGTAACACCATGCTTATCGAAGAGCGTGACGCAAATGTGAAACTGAGCGCAACAAAACAGATCACGACAACTATCCAGCCGCGGCGACGATTAGTTTGGCCCACTAAATCCACGAAAAGTTCCTCATGCCGCAACCTGATGTGCCGCTGACTTGTCATCAGAATTTTCACGAATTAGCCAAGAAAAGGCTGCCGCTAAAAAAGCGAGACCGATGGAAACAATCCAAACCCATTCATAGCTCTGGAAGTTGTCAAAGAAATAGCCACCCATAAAGGCACCGGCCGCTGCTCCCGCGGAATGCCCACCAAATAACAGACCCAGCGTTAGCCCCATCACACGGACACCAATGTGGGTGCTTACGAGGCTTGCGAGCACAGGCATTGCCGAATAATCAAAAATGCCGAAGATAATTGCAAAAAGAAATAATAGCTCAGGATTACCTGTGATACGCATAAGAATCAGAAACGAAAGGGCTCGAAAAAAGTAAATTGCACCCAATAGCAACGGCCGGTTAACTTTATCGGCGAGATAGCCTGCTATGATCATTCCGCACATATTTGCGCCCGATAAAAGACCAAGTGCCGCCGCACTCTCAAATCGGGGATAACCGCAAGACATTGCATAGGGAATCAAGTGCACCTCAATCACACCTGACGTTGTGAACCCGCAAAGGACAAACCCAAAAAAAAGCAGCCAGAAGGTGGGGTTCCTTGCAATAAGGCCTAACCGAGATGCTAGCCCTACTTCGGTCGTGCCACTAACTTTGAGTGCGGTGCGGCTGGCCGGGGTGATCAAAAACCAGGCTACGGGTGCAAGCGCCATCACGAAGATTCCAAAGCCAACAAACGCAGTGCGCCAACCTGCCCACTCCACCAAGATCGCGAGAAGGGGCATCATCAAAAGGAGGCCTCCGGAAGCGCCCGAGGTCGCAATGCCTGTCGCCAATCCTCGGTGCTCATCGAACAGTTGGGCGATTGTGGCGGATGCCTGGGGTGCCGCCAATGAACCGTAACCAAGACCTCCAATTACACAGAATAGGAGGATAAATTGCCACGGCTGGGTCATTAACGAAGTTGAGGCAATCGACACGCCAACACACAATAACGCGCCTACCACGACAGGACGGGGACCGATGCGGTCTAACAAATTACCCGCCAATGGCGATATCAATGTCATGAAAATTAGAATGATCGACCCACCACTGGATAGGAAGGTGCGATCCCAGCCTAAGTCCTCTTCCCAAGCAGGCATAATTAGGCCAAGTGCGGAACGAGCAGAAAATACAAAACCCAGCGCGACAAACATGAAGGTCACGATAGCCCATCCACGCGGATTACTGCGGTACGCTGTCACTAAAGGAGAGGTTTTACCTAGCATGGCGAATGCGGTACCACGATGTGTGTTAAATTACACGTCAGAAATAATCTCGAAGCATCGCAATAAGAGGCTTATCAGCTGGAGGCATTGGATACTCGCTAAGCCTCATCGGCTCCACCCATTTAATTTGTTGGCGCTCTACGGGCGTGATCTTGCCATCCCATTTTCGGCAAACGTACAGCGGCATCAATAGGTGAAAATCGTTGTAGGCATGGGATGCAAATGTGAAGGGAGCCAAGCAGCTTTCGACCGTTTCTATTGCTAATTCTTCACGCAATTCGCGGATAAGAGCTTCCTCTGGTGTCTCGCCTTGCTCCAATTTACCCCCAGGAAACTCCCACAACCCCGCCATGGACTTTCCTTCCGGCCGTTGCGCGACCAACACGCGACCATCTGTATCAAAAAGAGCAACCGCGGCAACTACGACTATTGGCATACGGCGTTTTGAGGAAGACATATAGAAATTCTAATCTTTGTGAGAAGAAATGAACTTTTTATGAACGGTAATCAGCATTTATTGAAACGTAACCGTGCGTCAGATCGCAGGTCCATACCGTCGCCGCGCCTTTTCCGATATTTAGATCGACACTGACGTCGATTTCTTGTCCTTTCATATGTTTTGCAACTGGAGCCTCCTGGTAATCGTCCACTACCGTCCCTCTTTCAGCGACGGTGGTACCTCCAATACTTATTGCTAGTTTATCGCGATCAACTCTCTCGCCAGACTTCCCTACCGCCATCACGATACGCCCCCAATTTGCATCTTCGCCCGCGATAGCAGTTTTAACCAAAGGCGAATTCGCAATTGCAAATCCAACTTTTTTAGCGGCCCTTGCAGATGATGCACCCGAGACATTTATAGTAACAAACTTAGAAGCTCCTTCCCCATCGCGCACGATCTGTTGGGCAAGATCCGTCATAACCTCTTCCAATGCGATGCGGAAAGCACGAAGTTTCGTGTCGTTGGGCTTTGATATTTTCGGATGCTTTGCTGCTCCCGTCGCAAAAACAAGCACCGTGTCACTAGTTGATGTATCACCGTCGACGGATATAGCATTGAATGATTTGTCAACGGCTCTTGCGGTCACTGTTTGCAGCACGTCTGTCGGTATTGCGGCATCAGTAAAAACGAACGAAAGCATGGTAGCCATATCCGGGGCGATCATCCCAGAACCTTTTGCAATGCCGCCGATAATCACGTCGGCATCGCCTATCCTTACACTCCGCCACGCGCCCTTGGGAAAGGTATCAGTTGTCATAATGGCGGTCGCTGCATCGGCCCATCCGTAAGGTGAAAGTAATTTCTTAAGTCCCACTAAAGACCGAGTAATCTTATCATCAGGCAAAATTTCGCCGATGACGCCAGTCGAGGCTACAAACACCTGGCTCCTAGGCACATTGAGCACCTTTGCAAGCCACTCAACCGTCCGTCGCACGGCTTTTTCTCCCGCCAAACCGGTGAACGCATTGGCGTTACCGGCATTAACGATAAGCGCCCTAGCACCCCGCCGACCCACCTGACGCTTGCACCAATCGACAGGCGCCGACGCAGTCTTCGATTTCGTAAAAACGCCAGCAACCTTCGTGCCCTTATCGAATGAAGCCACGAAAAGATCTTTACGGCCCTTGTATTTAAGACCACATGAGATGCTGGCTATTGAAACACCCGAGATCGCAGGTATTTTTGGGAATCTGACGGGCGCCAAAGGGGATTTTTTTACCATCTTCTGTTTATCACTCGGTAATGATCTTCTCTTTCAACCTTACCGCGAATCCGAAGACAGCGGAAATTTTACAATCATGGTCGAATGAATTCGGGACCGACAACCTAGCACAAAGATTGATATCAAACCGCCACGGAAGCACTTTTGAGCGTCAATACACGAGAATATTGCGGAAGGATTTAGTTCAGTGCACACCTTCGCACAATTGAACTGTAAAGCAGTGCGCAAAAGGAAAATCCTATGGTTGCCTGCCCAGAGCGGCGGGCGTAGGTTGCAACTGCATCTTAATCACGCAAAAGGTCTCGCGTTATGGTCATAACCGCTCAGCGTCTCTCAAGAATTAAGCCATCCCCAACCAATGTACTGACCGGAAAGGTCGCCGACCTGAAACGTGAGGGCCGAGACATTATTGGACTTGGCGCAGGCGAGCCAGATTTCGACACACCAGAGAATATTAAGGTGGCGGCGAACGCTGCAATCAATGATGGGCAGACCAAATATACGCCAATCCCGGGCACGCTCGCACTTCGCGAGGCGATCTGCGAGAAGTTTATACGCGACAACGGGCTCGGGTACACACCCGAACAGGTTATCGTGAGCTGTGGCGGAAAGCAGGTAATATACAACGCTTTCGTTGCGACCCTCAACCCCGGTGATGAAGTTATCATTCCAACACCCTATTGGGTGTCTTACCCAGACATGGTTTTGCTAGCCGAGGGGACGCCCGTATTCGTTACTGGCCACGAAAAAAATGGATTTAAAATAAAACCAGAAGACCTGGAAGAAGCAATCACCCCGAAGACCAAGTGGGTGTTGCTAAATTCGCCGAGCAACCCCACCGGCGCTGCATATACTCGCACAGAACTGAAGGGTCTTACGGATGTCCTGATGCGCCACCCACACGTTTGGCTGATGACAGACGACATGTACGAACATATTATTTACGACGGGTTTAAATTCTCCACTGCAGCAGAGATCGAGCCTGGACTGTTTGATCGCACGCTTACGCTAAATGGCCATTCCAAGGTATATGCAATGACTGGATGGCGTGTCGGCTATGGCGCAGGTCCACTGCACCTGATTAAAGCAATGACAATAGTGCAATCGCAATCATCCACTCACACCTCTTCGGTCAGTCAGGCGGCAGCGATTGAAGCGTTGAGAGGCACACAGGACTTCATTGTCCCGCATAATGAGATGTTTAAGAAGCGGCGCGATCTTGTTGTTTCAATGCTGAACGACGCAGCCGGAATTACCTGTCGCACACCAGAGGGCGCATTCTATGTCTACCCATCATGCGCTGGGGTTATTGGTAAGTTAACTACAGACGGCGCAAAGATTGAAAGCGATTCTGATTTCTGTACCTTTCTACTAGAAACAGAGGGTGTGGCAGTCGTCCCGGGAGTTGCGTTCGGATTAGAACCGTATTTCCGTATTTCTTACGCCACTTCGGACGAGTTACTCACCGAAGCCTGCAACCGGATCCAGCGGGCTTGCGCGACACTGACGTAGACCATTCTTAAAGTACCAGTTTCCCGCTGATTTAAATGCACATAAACTTATAGGGCTTATACCGAAAATAGCTAAACTTTTCTTATATATCGAACCCTCCCTGATCTAAATTTTGGTTGTCTTTGCGTCCCAAAATCTGATTTTGTGCTAACGCGTTAGCGAAGGTTGAATTAGCTTTAGGCGCGGCGCTGTGCCATCAGCCTCAAATCGCTCAATTTTGGCGCTTGTTATAAGGCTCTTTACAAGATCAGCTGTAATCTCTTCTGACAGCTCTTGCACTAGTTTTGGGCGGCTTTCCTCGAAAGTCGGCGGCTTAGATTGACGCCGATCTTCAACCTTTATGACGTGCCACCCAAAAGGCGACTGGACAGGAACCTTCGTAAACTCTCCCCTGGCCAACGCGAAGGCCGCTTGTTCGAATGGCGGGACCATTTGCCCGCGCCCAAAATAGTCCAAGTCGCCCCCACGCGATTTCGACGGGCCGATTGACTTGGCAACAGCCAGTGCAGCAAAATCAGCGCCCGCGATCAGTTCCTTCACTATGCTTAAAGCCTCATCCTTTGTCTTAACAAGTATATGACGGGCGCGGATCTCTTCTCTTGAGGGGAGCTTTGCAATTGTCTCGCGGTATCTTGCCCGGAGTGCTTCCTCGTCCACGCGATCGCCGATCATTTCATCAAGCAGCATTTCTCCAAGCAGGCGATCCTTAAGCAGCGCCAAGCGTCGCTTATAAAGAACGGAAGTATCCAGTTTTGCCGCCCGCGCCCTCGTCGCAATCAGCTTTGATCGGATAAGTTGGTTAACGAGGGGTGTAAATATCTGATCCATTGGGAGGCTACGAAATTGTTCCGGCAATTGTGCGCGCGCCAAGTCGATATCCGAACGAAAAATTTTCGCGCCATCAACGGTAGCAATAACGGGATTATTAGGCACTTTCGTATTTTCTGCTTTTGCTGGCAAAACAACCAAAAGCAAGACGGCTGCTAACGCCAAAAAAATTCCAGTCTTCATAGCTTTGACCTTGTAATTAGCTCTCTGTCCCCATAACCCATGTTTCTCGTAACACCTGAAAGTACTCAAGCAGCCGGCCTCGGAAATGAGATACATCAATGTTTCATCATAATAATATCTACAATATCTTTGGCTAATCTGATACACTCAAGGGTTCCTCCTTTTCTAGAAAACCTACAGCTAACACCTTATTTGTATAGGCAGGGACATTAGGATTAACAGCCCTCGCTCTAGCAACCGTCTAATTATATTTTGTTTACGTTGACACTGCGGATTTTGGTACATAACTGTGTGGCGAAACAGATTTGTGATAGTGTCTACCCGTTTCGTCCTGAACTTAATTGGGCGGTTTAGTCTGAGGAATTCGAATGCTACAGTCGATTGCGCAACGCTTTTTTGGCAGTGCCAATGATCGCGAGGTCAAACGCCTTCAAAGCGTAGTGGCGCAAATAAATGCTTTAGAACCAGAACTAGAAAAGCTATCAGACGAAGAACTTCGCGGCCGTACTAGCGAATTCCAGCAGAAATACAAAAACGGCCTAGATCTGGACGACCTATTACCAGAAGCGTTTGCTACTGTTCGCGAGGCTGCCAAGCGCACTCTCGGTCAACGACATTACGATGTGCAGCTCATGGGCGGACTTGTACTTCACCAAGGTAAGATTTCAGAAATGCGTACGGGCGAAGGCAAAACGCTAGTAGCCACCCTTCCCGTGTATCTAAATGCTATCACTGGCAAGGGCGTTCACGTCGTAACAGTTAACGATTATTTAGCTTCGCGCGACGCAAATTGGATGGGCGAAATATATAAATTCCTTGGCTTGAGCGTTGGCTGCATTACCCATGGCCTTGAGGAACATGAACGCCAAGCAGCGTATGCCTGCGACGTAACTTATGGCACCAACAACGAGTTCGGCTTCGACTATCTGCGCGATAACATGAAGTTTCAGATCGAAGAGATGGTGCAGAGGGAATTCAACTTCGCAATTGTCGACGAGGTCGACAACATCTTTATCGACGAAGCGCGAACACCGCTCATTATTTCAGGGCCGGCCGAAGACGCTGCGGAATTGTACGATGCCATAGACACGGTTATTCCAAAGTTAGGCCCAGATGATTACGAAAAGGACGAAAAGCAAAGGACGGTAGTACTCACCGAGACTGGCACCGAAAATGTTGAAAAGATCCTCGGCGAAATGAATATGTTAAACGGTGCGACATTATACGATATTACCAATGTTTCATTGGTCCACCATGTGCAGCAAGCTCTGCGCGCACACACACTGTTCCAGCGAGACACGGACTACATCGTCAAGGATGACGCTATCGTTATCATCGATGAATTCACCGGCCGCATGATGGAAGGCCGGCGCTTCTCAGAAGGCCTACATCAGGCTCTGGAAGCAAAAGAAAACGTTACAGTGCAAAATGAAAACCAAACCTTGGCATCGATCACATTCCAGAATTACTTCCGGCTTTATCCAAAGTTGGCGGGCATGACGGGCACTGCAATGACTGAAGCCGGCGAATTTGCGGAAATTTATGGCTTAGAAGTTGTCGATATACCGACAAATGTATCCCAGGTTCGCATCGACGAAGACGACGAGGTCTACAGGACTTCGGAAGAAAAATACAATGCAATTCTCAGAGAAATCAGCGCCTGCCAGGAGAAAAAGCAGCCAATACTTGTTGGGACCGTCTCGATCGAAAAATCTGAACTACTATCCGATATTCTGAACAAAAATCAAATTGAACACCATGTCTTAAATGCACGCTTCCACGAACAGGAAGCACTTATTATAGCACAAGCTGGTCAACCTGGAGCGGTAACCATCGCTACTAACATGGCGGGTCGGGGTACCGATATACAATTGGGAGGCAACGTCGAAATGCAGGTTGAACAGCAAATCGCCGCCCTGCCAGCAGGTGAGAGAGAAGCGAGACGTCCTGAGCTTACCGCTAAAATCGAAGCTGAAATCGCAAAATCAAAAGAGGTCGTTCTCAACGCCGGTGGTCTCTATGTAATCGGGACAGAGCGCCACGAGGCAAGACGTATCGACAACCAACTTCGTGGCCGTTCAGGCCGACAGGGTGATCCCGGAAGGTCCAAATTTTATCTGTCGCTCGAAGATGACCTCATGCGTATTTTCGGGTCAGAGCGCATCGATTCCATGTTACGGAAACTTGGTCTCGAAGAAGGCGAAGCGATTATCCATCCTTGGATCAACAAAGCACTCGAAAAGGCGCAAAAAAAAGTCGAGGAACGAAACTACGAAATACGAAAGAACCTTCTAAAGTACGACGACGTCATGAACGACCAACGGAAAGTAATCTATGAACAGCGCAAAGAGCTGATGACTACTGAGGATGTGTCTGAAACCGTAGTTGAAATGCGCGAACAAGCGATTGAGGATACCGTCGCACGCTGCATCCCAGAAAAAGCCTATGCCGAACAATGGGACACAGACGCATTGCGCGAGGAGGCGATGCGTTTGCTGGACCTTGATTTACCGATTTCTGAATGGGCCGCTGAGGAAGGTATTGCCGACGAGGAGATTACGGAGCGACTAAAGAAACACGCGGCAAACAAGATGGCAGCTAAAACTGCCAATTACAGCGCCGACCTGATGCGTTTGGCAGAGAAGAGCCTCTTGCTGCAGTTGCTTGACCAAACTTGGAAAGAACACCTCTTGGCACTTGATCATTTACGTCAGGGAATAGGTCTGCGCGCCTACGGGCAGAAAGATCCGCTTAACGAATACAAACGGGAAGCGTTCGACATGTTCGAAGACATGCTGGATAACTTACGCGAAACCGTTACGTCGGTGATGTGCCATCTTGAACTATCCGTTGATGCAGAGGAGCTAGCGGCAATGGAGCGGGCCCAAGCAGAAATTGATGTGCAAGAGACACGCATGGATCCCGCCTTTGCAGACAAAGAAATGGCGCTAGCCAGCAGTGCAGGACCTCACCCTGCAGCGCCAATGCAGATTCAAAATGCATCGAGCAAAGTACTGTCGGGGGACATAGACCCCGCCGATGCTCCACCCGGCTGGGAGCTAAACACCGCGCTTAATCGCTGGCTCGATCCGAATGATCCAGATACTTGGGGGAAGGTACCACGTAATGCAGCGTGTCCATGCGGATCTGGGAAAAAATACAAACACTGTCACGGGCGTTAATAGCGACGAGTGCCCTCGTGCGCGGTGAGTGGTAAAACAGGTGTTTAGGATTGCTACCACACAAGGTACTACTCGTGATCTCTAGATTACCTCAAGAAAATATATTTTTACTTAGAGGATAACCGATGATCTCTTACTTATTGATTAGTAAGTTAAACCTCTCTCCACGGATGAAAATTATTTACTAGCAAATCACCCCGCAATCTCAAAAGCACGATCAGCGGACAATTATGCCAAAACGATACTGGTTGGTCGCATGAGTTTACGTCCCAGCAACCTTAAAAACTGCCAGCCTATCCCATCTTGAGGTACTTATCTCGGCGTTGCTGGCGAAGAACGGTGCCATCTTCATTAATCACCTCCTTCAGATTTTTTGAAATAGCAAGGCCAACGGCCTCTATCGTATCCGATCGATTACGATGAGCGGCTCCTATCGGCTCAACAATAACCTCATCAATAATATCCAGCGCCAAGAGATCTTGTGCAGTGAGTTTCAACGCATTAGCCGCATCAGCTGCGTGGCTGCCATCCCGCCAAAGAATGGATGCGCATCCTTCGGGAGATATGACGGAATAAACTGAGTGTTCCAGCATTAATACTCGATCTGCAACCGCGATAGCGATGGCGCCACCCGAGCCTCCTTCGCCAATTACTACACTGACCATAGGAACTGTAAGCGCCAAACAGCATTCTATTGATCTAGCAATAGCCTCGGCTTGACCGCGTTCCTCGGCACCAATCCCTGGATAAGCACCAGCGGTATCAACGAAGGAGATTACGGGAAGCGAAAATTGGTTCGCAAGACCCATCAGACGTTGTGCCTTACGATACCCCTCTGGCCGAGCCATACCAAAATTATGTTTCAAACGCGTTTCTGTGTCGTTTCCTTTTTCTTGGCCGATCACAACAACAGAGTTACCCTCGAAACGGCCTATCCCTCCAATGACAGCATGATCCTCTGCATAAGACCTATCTCCGGCGAGCGGGACAAAGTCAGTTATAAGTGTCCCAACATAGTCGAGGCAATGCGGCCGATCCGGATGGCGGGCCACCTGGACTTTCTGCCAAGCCGACAATCTTGCATAAATGTAGGAAAGTTGTTTGTCGACGCGCACCTGAAGTTTTTCAACTTCATCCGCGATACTGATGCCCCCATCATTACTTAGATGTCGGAGTTCCTCTATTTTCCCCTCTAATTCAGCTATAGGTTTCTCGAAATCAAGGAACGAAGGTACACGTGTTTCTGCCATTTTAAATCCGAAAACCTGCCAGTGGATGAACGTCCTGCACAAGTGACTTCAGTCGCTCGGTCAACACGTGCGTATAAATTTGTGTTGTTGAAAGGTCAGCATGGCCAAGCATCATTTGAACGCTCCGCAGGTCAGCACCATTAGCCAATAGATGAGTGGCGAATGCGTGCCGTAATATATGCGGTGATAAACGGTCACATTGGATGCCGGCAGTGTTCGCAAGTTCCTGAAGTTGTTTTGCGAATGCGTCCCTCGTCAAATGCCCGGCGGCGGCTCTTGATGGAAACAGCCAGGGAACGTTTTTTAATCTCGCTACGACGATAGTCTCGCGAAACGGCAGCCAAGTTTGAATTGCTGCATGAGCTGCGTCGCCTAACGGCACCAAGCGTTCCTTGCCACCCTTTCCACGAACCGTGATGATGCGTCCATCCCGCGATACCGACGAGAGCTTAAGGCTGACAAGCTCAGAAACACGGAGACCAGTTGCGTAGAGCGTCTCTAAAAGCGCCACCAGCCTAACGCCGCGCCATCCTTTCGTCTCCCGAGCCGCCGCCAACAGTAACTCTACCTCGGCAAAACCGAGAACCTTGGGTAAGGCGCGGCCAAGGCGCGGCATGTCAATAGTAGAAGTCGGATCATCATCGCGCAGCCCCTGTAAAATAAGGAAACGCTGGAATTGTCTTATGACCGAAAGCTTCCGCGCTTGAGTGCGAGCAGTCAAACCAGAGTCTGCGAGTTCTTTCAGATAACGCCGAACATGTTGTGCATCGGCGATTATCTCGTCAGTGCCAGCCCGTGTCAGAAACAACAGATACTGCATAGCATCGCGACGATATGCATCGAGAGTATTTAGCGAAACCCCGCGCTCGGTTAACATCATCTCAAGAAACGCTTCAAGGTGATGGTCCGCTGACACTTCGAACTCGATCAATTTCTCGGACGACGGGCTAATCATAATCCAACAGAGATTGCAGTTTCAATGGCAAGCAATTGCGCATCCTCTTCCAGCCCGACAGCGCGCAGAGCAGAAATCACGCGCAGCGCATCTCCCAATTTAAGGGTCCCGTCTGCACCCTCGCCCGCGCCGACCACTGCCAGAAGAACGGCCTCACCCAGAAGTTTACTTTCTGTCGCTCTGTTAAGCCCACTCTGCCAGGCAACATTAAGACCCGTTTCATCGCTGCTAAATGGAGCGTAGATCATTAACTGCTGAACTTGCGCAGAAACCGGTCGCCCCAATGCCGCCATAAGAGCAAACAACGCACGTGCCTTGTTCGAGCTGCCTTGAGGATCCGACTGTTGTGCGGCAACATACCATGCTTTCAACCGCTTATCGTCAAAGGGGACAGAATTCGATGCTTCCGCCAATAACGCCAGAGGCCAAAGCATCTCTGCAGCGGCACGGGCCTCTTCAGATACGTCTTTTTCGCTGTCAGCAGCACGGTACCAACCCATCGCTTTGTCAATCTCCCCATGGGCGAAAAGAACGCGCGCTGCATCGCCAGCAAACCAGTTCAGCTCAATAGTTGGATCAAGTTCAAGCGTGAGTGGTACACTGGGCCCTGCAAAATTTAAATAGCTATTATTTTCGCGCGCTAGCTGCCAGCCTTGACGCAGAACTTCTGCCCGAGCCAATGGCACACTCTGAACAGCTGCCGAACGCAAAATGAGGGCTCTACTGCGCGGCCCCCAGCTCTCCGCAGCGACACTGAGAGGAGTATTGAGTTCTTCCCGCGAAAACGGAATACCAGTATAGAGCCTTAAAATTTCTTTGTCGCTCAACGCACCAGCACGGTAAGCCTTTTCAGCTGCTTTTAGTCGAACACTCAATTCGGCATTCGGCGACAGTGCTACCGACCGCAGCACGGCGATAGTACCTTTTTGAAGTATTTCGGCAGGAACTTGAAGCTTTGCGGCGCGCAACATCGCCAAATGAAGAGCCATTGGCGATTTCAACGCTGCAGCCCTCTGCTCACGAGCACCTGCGAGCGCGTCAATTGCTGTAAAAAATGCAGGTTCGATCTCATTATCGCGTTCGCGTATCAGATCGGCGATCAGAGCAGCCCGCGAGTGGTCGCCAGAAAGCGCGAAACAAAACGCCTGGGCCTGCGACCAATAAAACCCTGTATATGTTCCTTGCTCATTCTGAACAGCAGAACAAGCGCCGGCATTGTCATTGTTAAAAAACATTGCCTCTATCTTAATTCGCGACAGGTCCTCATCTATATGTTCCTCGGAGATTAACTTTAAAAGAGACAGCGCCTTATCGACCTTCCCCATCGCTAACAAGCGATCGGCCCTCAGCGAGATGAGGCTGCCACCGACTGGCTTATTTGCTGGCACCGCCGCTTGGGATACCAACAAACGTTCGCCGAGGGCCCGCACTACTGCACTAGATGAACTTGCTGGCATTCGCGGCATCAGAGCATTGACAAACGCCCATTCCGTTCCGTCCCAGAAATTCGGTGGAAACCCGCCCTGATTTTCTGATAACAAACCATTCGCATCGGGATCCAAAGAACTTAACCGGTTTACAACAATATCCTCCCCTCCGAGCGGCAATGGCGCTATTTTATCGAGTGATGGCGAATTGGCGGAGGGCGAAGAAGGTCCTAACGCTGGCGCTGATAAAACCTTTGTTGCCTCAGGCTTTCCGGTCTCCGCCGATGGACTGTTTAGTTGAATTTGGGCGCTAGCGGAGATTGGGAAATGAATCCCTGCAGTAAGACAGACAGCGACCAGAAAACTAGCGCGAGAGCCAGTCATTCGAAATCGTCCGTTCGATGTCAATTGCAGGCACTGGAATTTCCCACGCAGCAAGCAACAATCCCCCTCCGAAAAGAAGGAGAAGCGCACCCACAATAATAAAGTTCAATATTCTCATGGCTTTGGACCCTGTCCCGTTTTGCGATTCGCCGCTAGACTATGGCGAATGATTAAACCTGCCCGGCAAACCAAACACCGAGCACTGGCAGATACGATATAGCTGGCAACAAAGGTAAAAAACGTCGTATATTCGTGACATAATGAAGATTTGTGGCGATTTTGGGGCAGCTTACCCGCTGTCCGAGCAGCTTTCAACGCCGTTTGGGAATGTAAAACCTCCAATGGTTACATTTTCGTAAGAATGTAGACATTGATCAGATGTCAAGAAAAAAGGCCCATTCCCCAACTCTAAACTGTGCCGAGCTGACCGACAAATCGATTGTTCTGGTCGGCCTCATGGGTGCTGGTAAGACCTGCATTGGCAAGCGCATCGCGGATCGGCTGAACATGGATTTCATCGACGCCGATGCGGAAATCGAGGCTGCGGCTAAACGGACTGTACCCGAAATATTTGCCGAATTCGGCGAACAGGCTTTCCGGGATGGTGAACGGCGTGTAATCGCTCGCCTTTTATCGGAAAAACCACGCGTAATCGCTACGGGAGGCGGAGCTTTCATGGATGAAGAAACCCGCAGCAGAACGCGCAAAAATGCTATATCAATCTGGCTGAAAGCGGACCTTGATGTGTTGCTACAGCGAGTGTCACGTCGTAATAACCGCCCGCTCCTGCAGGTTCGCGATCAACGTGAAACTCTTAAAAACCTCATCAACCAACGCCACCCAACCTATTCACAAGCAGACATAACTGTAAATTCGGGTAATGAGCCACCCGGCACAACCGCTGAGAAAGTATATGAAGCTCTCCGCCAGTTTTGTCTCGCCCTCGATAGTAACACAGCGGCACAACAATGAAATTTACAGATTCGTTACAGGTCAATCTGGACAAAAGGTCATATGATATCCTGATAGGAGAGGGCCTATTAGCAAGCGCTGGTGAACATATTTACGCTGCCACGGGAGATGGGACCTGCTGGATCATTAGTGATGAAAACGTTGCTCCCCATTACTTAGATACTGTCACCCGGTCTCTCAGCGAAAAAGACCTAAAAGTCGCGGAAATCATCTTGCCCGCGGGCGAGGAGCACAAAAATTTCAACACAGTTGAAGCCCTCGTCAACGCAGTGCTAGATGGGAGGCCTGAGCGAAATTCCACACTTCTAGCGCTTGGTGGAGGTGTGGTAGGCGACATAACCGGTTTCGCAGCCAGCCAAATCCTCCGAGGTATAAACTACATTCAAATACCAACGACCCTACTTGCACAAGTGGACAGCTCTGTCGGCGGCAAAACCGGCGTTAATACTAAGCACGGCAAAAACTTAGCGGGCACGTTTTATCAACCGCGACTAGTTTTAGCCGATACCACAGTGCTCGATACACTTCCGAAACGAGAATTGCTTGCCGGTTATGCAGAGGTCGTCAAATACGGATTGATCCGCGACTCGAATTTCTTTGATTGGCTGGAACAAAACGGTGAAGCCGTCATTGCTGGCGACCGCGAAGCAAGAAAGCATGCGGTAAAGACAAGTTGCGCAGCAAAGGCAGCGATCGTAGCAGAGGACGAGTTCGAGACCGGCGTGAGAGCTTTGCTGAATTTTGGTCATACCTTTGGCCACGCCCTCGAGGCCGAAACGGGGTTCGGGGCATCATTGCTTCACGGCGAAGCCGTCGCAATCGGCATGATCATGGCGCTCAATCTCTCTGTGCGGATGGGACTGTGTCCGGCAGAAAATCTTTACCGCGCCACCGCACACTTCATGGAGATCGGTTTACCAGTATCAGTCACGAACCGGAAAAATCAAAAATGGGACGCGTCTAAACTTATCGAGCACATGGCTCACGACAAAAAAGTTAAAGACGGAAAAATCAGGTTTATCCTTATTCGGGCTATCGGCGATGCCTTGGTTAACCACGACGCAAATCCATTAATTGTAGAAGAGATGCTGCGTGAAGCTATCACTAAATAAACTGCAACCAGAGGCGCGAAGGAGGTGTAAAATAGCCGCATGGAAATAGCGACGCTTGCGACGATTGGCGGGATCGCCGTCCTTCTTGTACTGTCCGGATTTTTTTCCAGTTCCGAAACCGCACTCACTGCGGCTTCTCGCCCGCGCATGCACCAAATGGAGGCAAAGGGAAGCCGCAGAGCCGGGGTGGTAAACCGTTTGCGCGCTGACCAAGACCACATGATTGGTACCATTCTTCTGGGCAACAACCTCGTCAACATACTTGCGTCGTCACTCGCAACAAGTGTGTTGATCAGTGTGTTAGGCGAGACAGGTGTTATCTACGCAACGATCTCTATGACATTGCTAGTACTGATCTTTGGCGAAATTCTTCCAAAAACCTATGCATTCCGAAATGCAGATCGGATTGCTCTCGCCATCGCGCCGACTTTCCTATTGCTAGTCCGCCTTCTTGGGCCCGTTATGTCGGCAATCCAGTATCTAACTCGAGGGATACAAAGGTTGTTTGGCGTTAATTTCAATGAAGGACGCGATTGGAACGCGACCGTAGAAGAGCTTCGGGGTGCTATTGAACTTCACCGAGGTGGCGGCGCTATGGCCCGACATGAACGTGCGATGCTGCACAGTATACTTGACCTCGCTGACGTCGACGTTGAAATGGTAATGCAGCACAGGCGTGAGATTTTTATGATCGATGCTTCCCTGCCTACGAGCCAGATTGTTGAGGAGACGCTGGACAGCGCGTTTACGCGCATACCAATCTGGCGTGACACACCGGATAATATTGTCGGCGTTGTGCATGCCAAGGCGATGTTGCGCGAGGTTCACGCCCATACCGGGGACTTGGATGCGCTAGATATTGACAAAATCGCAACGCCACCTTGGTTTATACCGGAGTCCACAACCCTTCTGGACCAGCTTAATGCATTTCGGCGAAGGCGAGAGCATTTTGCGCTAGTGGTCGATGAATATGGCGCACTTATGGGCGTAGTGACACTGGAAGATATACTTGAGGAAATCGTCGGCGATATTTCGGACGAGCACGACGTTGTGCCGATCGGTGTGCGTCCACAACGGGATGGATCCTATCTAATCGCCGGTGGCGTGACTGTCCGTGATCTAAACCGCCGATTTGGTTGGGACCTGCCGGACCAAGAAGTCGCTACCCTAGCTGGTTTAGTTATCCACGAGGCAAAGGTTATTCCCAACATTGGACAGATATTTCATTTTCACGGTTTCCGCTTCGAAATAGTGAGGCGCCAGCGCAATAGGATAATATCTATTCGGCTCAGCAGGGTAGATGAACCATATAACGAGAATAAAGTTAAACAGTAGCAAGGTTTGGGAACCGACAAATGCCGCTATCGACTTCTAAAGTTGATCGAGAGCCAATACACACGCGATCGATCGAATGTCAAAGTTACGGGCGAACCGATGGGAAATGGGATATCGAAGGCCACCTAACCGATGTCAAATCATATCCTTTTACAAACAATTTCCGAGGAGAGATTAAGCCTGGAGAGCCATTGCATGATATGTGGATTAGGTTAACAGTCGACAGCAAATTTATTGTGCAGGATGTAGAAGTACACACAGATGCGGGCCCGTATCAGCTATGCCCAAGTATTCTGCCAAATTTTCAAAAGCTAAAAGGACTTAAGATCGGTCCAGGTTGGAATCGTCGAGTTCGTGAAAAACTCAGTGGCGTGCATGGTTGTGCCCACCTTGTAGACATGTTGAGGCCGCTCGCGACCGTAGCCTTGCATACCATCCAGTTTTCCAATTCCGCACCTGGACACGGCGGAAAACAGCTAAAGACATCACGACCACCGATTAATACATGCCATGTGTGGTCGTCGGACGGCGAGATGATCCGCAGCGAATATCCAGATTATTATACCGGCGATAAACCGTGATTTGAGAAGTTCTTTAAACGCGCTGAAGAGAGGGACGTTAAGATAGGATTTCACAATTTCACTAAAGCTAAACCATCGCGAACCGCAACACTTTTTGGTGTTGGTTCGGTTACAACATTATTCGATTTTGTGTGATGATTTTCCTCTTCCCCTGCCAGAACTCTGATTGTGAAAAACAAAAAGTCGGACATATAGCAAGATTTGGTCACGAAGCTTTTGCTGATACCGACAGCGCATGCACTGGCCCCGCAAGTTCGTCGGCTAAAACCGCATAAACCATGCGTTGACAATCGACGCGGGATTTCCCGGCAAACGCGCCAGCAACAATTACTACTCGAAAGTGGGTTTCACCCTCTGGTCGGGCGCCGATATGACCAGCGTGTTGTGACGACTCATCTGTGATGCTTAAAGAGACAGGCTCAAATGCCTCTGTCAATTTACTTCTTATATTCTGTGCAACTATCATCCTGACGGTGACATCTATTTAACTACAAAACTAAATGCAAGGTTATAAGCTATTTATAACGGGGCATGCTCACACGGCTAAACTCTGCTATCATCAGTCTGAAATGAAGTCGCCCAATACCAAAATACCCACCACCCATCCAGAATGGGAGTCTAAACCCTGTGCTCACCCGGGATGCGATCGTGCAGGGGAACACCGGGCACCGCGATCTCGCGATGCACTTCACACATATCATTGGTTCTGTTTGGAGCATGTGCGTGAGTACAATGCAGCTTGGAACTATTACGAAGGCATGGACGATGCCGCGGTTGAAGCAGAATTACGTAATGATGTCGTTTGGAGGAGGAAAACATGGCCGCTCGGCACGCGAACTGCCGTTGAAACGGAACATTTTGTGGATCCTATTGGCATCATGGACGAAAAAATCCAAAATAGGCAGGAGACTTACTCCGGAGACATGCAACTGCAATCTTTAACACCAGAGGAACGTCAAGCAATTTCTGTGTTAGGGCTAGTTGCGCCAGTGACGAGAGCCGATGTAAAACAGCGCTACAAAGTTCTAGCCAAGACGCTGCATCCTGATTCCAACGGGGGCGACAGAAGGGCAGAAGACCGGCTAAAATTAGTTAATTATGCTTACACGACTTTACGGGATAGTGAACGACTAAAGTAATGTCGATCGTTAAAATTTTTACGTTTGAGGAACATAGGTGAATGGCTTCTAAAGACCACAACGCGATCATTGAGATCAGCGAAATTGATATGCCGGATACTACAATATCCGCTAAAGAGGCCTTTGACCTCGACATTGATATGGAGATGCCGGCCTTTTCGCAAAAGACCGAATACGTGCCGGATCTTGATGAAACTTATTGTTTTGACCACGACACCACGCTCGCGATTATGGTGGCCTTTGCGCATAACAGGCGATTGCTCATCCAAGGGTATCATGGCACCGGAAAGTCGACCCACGTTGAACAGGTTGCTGCTCGCCTGAATTGGCCCTGTATTCGCGTCAATCTCGATAGCCATATCAGTCGTATTGACCTGATTGGGAAAGACGCGATTGTCCTTAAAGATGGTAAACAGGTCACCGAATTCCGAGATGGTATCCTGCCCTGGGCTCTGCAAAGTCCCATTGCGCTAGTTTTCGACGAATATGACGCGGGCAGACCAGATGTGATGTTTGTTATCCAACGAGTTCTCGAAGTCGACGGCAAAATGACACTTCTTGACCAAAACCGTGTTTTACGTCCGCATCCAGCGTTTCGGCTGCTAGCCACAGCAAATACTGTTGGTCTCGGCGATACAACTGGTCTTTACCATGGCACGCAACAGATAAACCAGGGCCAGCTGGACCGATGGAACCTAGTCACCACGCTTAACTACCTTCCGCACAATGAAGAAACAGCAATTGTACTCTCTAAATGTCCCGATTATGACAAGGACGCAGAAGGCCAACAGACCATTAGTTCGATGGTTCGCGTCGCAGACCTATCACGCGCCGGGTTCATGGCTGGTGACATTTCTACGGTAATGTCGCCGCGAACAGTGATCACCTGGGCTGAAAATAATCTTATTTTCGGCGATATCGGGACAGCATTTCGCATGACATTTCTTAATAAATGTGACGAGCTCGAGCGGACTACAGTTGCCGAATATTACCAACGCTGTTTTGGCGAGGAATTGCCAGAGTTGAACGTCACGCCAACTGCCGCTTAATCCAGGTATGAGCGACGAACAGCCAGCAGAGGAGTTCCGCCGCGTGACGGCAGCTGCCATGCGCGCCATTGCGGAGCGAGAGGATATAACGTTGGTTTATGGCTCCGAAGCGCGTCTGGTCGACAATCAAGCGCGACTTCCCATCCCCTCTCGAGATTTTTCGGACAAAGAGATGGCGGCCTTACGTGGCGAGGCAGATGCAATGGCGCTTCGCCTCCGGTTTCATGACGAAGGGGTGCATTCAACACGCGCTCCACAGGGCGAGAACGCCCGAGCTGTATTTGAGTCTCTTGAACGGGTCCGATGCGAAGCACTCGGTAGCCGAATGATGGCGGGGGTTGCAAATAATCTTCGGGCTTCACTTGAAGAAAAGTGCGACTCTTTTGGTTACACACGGGTCAATGTGCGGGAGGATGCGCCGCTATCAGAAGCGATTGGCTTAATGGTGCGTGAAAAACTCACTGGCGAGAAACTTCCCGAAGGAGGCGAACAGCTTGTTAGCTTGTGGCGCGAATGGGTCAATGACAAGATTGATACCGATTTTGATGCACTTGCTGAACGCATAGATGATCAAGAAGCATACGCGGAGGCGCTTACCGACCTTCTAGTCGAACTAGAACTTATTGACGAAGAATCGGAAGCCACCGAACAACAAGAAGGAGAACAAGGAGAAGAATCGGAAGAACAGGACGCTGAGGACGCAGATGCAGAGGATGCAGATATGGAAGGCGTATCTGCAGAAATGTCTGGCGATGAATCCTCTGAGATGGAGGACATGGATGTCGAAGAAGGGGATGAAGCCATGTCTGAACAAGGCCAGGACGAAATGATGCCAGGTACTGGTGATGAAGATGGTGAGCAATCACAGCACCAACAGCGCCAAGATGGCAGCCCTGGTCGCGGCAGGGAGCCTTTGTATGAGCCTTACAACATAGAATTTGACGAAATTATTGAAGCAGAAGACCTTTGCGATCCAGACGAGCTAAACCGCCTGCGACATCACCTTGACCAACAGCTTGCAAACCTACAAGGGATAATTGGTCGGCTTGCTAATCGGCTCCAACGGCGCTTACTAGCCCAACAATCGCGTTCTTGGGAATTTGATTTGGAAGAGGGCCTCCTTGATGCGGGTCGGCTATCGCGGGTGGTTACCAACCCGATGCATCCGCTGTCTTATAAGATAGAAAAAGAGACAGAATTTCGAGATACGATTGTTACCTTGCTGATCGATAATTCTGGATCAATGCGCGGAAGGCCAATTACGGTTGCAGCGATGAGCGCAGATATCCTAGCCCGAACGCTAGAACGTTGCGGCGTTAAGGTTGAAATTTTGGGCTTTACAACCCGCGCCTGGAAGGGAGGTCAAGCCCGTGAACGCTGGCTAGCTGATGGCAAACCCGCTAATCCGGGGCGACTTAACGATCTTCGGCACATCGTTTACAAGCCCGCTGATGCTCCATGGCGTCGTGCCCGAAAATCTCTAGGCCTCATGCTTCGTGAGGGACTACTGAAGGAGAACATTGACGGCGAGGCGCTCCTGTGGGCCCACAGCCGTATGGTCAATCGGCCGGAACAGCGTAAAATCCTGATGGTGATCTCTGACGGAGCACCGGTAGACGATTCAACCTTGTCAGTGAATCCTGGTAATTATCTGGAGCGGCATTTGCGCGACGTTATCAATACACTCGAAATGCGGCACGACGTCGAACTTACCGCTATAGGCATTGGGCACGACGTAACACGTTATTATAGCCGCGCAGTCACTATTATGGATGCCGAGCAATTAGGCGGCACAATGATGGATCGCCTAGCCGAGCTATTCGACGACGGTACCGGTCCCGCCGGTGCTCGCACGAAGAGGCGCGATCGTGCAGCGTAACACTGCTTATTAGAGTTACATTGCTTATAGTAGGCATTCGGGCTTAATGAAAGTTTCTGGCTGCCCCGCTTTCTGTGAAGTCTCCAGGCTCTTTCCTGGGGCAGAAAAGTTTTCTTCGGGTTTTACGCGGTTAATTTTGAATTTTCATAAACACTAAACACAAAAATAGGCCGGGGTTTCCCCCGGCCCACTAACAAGATTTAATTCAGCTAACGCCTATCAATTAGCTACCAAAAATGAGCTTCCTAGCATGTTTCACAACATCGGGAGAGGCATTGTTAACAGACTCTACCACTATCTTTTGAATATCAGCTCCGGAAGATGGAATTAGCCGAAGTTTACGTTTTTTTAATTCTGCTGCGAAAGCCGGATCAGCATTCATTTTGTCATAAGCAGCGCGAAGAACATTTATTGTTTCTTGGTCAACGCCTGGCGGTAGTGCAAGACCCCTACCAAGCAATCCTGCGACGCTGAGAAATCCTACGGCCTTTTTATCCATCGGATCAGTCACGAGTTCACTAACCATCGGCACAGATTTTGGCAGGTCAGGGTCACGGAAGATCCCGATCTGAGCTATCGCACGTGCAAACGGTTTTTCGCCTTCAAACCATTGTGGAACTTTCGACGCCCACGCGAGCCAGTTGAAGGCAGCCATTTGCGACTCCCCCTGCTCTATAGCGAAGATCGATTTTGAAGAGCCTTTATATCCGGTTACCATTTTAATTTTATACCCAAATAACCCATTAATGAGCATCGGATTGATATAACCGGAGGACCCTTTTCCACTCGTGCTGCCGATGAGTGGCTTGTTTTTGAGGTCGGATAACTTTGTGATACCTGTATCTGATCTCACAACCATAACAACGTTGGTTTGATTACTAGAGCCGAGCCAATTTAATTTACGGGCGTCATAACGCATCTTTTCTGGGCGCATGAGCTGATTAGTTACGCCATTATCCAAAGGAACAATCATGGTAAGACCATCTTTTGGCGCCACGTTGTAGATCCAATTCATCGCCTTGGAGCCGCCTGCACCAGGCATATGTTGCAGAATAATATTCGGATTCCCCGGGATGTGTTTGGCAAGGTGGTTCGAGAAAACAACCCCATATTTATCGTAGGTGCCACCTGGGCCGTACGGGATAACTATCTTCATCGTCTTTCCAGCAAAGTTCTTTGCTGCTACCGACGTACTGATCGATGCCCCCGCAATAACAGCAGCGGCTGCAAGACCAGATAATATAGTTCGATTGAAACGTTTCATTTCCCTGTCCTTTAATTCATAAGTTACTGTTCCTCTTTTATAATCTCATGACTTTCACAAACGTGCAAATTCGTTTGTTGGAGGGTAGAGTAAAGACGTTCGAGAAAATTCGTTTATGAGGATAGAAAATGTCTGAGGATAAAGCTCTTTCCGATGCCCGCGCCCGGATTTCAGATTGTCGCCGTCGGCTACAGCGTTTAGATGCTAATTCAATCGATCTACTGTTTGCCGAGGCTCGCAACCACAATTGGTGGCAGGATAGAGATGTCACAGACGATCAACTCCGCGAAATCTGGGACATGATGAAATTTTGTTCAACCAGTTCCAACACACAACCAGCACGGCTGATTTTCATTCGGTCACATGAGGCGAAAGAAAAGTTAAAGCCTTGCCTAATGCCAACAAATGTCGAGAAAACTATGGCGGCGCCGGTTACAGCACTATTAGCCTACGACCTTGAGTTTTTTGATGACTTCGCCCAGAACTATCCCGTCCGTCCCGAGTTGGGAGAACGTTTCAAAACCGATGCTGCTGTCGCTGAAAAATTTGCCTTTCAACAGTGCACACTGCAAGGCGCTTACCTAATCATGGCAGTTAGAGCAGTCGGCTTGGATGCGGGCGCAATGGGGGGCTTCAACGCCGACCTTACAGATAAAACTTTCCTGTCGGGCAAGAATTGGAAATCAAATTTTCTCTGCAATATCGGTTATGGCGACCTGGAGGGCATCAAGGGACCACGCCTCTACCGCTATGATTTCGACGAAGTTTGTGAAGTGATATAAGTCGCGAGAAAATTAAAGGTCTTTAAGAACACTCTGTACCTAAGAGTTTTATAGTCCCCTTTGCACCTTGGCCTAAGCAGCAGCCAGAGCTTTTTTAACCTTTCGCTTCAACGTCAGAGCTTCCTCTGGCAATTTTGCATCTGCAGTATCAAGAAGATACGCATCCAGTCCACCCTTATGCTCAATCGTGCGGATGGCGCGGACCGAAAGCCGTAGTCGCACCGTTTTACCTAGGGCGTCAGAAAGCAGCGAAGTATCCTGCAGATTGGGGAGAAACCGGCGACGGGTTTTATTGTGAGCATGGCTTACATTGTTACCAGCTTGCACACCCTTTCCAGTCATAGCGCATCGTCTAGACATGATTTCGCCCTTAAAAAAATATTTGTACCCTCGTATGCCAGACAAAAGGCCGACGAGATAGCGGAGTTTTTAATCTTCAAGGCTCTCTACGTCAAGGATTCTCAACGTTGATATCCGATGACCGTTTTACGGCAATTAATCGGCTAGCAAGCGCCATGATTACCATGGCAAAGGCACCGAAAAAGAAAGGCCAATTTATGCCAATCCAAGCGAAAACAACCCCGGCAAGTGCTGGGCCAACAATTCGCCCAGATCCCGCGAATGCTTGACCTAGACCCAAGACACCGCCGCGGCTCGTTGGATCAGCGTATTGGGATAAAAGGCTGCTGAGCGATGCTGTGCAACCAGATGTGCCAAGGATCATAAGAAATGCCGCGAGGTACAACAATGCAGGATGTGTGGATAGAGGCATCAACAACACCCCGGCACTAAGTGACACAGCACCAAGTGTAATCAGCGTTCGTTCTCCCAGTCGGCGCGCTAAAACTCCGATCAACAACCATTGAAGTAGCACATGGCAGCCCCCCATCCAGGCGTAAAAATAACCATTCTCCTGCGGTCCCCATCCCCAAGCTCTCTCCGACCACAAAACAATTATCACTTCCACACCAGAAAACACGAAGGGCGGAGCAAACATAAGACATAGTAGCAAACGCGTAGGGCCATGTGAAAAAGCAACCCTCCAAGACCGCAAGCCGCCTGATAGACGTGCCATCGATTTCTGTTCTGAAGATACAGTTTCGCGGATAAGAACAATTGCGAGAACCAGAGCAATGCCAGAAAATAAAGCGGCGGTTAAATAAGGAAGCAAAAAAACGGACGCGCCAACATCGATACCAGCGAGCAAACCACCAATCGCAGGTCCGGCTACAAATCCGAGGCCGGCCGCACCACTCAGGCGTGCAATATCGCGGGTACGGTCCTCAGCACGAGAAATATCAGCGACCAACGCATGCGCAACACTCATGTTAGCTGCCATCGCGCCCCCTAAAAATCGAACCAGAAACAACATTATGAGCGACGATGAAAACGCCAACAGTAAATATGCGCCGAGTGTCCCTGTTATGGTAATCAAAAGCACTGGCTTTCGACCTACGCGGTCACTTAACCACCCCCAAAACGGACCGAATAAAGCCTGGCCCAGCGTAAAGCTAACGGCAACCAGCGTTACCAGTTCGGGCGACGCACCAAACTTCTGCGCATAAAGGGGAAGAAGAGGCAAAACGATGCCAAATCCTACCGTGTCGACAAAGACGGTAAATATTAATGCATACACAGAAAGGTCTTCTTGTCATTCGAGCCGCTGTAATAAACAGCTCCCTGACTCATGGAAATAACCAAAATTCATTATCTTTAATAGATAGTAAAGTATCCAAGTTGACGTATAAGCGGTGATTTGCGCAACACACTATAATTTCGATATCGCAGCTACTAGACGTA
>CAJWSW010000026.1 GCA_913046035.1 uncultured Alphaproteobacteria bacterium | reverse complement strand
TTGTGACCATGTTTCTTGTGGGCATCATGGTCTTTGTGACCATGTTTCTTGTGGGCATCATGGTCTTTGTGACCATGTTTCTTGTGATCATCATGGTCTTTGTGACCATGTTTCTTGTGATCATCATGGTCTTTGTGGGCATCAGGATTCTTATGGTTACTATGATCGTCGTGTTCATCTTGCCATTTCAAGAGTTTGACACCGGGGACATTTATTAAACTCACTACAGTAGCTCGTCCGGCGAGCGCCTTTAGCGGTTTATTCATAAAAGTTTCAAATGACTCATCTACACGAAATACGACCTCGGCCTCTGACAAAGCGCGTGATTGCGACGGCTTCAAAGTATACCGATGTGGAGATTCTGATCCCGTAAGCAGTACTTTAGGAGTTGCAACGCCCTCCATCACTAACGACGCCAGAGAATGAATAGGCGGTATGGTAGCGACGACGCGGGGTTGCGCCACGCTGGATGAAGCACCCAAAAAAGCGAGAGCCAGAGCAGTTAGAACGGGAACAGAGCGGATAGTCATGTTATGTCTTTATGTTATAATATAACTGTTAGTTGCCACAGTCAGATCATTTGGTCAAACGTCGAGGTGGAGAATGTTCCCATCTAAATCAGAAAAATCATTTCCAAAACTAGGGCATGATCACAATTCTTGCATAGCCGATGCGCTGAGAAATGCGGACGAGATTTGCAAATCAAAGGGACTTCGTTTTACAGCCCTGCGACGGCGAGTTCTTGAGATAATTTGGGCGAAACACGAACCAACGGGAGCTTACAATATTCTCGAGGAGCTAAGCACCAACAAAGCTAGAGCAGCTCCGCCCACAGTATACCGCGCTCTTGATTTCCTTCTTAAACATGGTTTCGTGCACAAAATTGAGTCTTTGAATGCTTTTGTGGGGTGCGATAAATTCGGAGATACTCACGCTGGACAGTTCCTTATTTGTGAGAAATGCAATCAAGTGGGCGAACTCGATGATCCAGAAATCGCCGCATTGATCGAAAAAAAAGCAGCCAGTATTGGTTTCAAGGTCGGCCAACCCACAGTCGAAATACTGGGCGTATGCGGAGATTGTGGAACGCCTGCTGATGGCTAACAACGACCTTAATGGGACGGAACCCCTCGTTGCCGGTACTGGAATCGGCGTTCGTCATGGAAATCAAACCATCCTACATGACGTTGATATATCCGTTCACCGCAGTGAGATAGTTACCTTAATCGGTCCCAATGGTTCCGGCAAAACAACATTGGTAAGATCATTGCTTGGGCTGCAAAAACCTAAATTCGGTTCTGTCTCATCCCCAAAGCATGTGCGCATTGGATATTCCCCCCAATCGCTTGCCATCGATCGCACGCTCCCGTTGAGCGTTCGCCGATTTCTCGAAATGGCGGGAATACGTAGCACTGAAAAGCTTTGCGAGATACTAGACAAGGTAGGGGCTCCGAATTTACTTGATCACGAAATGCGGCTCTTGTCGGGCGGTGAGCAAAAGCGTGTGATGCTTGCCCGTGCCCTACTTCGCGAACCTGATCTTCTAGTGCTAGATGAGCCAACAGCAAACATTGATGTGCACGGCCGGACAGGTTTTTACGAACTGATCGCCGCTATTCGGGATGAGCGAGAGTGCGGTATTTTGCTGGTTTCCCACGATCTTCACCTGGTAATGTCATCTACCGACCGTGTTATCTGCCTTAATGGGCATGTCTGTTGTTCCGGGAAGCCCGATATAGTGTCGCAAGATCCGGCTTACTTAGAATTATTCGGCGAAGTCACCCCTGCTGTCACACTTTATACTCATCAACACAATCATAATCATGCCTGAATTCATAATTTATGCGCTGGTCGCAGGCATAGGTCTGGCTACTGTGATGGGTGCGATCGGCGTTTTTGTTGTGTGGCGTCGCATGGCGTATTTTGGCGACACGCTGGCACATTCAGCTCTCCTTGGAGTGGCGGTGGGATTTATCATTGGCATCAACATAAATGTCGGCATAATCGCGGTTTGCCTGATTATTGCTATCGGGATGGTATATCTTCGGAGCCAACGCCACCTGGCGGAAGATACATTGTTGGGCATCCTAGCCCATTCGTCTCTTGCACTCGGATTAGCGGCAATATCTTTGTTTTCAGCACTTCGGGTCGACCTAATGAGCTATCTGTTCGGGGATATATTAGCTGTAACACCTGAGGATATCGCCTGGGTCTATGGCGGTGGAATAATCACCTTGGGGGTTTTAGCTTGGCTTTGGAAAGACCTGATCTCCATCACAGTGCATGAAGATCTTGCCCGCACAGATGGCGTCAATATTTTTCGCACCCAACTCGTGTTCATGACACTATTTGCGCTCGTGATTGCGATGGCAATGAAAATAATTGGGATCCTTTTGGTAACAGCTTTATTGATAATTCCCGCGGCCGCAGCACGGCGCTTCGCCCGAACCCCGGAACAGATGGCGGTATTTGCCGCGATTGCTGGATCAATTGCGGTGGCCATTGGACTTCAAGGATCGCTGCTGTGGGATCTACCCACCGGCCCAGCAATAGTTATAGCAGCGGCGCTTCTATATGCGGCCTCACTAGCCTTCCCCATGCAGCAAAACAGCCGTTGATTAAAGTTTTATATTGAAGAGACGCATTGCATTTTTACGACCAATTTTCTGTCGATCATCTTCGCTGATAGAGCAAACGTCAAACCAATTGGCGGCGTGATCAATATTCTCAAAAGGCCAGTCGGCAGAAAAAAGAATTCGGTCGGATCCAATTTCAAGCATAGCATCGATCAATGTCTGTGTGCGGAAATTACCGGAAGTCGTGATATAGAAATTATTTTGAAAATAATGACCCAACAGCTTTTCCGCCGGATAGGCTCGCTGATCTCCGACCCATTTGTTGCGATTGTCAACACGCCACATACTATAAGGCAGCCCTTCTCCCATGTGTCCTAGTATAATTTGCAAGTTCGGGTGTTTATCAAAAAGTCCGGACGCCATCAGTCGCAGTGAATGCACAGCGGTTTCCTGACCAAACGCCCAAGTCGGACCGAGCAGCCAGGGATGACCCTCATAAATTTGCGCCATACTGGGAAGCGGATTTCTCGGATGCAGATAAAATGGCACATTAAGCTCTGCCATCACTTCCCAAAACGGTTCGTATTGCGGTAGGTCGTAGTATACGGCGGAGTCCTCGGTATCTATCTGCGAGAAGCCGTTGACCAATGCACCAACGAAGCCCAGTTGGTTGACACACCGTTCCAATTCGGCGCAAGCCATTTCTACATCTTGCATTGGCAATGCGGCAAACCCACGGAAGCGTCGAGGATTTCGCTGCACCCATTCCGCCAACATATCGTTGGATTTTTTCGCAATTTCATTGGCACGCTCCCGGTCATGAATCGCTTGAACCGCTGGAGCGTTTAATGACAGGATCATCATTTGAACGCCGTTTTCATCCATCTCGTCAATTCGGCGGCCTTCAATATCTAACAAACGTCCCGATAACTCGTCCCAGGTCTCCGGCGGCAAATATCCGTTGGAGTCTTGCAGTGTATCTTCAATAGCATAATGCTCCTCGAGCGCAATTTTTCCCAGCATAGGGCCCTCCATTAGCGATCAGCACCGTCGTGACTGCACCGCGAGCAATGTTCAATCAAATCCAACTTTTTATTAATCATTAGCGCATGTTCTGAAACCACAGAAAATATCCGACCGTTGTGGCCCAAAATAATTCCTATATTTAGCGTCGATATATCGGCTTCGGGTCGCCCATGACCCCCCCCGCAAAACCTTAGTCGTGCCAAATAAAGGTTTGGAATATTCCTTATAATCGTCGGGAGAGAACCCGTCGAAGGGGTTAAAAGTGTCCGCGGTCCACTCCCAAACATTACCTATAAGTTGTCGACAACCCCATGCGTTATCGCCGGCGGAATAATCACTCACGGCTGCGCAACCAAGCTCAAACCCATCCGTGTTAGCCCTCAAGCCAGTAATAGGACTATTGCCCCAAGGGTATTCGGATTTTACGAACGTCCCGTCCCGTCCAGGGCACATAGTTGCTGCGAACTCCCATTCGGCCTCAGTGGGCAGACGCCGCCCGGCCCACTTGCAAAAAGCATTAGCTTCATGCCAATTAACATGCACGACCGGTTTATCTAAATCTATATCATCCCAGATATCGAACGATCGAACCTTCCAGCCACCCGCAGCATCTCGCTTCCAATAGACGGGGAATTTAGCGCCAATCTCACGACGCCACCTAAGACCGTCTTCTGTCCACAAACCGTCAGTCTCGTAACCGCCATCCTCCACAAATTCTGCAAATTGCCCACAAGTCACAGGCACCTTTGCCATCTTGAAAGGGAAGACCTGAATTTCACGCGCCCATTTTTCATTATCAAAAACAAAAGCGTCAGTAGGTTCCGATCCCATGCGTAAAGCGCCACCGGGAATGCATGCATCGCCGCTTATCTCACCAAAAATCGGATCCCTACTCACCCTTGGCCCATCATCTTTGAAGTTGGGCGTCGGGTACGCCAGGGTCTGCCGCGCCCACGTGAACGCTTCATCGTGCATGTCTTCGTGGAAGGTTGTAAATTGGTACAAATAACTGTCGCGTTCGGAAGCGAGCCCACCATCTAGACGATCAACCAGTTGGTCGAAAACACGTGTCATATAATCTTTCATCTCAACCAAGGGATAAACTGGCAAATCCCACCGCGTATCATGGGCGACAGCGATCGAATCGTATAAAAGATCACCTCGATCAAGTAGCGGAGCGTTTCCATACTCTTGGCGTAAAATAAAAAATTCGTGGAACCAGGCTACATGCCCTATTTCCCAAATCATTGGATTAAGGATCGGCTGCTTTGGGCCAACTAATTGTTCGCCGTTAAGCCCGTCCAACAGCTCCAACGTCCGCTGTCGAGCGCTACTTAGAATGTTTGTTAAATGAGTGGTTGAAACTTGTGCAGTCATAATACTTCGCTAGTTTGGCATAATGAAGATTAGCCTTGTAACACCCGCAGGGAAACAGTCGCGCGCAGGTAACCGAACCACAGCGGCACGCTGGGCGCGGATCCTGCGCGACTTTGGTCACCAAGTTAATATTTCGATGAATGATGACGGCGATGATGCCGATATGATGATAGCTATACACGCTTGGCGGTCAGCAAAATCCATTCGCGCATTTTCACAACATAGACCCCACCGGCCACTGGTAGTTCTTCTTGCCGGAACAGATATCTATAAATTCCAGCACAGCCACACAAAGGTAACGCTGGACGCCATGGAACGCGCGACCAAACTTATAGGCCTTCATGACCTCGTGGAACGTGCAATACCGGAAAAATACCATAGAAAACTTACAATTATACGCCAGTCTTCCCCCCCTCTTCCTTCTCCGCGAAGGCCCTCCAAACGATGGTTTGAAATCGTCGTTGCAGGACACCTGCGGGAAGAAAAAGATCCAATGCGCGCCGCTTACGCGGCACGGCTGCTTCCGTCTACATCCCGCCTGCGGATTGTTCACCTTGGCAGGGCACATGATCCAGGATGGGAAAAAACCGCGGTTGCCGAGGTCCAATCTAACACCCGCTATATTTGGCGCGGAGAAGTCGCAAACTGGGAAGTCCGAAAACAGTTCTCCCGCAGCCATGCAATGTTAATCAGCTCGATAATGGAAGGCGGTGCAAATATCGTCTCAGAAGCTATCGTCTGCGGTGTACCCATAATTGCATCGCGCATCGACGGCAATGTCGGCATGCTGGGTGAAGATTATCCGGGCTATTACCCTGCGGAAGACGAAGCCGCACTGGCAGAAATTTTGCAGAGATCAGAGACAAATTCTGCATTTCTAAAGCGCCTTGAACACAGTTGTAATAAGCTTAAGCCGCTTTACACGCCTGCCGGCGAAAAAGAAGCTTGGCAGAGCCTGCTGAAAGACCTGGGGGTACAATCATGAAAATCGCGATGATGGGTAGCGGCGGGATCGGCGGCTATTTCGGAGCTCGCATGGCAAAAGCCGGCATAAATGTGACGTTCATTGCCAGAGGCCCCCATCTCGAGGCCATTCAGAAGACCGGTATAAAAATCGAAAGTACAGATTTGGGAAGCATCACCATCCATCCCGCCAATGCTACCAATAATCCCGCTAACGTAGGCCCAGTCGATTATATAATTATCGGTGTTAAACTCTGGGATACGGAAGATGCTGGCCGCGCTATAGTCCCGATGCTGAAACCAAACACAAAAGTTCTTTCCCTCCAGAATGGCGTGGATGGTGATGATATTCTCGCGCCAATTGTCGGGCGCGAACGAATGATAAGCGGTGTTGCGTTCATCGCCAGTTCAATTTCAAAACCTGGCACGGTTAAACATATTGGAACGATGCAGCGGGTCATCATGGGTGAACTCGAAGGACCGTCGTCAAAACCTGTTGAAAAACTATTTGCGGCTATGATTGCAGGCGGGATAGATGCGGAAATTAGCGACGACATCGAACGGACTATATGGGAAAAATTTGTCTTCTTAGTTGGCATGAGTTCGACTACCACGCTGATGAATAGCGAGATCGGCCCAATCCGCAGCGACACTGAAGGCCGAGAATTTTTGCACAATGTTTTCCGCGAGGTGACCGCCGTTGGCCGTGCACGGGGAGTAAATCTGCCAGAAAATTTCGGCACGACACGCCTCGACTTTGCGGACGGCGTGCCCGCTGAGATGACAACGTCTATGCATCATGACCTGAAAGCCGGCAACCGGCTGGAATTACCCTGGTTGGCAGGCGCGGTAGTGCGGATGGGCCGGGAGGCCGGGATACCCACGCCAGTTTGCCAAACAGTTTACGCTGCGCTACTGCCCCGGTCAGGGCTCTATAAAGATGAAAGACCAGTCACAATCTGACTGTAATTGGTTCCAGCCTGTCCGACTGTTCGAGCACTTCGCCGATAATCGTGGTGCAGCGGTAACCGAGGCCCTTCAGTTTCTCAACACAAATGTCAGCGTTTTCAGCGGGCACACTGGCAAGCAGCCCCCCGGCCGTCTGAGGGTCAAAAATAAGGGGATAGCGTGGGTCCTTCCCGGCTTCTTCCAGATTTGCGACAGCGCGGCGTAGCCGAATGTTTTGCGGCTGCAGGGACGATAAGATCCCGGCTTTGGCGGTTTGTTCGGAACCATCCATGAATGGCACAGCATCCAGTTCCAAAACAACGTCAACCGCGGAAGCACGCACCATTTCTACGAGGTGTCCCAGTAGGCCGAAGCCAGTGATATCGGTTGCCGCGCGACTGCCGTGCTCTACAAGGCATTCAGCACCCTTCCGGTTTGACATAACCATGTGATCCAATGCTGAGGCGATCCAACGTCCTTTAGCCTTATGCCGCATGTCAGCAGCAAACAGCGTACCGGTTCCAATGGGCTTAGTGACTATTAGCTTGTCTCCGGGTCTTAACCCGCCCTTGCGCATAATTTTATCCTTGTCGATCAGACCATTGACCGCAAAGCCCAGACTTAGCTCTGGTCCCTCGGAGGTGTGCCCGCCAACCAAAGCGCAGTTCGTATCATTTAGAATTTCCATCGCACCGGTCATCATCTGGGTTAGCGTGTCTTCGACCTTTGCTTCGATGCCAAATGGAACAGTCGCGACCGCAAGCGCGGTCTGCGGGTCGCCGCCCATGGCAAAAATATCGCCAAGACTATGATTGGCAGCGATTTTCCCAAAAATATACGGGTCGTCGACCATAGCGCGAAAATAATCCACAGTATGCACGATCACCTTTCCGGGTGGCACCTCAACCACCGCTGCGTCGTCGGGTTCGTGCAAACCGATAAGCACGTCATCGCGTGGCGCTGGCGTCAGAGAATTTAACGCCCTCGAGAGCACTGTCGCGCCAACTTTAGCACCGCAGCCCCCGCAACGCATAGCGATGGCGGAAATCTCCTTCACAACATCAGCATTGGCGAGACCGTCTGGTAGGCCAGTAGCTTCCTTTTCGTCCATGTCGGGAAGATCGTTAAACTTGTCCATGAAACGTCGATCGATCCAATCTTTCCACTGCCAGATGACTCGTCCTCGCAACGACCAATTACCGCGCGATGCGATAGCAAACTTATCTCCGGTCGAAATTAAGCTGAGGAATTTGGATTGCGGCCGGAAGGGAATCTGCGACTTACCTAGCAAGGCACGCCGTAGATTACGCTCCAATGGCTTACCCTGCCGCACCGCGAACACGCCAGACTTTGGCCGAGGGTAATTAAGCATGGTGGCAATATCCCCAGCCGCATAAACATCAGGATGTGATATCGATTGCAAAGTATCTCCAACCTTTATAAACCCAGCCTGGTCGGTATCTAGCCCCGCGGCCGCTGGCCATTCAGGCGCGCCAGCTGCCGTGACCCACAAAATTTCGTCAGCAGTAACGAAATCTCCATTACCGATCTTTAGCTGACCGGGCTCTACCTCGGTTACTGAAGCTCCTAAATGCACAACAACATTTCGTTGCCTAAGCGTCTCAATAAACGTTGCGCGAACTTTCGCGTTATGTGTTGGGAGTATTTGATTGGTGCTGCTAAAGAGATGGAATTCGATGGTATCAAAACTTTTCCCAGCTTCTTCGCGCAAATTCTGAAGCCTGTGGCGTATGGCTAGGAGAATTTCCACACCACCAGCACCGGCACCGACGACCGCAATTCGCAGCGGGCCCTCATGCGCCATCGTTCGCGCGCACAGAGTATCCCATCGATCAAGGAATGTATTGATTGGTTTCACCGGCACCACATTCTTGGTCGCACCAGGAACCAATGATGTATTTGGTGTGCTTCCCGTATTAATCGAGAGGAGTTCAAATGAAACGGGAGGCCGATTGTCGCAGATAACCCGCTTATCTTTTAGGTCTAACCCTATCACCGTGGAATGATAGAACCGCGCATTTGCAAACCGCGCCAGTGCTCCCAAATCAATATGTGCTTGATCGTAATCGTAATGACCCGCGACATAACCCGGCAACATTCCTGAATATGGCGTATGTGCATCTCGGCAAATCAACGTCAGTCGAACGCCTGGAAGCGGCTTCATGCCGAACCGCTTCAGCACAGCGATATGACTGTGACCGCCGCCAATAAGCACGAGATCTTTCACTACAGGGGTGTCAGATGTTTTCATTTTCTTAACGTTCCTCAAGTGTGGTGTGCAGGCGCAACCTGCTGCGGATGCTGCGTGAAAGAGCATCGACGCAAATATTCAGTATTGCAGTTATTAGGATCAGAAACATTGCCCGGTCAAAGCGAAGATCAGCGAAAGCGCTATCTACATAGAACCCTAGGGTTGCAATACCCAGAATACCTAAGATCGCCGTTTCACGAAGAATAACCTCCCAACGGTAGAAAAGCAGAGCCAACATTGGGCGATAAACCCTCGGAACCACCTCGTAGAAATACCGGTTCAGACCTTTGACTGCATCAAGCCGAAGCTTCAAGGTTTCGGTAAACCGCCCAATCAAGTGACCGATAATCGCCGCATTATGGAGGCTCAGCGCAACGATTGCTGGCAGCATCGATGGGCCCCACAGGTTAAGTAACACAAAGGCGAGGATGTATTCTGGTGTTGAGCGCACGACAACTAAAAATACATGGCCCCCCGTCCGCGCGGTGCGACCGAACAAAAGCGGCGAAATCAACGGAAAAAAGAAAAGTGTAAGTAGACCGGTTGCGACTAAAGCAATCATTGTGAGCTGAACCGTTGCTATAGTGCCGGGCCAAATCTGATTGAGAAATAGCATTGTTACCCAGTCAACGAGAGATGCCATCATGTTCTCACCCCCAGCGCGAATGGGATATGGAATGATATCCTCAGTCAAGAAGCGCGTAATATGCGCCCAAGAAAAAGTGACACCCCAAGGCAGGATTGCTGCCGCGCCAATCAAGTAGATTGGCAGTAGCGGTTTTTTCATCCAAACCCGCATAGTTGCGATAATCAGGTAAAATAAAATTAAAAGCGCTGATACTTCAGAGTAGTAACCCTCCTTGAATGCGGTCTCCAAATGAAAACCGAGTGTTGGCAGGCCAATAAACCCAAGCACAGCGCTTGACCGCAAGCCGCACTCGAGTCGATACATCGAATAGGTGCGGAAATGGGCCCAAACATCAGGAAGGCGAACGAAAATAAAGGTTGAAGTCCTTCCCGCACCCACGGGTACTGCAGCAAGGGGTCTTGGATCGGCCTCCTCCAGGATCTCAGCGTAAACCTTTGCTATGATCCCGGAGTAGGGGATCGCAATGGCAAGGATACCTGTCAAAGGCGAGAGTCCAAACATCTGCAAAAATATAAGAGCCCAGAACAATTCATGGATCGCTCGAATAAATGCACAGCCAACACGCACCACTCGATAGTGAAAGACCAGTGCAAGGCCAAATCCCGCAATGTTTCCGAATGCCACACCTAACATCGCGAACGCCATGGTGTAAGCGATGGCCAGCGTCAGACTATCTGTCTGGTAAAAGTTCGGGGTCACAATGCCGTTCAGCAGCAACCCGAATTCTTTCCAAGGATCGCCTGTTGATATCGCGATGTCTGCAAAAACGAGGCAAATAAACCCAACTAGCAGGAAGCCAGACGTAGTTCGCCCGAGGGGCGACGGCTCCCTACGCGGGATCACGCTGTTATCATACCTCCGGCCAAATAAAGTTCGTCCAAATCTTCGGGTGTCATCCCAGCAGATGGTGTATCCATGACAATGCCTCCATCGCGAATCCCGATAATTCGATTAGCAAACTCCAGGGCTAATGCCCGATCATGCATGGCAAGTAGGACCGTTTCTTTTTCGCAATTCATGGTTGACAGAATTTCACTGGCTTGATGTTCGTCGACCGAGGATACCGGTTCGTCTGCCACAATTACCCGGCCAGGATGGTATAGAGCTCGAGCCAGCGCTGTGCGTTGATACTGCCCACCAGAAAGTTGACCCACATTAGAGAATAACTTTTCCTCAAGCCGCAGCGGGGTGAGAACTTTCCTGACTTCCTCGATGTCCGTTGCTGCTGGAAAAAGCAAGTTGCGCAGGTTTCGCCACACCGAACATTGATGCAACCGGCCCATATACACATTGTGGAACACTGATAATGACTGTACCAATGCAGAGTCCTGGGGCATCAAGGCGGCGGTATTGCCCAACCTGCCATAAAGAAGGCGGAGCAAGGTAGATTTCCCTGCTCCGCTCTCGCCAACAAACGCTATGCGCTCACCAGGTTCGATCTTTAAGGACACATCTCGAAGGATCGACTTTCCATTATAACCTGCAGACTCTCCGCGAAGTTCCAATAATGACATCAGTCGATCAGTCCGAGCTCTTTTGCTGTCTCTTTGATAGGAGCATAGTCTGAATTTTTCGCTGGAATAAAGCCTGCTCGCGGGAATGAGTTGAGGAGATCGGGATCATTCATTGACAAAAGAGCGGCTTGTACCTTATCAGAGAAGCCTTTGCCGAACGCCTTATCAACGTCACCCCGGATCGACCAATTGTAGTCAGGATATCCAGGCGTTTTCCATATTACACGGATTTTCTTTGGGTCGATCGTGCCGTTTTTCAGCCCTTTTTTCCAGACCTTAAAGTTCGTCGCACCTACTTCGTATGCACCCGACTGAACGAGTGCGACAGTCCTCGAATGGTTGCCACTAAAACCAACACGGCTGAACACTTGTTGGGGCGTTTTACCGAATGCTTTACGGATATGATATTCGGGCATCAACCTACCGGACGTTGACCCCTTCGATCCAAACGTAAAAGTCTTTCCGGCAATTTTTTTGGGAAAATCCTTAGACAAGGTCAATCCCGTACTGGCGTTTGCAATAAAATAGGTCTCGAAAAATGGATCTGCCTTACCTTGAGCAATCGCCGTCGAGCCTTTAACGAGCATCCGTGCACGCACACCTGACAGACCCCCAAACCATGCCAACTGAACCTGGTTGTTGCGGAATGCCGTGACGGCAGCTGCGTAAGATTTCACAGGGACATACTCAACCTCTTTTGAAAGTGTGGCCGAGAGGTATTTCGCAACTTTGTCGAAACGCTTCCGAAGCGCACTTTCATCTTGATCGGGGATAGCGGTAAAGACGAACTTATTCGCAGCCTCGGATTTAGATCCGAGTACTACAGGAACCATAAAAGCAAGCACCAAAATTGAAACGCGTAATAACATGAATAAAGCCTTAGATCGTTATCATTCTTGTAGTGAAACAAACCGCATTCATCTGCAGCTCATTTAAACCTAAGACGAATGCAAACTTAATGCATCCTAAACTTAAATTTATTTATCCTCTCAAGATTTACACAAAGGAAGGCTTCGAATTTTAGTAGCGCGGCTAGAATATTCTTTCCGCGGTATAGATTTTAGGCGCTTGCGATCGATAAAATCGTGTTTCTCGCGGAATGCTGCAGAGAAGTTAACAAATTTCTAGGCAAGCAGCCGGTTCACTGCAGCTTGATAACGAAAGGCAGCTTCGTCTTGGAGCTCATGCCGGCCCTCCGTTATAACGGGGCTACCACCAACGAAAACATCGGTGACTAATGGTTCATTTCCCGAGAACACCCAAGCATCCAGAAAAGTATCTGGAGTGTGCCCAGCAAATATTGGAGCTTCCATATCTAGCACTATTATATCCCCACGCGCGCCCAGCTCGAGGCCGGTTTCGCCGTTGCCCCCAGTTCTGCTTAATGCGGCTGCGCCGCCGGCGACAACGGAGTCAAAAAGCGCTTTCCCTGTCGAAGAAACCTCAGTCGCGGCTACGTTACGCCGACGATCGCGCAAGCGTTGGCCATATTCCAACCACCGGAGCTCTTCAACAGGACTGATGGAAATATGGCTATCCGATCCGATACCGAAGGCTCCATTATTTCGCTGCCACTCAGGCAAATCGAAAAGCCCGTCGCCGAGGTTCGCTTCAGTCGTCGGACAAAGACCCGCAATCATGCCAGATGCTATAGCGGCGTTAACCTCGGCGGCAGTTAAGTGGGTACCATGTATAAGGCACCAGCTCCCTTGGAAGTCTATGGACCCCTGTAGATGCTCATAGGGACGTCTACCAAAGAACGCAACACAGTCGTCGACTTCTTTTTTTTGCTCGGCGATATGAATGTGAACAGGAGTATCAACGCTGGCTTCACCCATCACCTCACGAATGGATTCCACGTCTACTGCACGCAAGCTATGCGGCGCGATGCCGGTATTGCAGTTGGGGTCACACCCTGTCGCCTCTGAAAGAGATCGATATATTTTAAGAAATTCTTCTGGATCATTGATAAAACGCTCTTGATGCTTATTTGGCGGCTGTTTGGCGAAACCCGCGTAGCGGTAAAATACAGGCAAAAGTGTCAAGCCGATCCCCGTTTCACGCGCCGCTGCCAGTGCGCGAAGGCTCATTTCTGCCGGGACGTCGAATGGAGTACCATCGGTGTTGTGATGCAAATATTGGAATTCACCAACCGCAGTATAACCAGATTTTAGCATCTCGATGTAAAGCTGTGCCGCGATTGCCTCAAAGTCATCTGGTGAGAGGCGGCTGACAAATTGATACATCAGCTCACGCCAGGTCCAAAAACTATCGTGCGTTGCGGCAGTACGATATTCACTGAGGCCGGCCATGCCGCGCTGAAACGCGTGGGAGTGTACGTTAGTCATGCCGGGCATGGCGATGCCTGGAATGTGCATTACTTTTTCCGGCGGTGCGACTTCTGAAATGTAAGTTATCCAACCCTCAGAATTTATAAGAACAAATCCAGGCGACAGCCAGCCAGACTTCGAATAGAGGTAATCGAACTTAAAAGCAGCCATCACTCAAGCCGAGTTGGTCTGATCCCGGACCCAGTCAAGGCCGGTAGAAAGTAGTTCGAATAGTACAGGGCGCACACGATCCACTCGGTCGGGAAGGAGGCGGTAGGGCGCCTTCTCGTCCATATAAGCAACCTGTGCCATTTCCAGTTGGACGGCATGCACGCCTGCATCCGGATCACCGTAGTGACGGGTGATATATCCTCCCTTAAAGCGGCCGTTAAGGCTCGCGGTATAATCTTCGGCCCTATTAAGAACGTCGAACATGCGTTCGGTCAAAATGCTATCAGCACTCACCCCGTCGCCGGTACCAAGGTTAAAATCCGGCAGACGCCCCTCAAAAAATCGGGGTAATTCAGAACCGATAGAATGTGCGTCAAATAATATTATGGTTCCGTGTTTGGCCGTTTCTTCAGCGATAAGCTGTGCCAAGTTGGCGTGATAACTGTACCAAAATTGATCTAATCGCTGCTTTACCTCTGCACTGTCGGGAGACTGTCCATTTACATATATGGGCTCCCTGTGGAATGTGCTCGTCGGACAGACCTCAGTGGTGTCGGCGCCCGGATAAAGTGACTTCCCACTCGGGTCGCGGTTTAAATCAACAACATAACGCGAATATCGCGCAGAGGCAAAAGTAGCGCCCAATTCAGCCGCAAAGGAGTAGAGGTGACGGATATGCCAATCGGTATCCGGTAACGCCAGCGCGTCGGCGGTCATTGTCGCACCGATATCTGAGGGTATTTCGCGGCCGTCATGAGGAATATTAATGATAAGGGGCGCATTACCCAATTGGATATCTATCACAGGTAGCTTCACGATCCCGCCTCATAGCCTAGCAGGAAACAATTTAAGTTACGTTGGGGCAGGAAATGAAAAATTTCAGGTAAAAAGATCATTTTATCGCCATTTCGCGAGTTCTCGGTTCATAGCCTGGCATCACAGGTATAAAATGACGGTGTTCGAACCGCAATCAATAGCGATCAAGGAGGGTGAGAGTTGGCTGACTGGGACACGATCTGGATTAACACAAGTCTCGCAACAATGGCTGTGACCGGTAACTCCTATGGACAGGTTAAAAACGGCGCAATCGCAATTAAAAATAGCCGCATAGCGTGGATTGGCCTTATGGAGACCCTGCCCAAAAAACCTGAGGCCCTCGCTTCCAACGTTATCGATGCAACTGGGAAGTGGATCACGCCAGGTCTAATCGACTGCCATACACATCTTGTGTTCGGGGGTAGCCGCGTGGGTGAATTCGAACAGCGACTACAGGGAGCCAGTTACGAGGAAATTTCCCGAAATGGCGGTGGTATTGTCTCCACGATGGCTGCTACTCGTAACGCCAGCGAAGATGAACTCATTAAAGCCGGAATTCCCCGATTATCAAACTTGATACGCGAAGGATGCACAACGGTTGAAATCAAATCGGGCTACGGATTAGAAACATCGGCAGAATTGAAACAGCTCTTCGCCGCGCGCGCCTTAGGAGCGACTCTACCGGTCAATGTTCAAACAACTTTCCTAGGAGCGCATGCCCTTCCGCCAGAATTCAAGGGTCGACAGGGTGACTATATCGAAAAGGTAATCGAAGAAATGATACCAGCGGTCGCAGAAAACGGTGCCGCTGATGCAGTGGACGCATTCTGCGAGAATATTGGATTTACCGCCGCTGAGACTGAAGGTGTCTTCAAAGCGGCTCAGGCTCACGGTCTTCCGGTAAAATTACACGCAGAACAACTTTCGGACCAGGGCGGTGCTGCACTAGCTGCACGATTTGGCGCCATGTCAGCAGACCATCTTGAGTTTATTTCCGAGGACGGTGTCCGTGCAATGGCGGCTGCGGGCACCGTGGCCGTACTCCTTCCGGGCGCATTCTACACTTTGCGCGAGACGCAACTGCCGCCAATTGATCTTTTCCGTAAACATGGTGTCGATATCGCCATCGCGTCGGACTTCAACCCTGGTTCGTCCCCCATGCCATCTTTACTGCTAATGTTGAATATGAGCTGCACCATGTTCCGAATGACGCCGGAGGAAGCACTGGCAGGCGCGACGCGCAATGCCGCTCGGGCTCTCGGTGTCGATGCTGATCGCGGGACGCTGGAAGTAGGTAAGCTTGCAGACCTAGCCGTATGGAACATCGAGCAACCTGCCGAGTTGTCCTATTGGGCGGCGTACAATCCGCTCGATATGCTTATTCAAGGAGGTACTGTAGTAGACTTTGAAAAGGAATTGACCCTACCTGGCGTCATGGCGTGAGTATACGGGAAGCAGGTTTCAATTAGCCTGCCTTTTACACGCCGGCGAATTTTCTGTCGGCACATCGCATCCCTGACAAATGCATCCGACCTTAATTATCGATCATGGGTAGATTGAGCCCATTCTCTTTTGCGCAATCAATAGCTATCTCATAACCAGCATCCGCATGGCGCATTACACCGGTGCCAGGATCGTTCCACAATACGCGCTCAATCCGACGTGCTGCATCATCAGTGCCATCAGCCATGACAACGACGCCGGAATGCTGCGAATACCCAATTCCTACGCCACCACCGTGGTGGATTGATACCCATGTTGCGCCGCTGGCTGTATTGAGTAACGCATTTAGCAAAGGCCAGTCCGCGACCGCATCCGACCCGTCCTTCATACCCTCGGTCTCACGATTAGGACTAGCAACGGACCCTGAGTCCATGTGATCGCGCCCGATTACGATAGGCGCAGAGACCTCGCCACTTCTCACCATTTCGTTAAAAGCAAGCCCCATACGATGACGCTGCCCCAAGCCCAGCCAGCAAATCCGCGCTGGCAAGCCCTGGAACTTAATCCGCTCACGCGCCATATCTAACCAGTTATGAAGGTGCGGATCATTAGGGATTAATTCTTTTACCTTCTCATCCGTACGATAAATGTCTTCAGGATCACCCGACAGAGCCGCCCAACGGAATGGCCCGATCCCCCGACAGAAAAGTGGCCGAACGTAGGCCTGCACGAACCCCGGATAATCGAATGCATCCTCAACGCCGACATCCAATGCCATCTGCCGCAAATTGTTGCCATAGTCGAGAACCGGGATACCTTGCCTATGGAACGCAAGCATTGCCCTAACTTGATATGCCATGGATTCTTTAGAAGCCTTCTCGACCTCCTTTGGTTCACGCTCTCTGCGTTCTATCCATTCTTCTACCGTCCATCCAACCGGAAGATAACCGTTAACGGGATCGTGCGCCGACGTCTGGTCTGTGACGATATCCGGACGCACGCTGCTCTCAAGAATTTTAGGGTACACCTCGGCGGCGTTCCCGAGTAAGCCCACCGATACCGGTTTACCGTTCGCATGAGATTTTTGGAGGATTGATAGTGCGTCTTCAAAGGTGTCCGCTTTGGTATCCAGATAACCGGTTCGCATCCGATATTCTATGCGGCTGGGCTGGCATTCAACTGCTATAATGCTTGCCCCCGCCATAGTCGCCGCCAGCGGCTGGGCGCCGCCCATACCCCCTAGTCCACCGGTGAGAATCCATTTTCCCCTTAAGTTGCCGTCGAAATGCTGGCGCCCGACCTCAACAAATGTTTCGTAGGTTCCTTGCACAATTCCCTGGCTGCCGATGTATATCCACGAACCTGCTGTCATTTGGCCGTACATCATAAGCCCGGCCCGGTCCAGTTCTGTAAAATGATCAAGCGTCGCCCAGTTAGCGACGATATTTGAATTCGCGATAAGGACACGCGGCGCATTTTCGTGGGTGCGAAATACGCCGACCGGCTTTCCGCTCTGCACCAACAAAGTTTCGTCGACTTTTAATGTCTTTAACTGTGAAATAATCGTTTCGTAACAATCCCAATTACGCGCCGCACGCCCGATCCCCCCATAAACCACCAATTCTTCTGGATGTTCCGCAACGTCAGGGTCAAGATTATTCATCAACATGCGTAAGGGTGCCTCGGCTTGCCAGCTCAAGGCGTTAAGGGCCGTGCCTGTTGGGCTCCGGATTTCTTTCGTATTTCGGCGCATAATTTTCGAGCCCATCATATCCTCCCCTATATCACGCTTGCCAAAACAAGCGTCATCATTTCATACGCTTTTTTTGATGCGCTATCCTATACCAGCATATCTTAGTCGCCGTCTCGGGGCTCCCACACAAGAGAAGAGTGTTGTAATGCAATCAAAACAACGCCGTTTAGTTTGTGATACATGAATGTATAGTCTGCATGCGTTTCATTGCCATTTCCGTCGGCAAAAGTGTAGTTACCCATATCTCTAAAACTAAGTCCTCCGTTCTCGGAAATGGGGCCGACAGCGCTACAAAATGTAACCTTCTTCCAGCCGCAATTCAAAAACCCATCGTCATGCGGGTAGCCGATGTTTCCTCCTACAAAATAGGACCGCGCAGCTTCCTCATCGTGCCGAATAACATTTGCAAGGGTAGGCTTAAATAACAGAGGTTTCTCCGGCGATCCGAAGTCATAAAGTTTTAATAGCGCCTCGACATCACGAGCGACAACGTATTTTGCCCAAGTGCCTTGTGCAGCAACCACGTCAGCTTTGGTCATTGGTTCGAATATACGTTCAGAAATTTCTCAGCCTCCTTAAAAAATTGTCTTGCTCAACCCAATACAGACCTGAGCAATATGGATTTTACGCGAACATTGGCGTGCAATTAAGGAACGGAACAAATAGCCCGTTACCAAATTTTATAGAGCTTTTATTATGTTCCATTATGACCGCGATGTCTGGCTTGAAACTTTTTTAGCGTCAAAGACTATTGGCGGACGGAGAGGGATTCGAACCCTCGGTACGCTTGCACGTACACTGGTTTTCGAGACCAGCACAATCAACCACTCTGTCACCCGTCCGAGGATCTTTCTGATACCTCAAAACAGGGGTGTCAAGGCTCCATAACTCGAGTTGTCTTGCTGGTTTCTTACCTTCGCAGGTCTGAGTAGAGAATGTCGTCAAACCTTGGGTTTAGGGCAAAATACAAAAGATTTCTTAATAAGCGAAACACTAGGTCAGGACGATGCCTCTCTCTTCCACTGATCCCAGATACAATTAAAAGCGTATTTTCCATAATGAGGTTCTTTAGCACGAAACTTTACGAATTTTGCGCATCATTCTTGGTGTTTTTATTTTTTGTGGGTTTTACTTTAATACTGACATATTTAAACGTGAGTTTTCTGTGGGAACCTTTTGTTCAAGAGCACATGACCCATCAGGACCTTACAATCGCGAATTAAAACCGGGGAAAGAAAAAAATGGACATTCACATTATTGTAAAACTCAAATCATCTTACGAGGCATGGCATAAGCTTTTCGTTGATGACGCGGATAATCGGTCAAAAATCTGCGATGAGAGCAAAACACTTGTTGGGAAAGCTAACGATGCAACAGCTTTGGTGACCCTATTCGATGTCGATATGCCGGCTATGGGAGCGATGATGGAAGATCCCGACTTCCAAAAACTTATCGAGGATTACGTCATAGAGCATATTCCATTCACGATCACTCCTCTGGCGCCACCTGAATAGAGGGACCTTTTTCTGATTCACTTTGAATTACTTTCAGGTTCACTTTGAAATGCATCATCCACCTCGGGTGTTGTTCTTTCAACAGCGCTCAACTTTTTATCGAGAGCGCGTCCGCACAAAAAATGGAATAAACCAAAGTAAGTTGACAACTGAGGCCAAGTGAGACTGTCTAATGAAGGTTCTAAGCGTTCTAGAAAAAGCCGAAATAATAATTGCCGACCTTGAGGTGAATCTTGGTGATGAAACCCAGTCATCACCAACACTATGTGTCCGCTATCAGGGGAGTATCATACCACTCTGCACTCCCGACGCGCGCCCGATCTTAATGAAAATGGATAACGCGATTAAAGGGGCCTGAACCCAATTTAAAAAACGACATCAACAATTTCTGTTTACGAGGTCGATGCCACTTCTTCGTCAAAAATATCTGGCCCTTATTAGGTAGGCTGTAGCATAGGTCACAGGCTGAGTAATGTCGGTGTGTAAAAGGTAATGCAAGTCTATGAAACGAAAATCTGATCTCGCCACGAAAAATTGCAAAACATGCGGTCGCCCTTTTACATGGCGGAAGAAGTGGAAGCGGGTTTGGGACGAGGTGCTGTATTGCTCCCAAAAATGCCGCAACACGCGCCACTCTCGGTCATCTCTTAGCGGCGGCATAAAAAGCTAGACCTACCACCTTCAATTCACAGCGAGATTTCTACCGCAGCGCCCTCGCAAATTTGCCTCTGAAGTCAAGCACCACGGAAATTCACCGCCTTTTCCTATCTAAGGTGTGGGCAACATATACTATCATTGCCTAAATTTTTTCCCTAGATTGAGGCGACGATTTCCGGGGCATAGAAGACTTTGGTTTGTGAACATCTGCCCTCCAAATTTCCCGAAATTAACCAGTTCACCGAATTCGATGAATCTATTGAGACTTTCGGATGAACAAAAGTGTCACCACAGGCGTGACGAACCAAAGGGTTGCAGAGACCCAAAGTATTGGGTGTTGCGGAAGCCCATGTCCAATGAAATAGAACACAAACATCAATAAAAGCAGGAAGTTGAGCGCCACCGTAACAAGTCTGAACGCCATAATCTCTCTATACCCCGCATCTCAATCTAAGTTAATTTTCTGTTGCACAGAAGTATTGTGAATTGGTGCAAACATAAAGTCTGTTTTCTAATGAGCTTCACCGATCTGCAGTCGAGGTTTATTTGGAAGAAAGTTTAGGCGATGTTTGTCATCTAATTACATAGCTGCTTAAGAGTTGGTCGGGCCTAACGCCACGCGGGAGCACCAGCCTTTATATAAAAAAGTGAGCGACACAAAGCTATGTGCAAACAGGCGACAAACCCAGCCGAAAACCGTTGACACCTGACAACCCAAGGCTATATTTCCCGCTCTTCTGAAGGTCCCTAGCGGTTTGCCTTACCTTCGCACAAAATCGCTCGTGGAAATTCCAATGGTGGGTGTTCTATTAGCTTGCACCTCAAAAGTAAGTGAACGGGAAAGTAAATGTACGCAGTGGTCAAAACCGGCGGTAAACAGTACCGCGTTGCGAAAAACGATGTTCTGACGGTCGAAAAGCTTGAGGGGGACGCAGGTACCACTATTGAATTGGACAATGTGCTAGCAATGGACGACGGCAAAGGTCTAACAGTGGGCGCGCCTTCGCTGCCCGGTGCACACGTTACTGCCGAGGTGCTTGAGCAAAAAAAGGGCGACAAGGTAGTAATTTTCAAGAAAAAACGGCGAAAAAATTATCGTCGGACCCGCGGACACCGCCAGCAGTTAACTGTCATCCGCGTTACTGACATTCTATCTAGTGCCCGTAAAGCCAGTGCACAAAAAACCAAAGACGCAGTCACAAAAGATACCAAGGCGGCGTCAGCTAAAAAGGGCGCCTCGAAAACTAAAGGTAAAGCAAATGCTAAAGGCAAAGTAAAAGCTAAGGGCAAAGCTAAGGCCGCCGGCAAGTCGGTGGCAAAGAAAGCAGCAAAGAAAGTGGCGAAGGGTAAATAGTGAATTAAGCGGACGACTTGTCCGAAGGAGATTGAATAATGGCCCATAAAAAAGCAGGCGGTAGTTCACGCAACGGTCGCGACTCCGAAGGTCGGCGTCTTGGTGTAAAAAAGTTTGGTGGCGAGGCAGTGATACCTGGAAATATCATTATTCGTCAGCGTGGCACCAAGTGGCACCCCGGTGAAAACGTCGGCATAGGCAAGGACCACACCATCTTCGCCAAGAGTGAGGGAAAAGTAGCGTTCCGCAAGTCTTCGGGTGGCCGTGTCCTCGTTTCGGTCGATCCTGCGGCCTAACAAGGCAGACTATTAAACGCGCCTAACCGGATCGGCTGAGGTTTATGCCAGGTGTAATCTTGTGGAAGCTTCGTCCCCTTGGGCTAGGCTAGACGCGTTGGCAACCTAACGGGACTGCACCACGAATATGAAGTTTCTCGATACCGCGAAAGTATACGTCCGGAGCGGCAACGGCGGGGCCGGATGCGTAAGCTTCCGTCGGGAAGCTCATGTCGAGTTTGGCGGGCCAGATGGAGGGGACGGTGGCCGGGGCGGGGATGTAATAGTGGAAGCAGTCGATGGGCTAAACACGCTAATCGATTTTCGTTATCAACAGCACTTTAAGGCCAAAACTGGCGGCCACGGAATGGGCAAAAACCGTTTTGGTGCGGCGGGCGAAGACATCACCCTCCAGGTCCCAATCGGCACGCAAATCTTTGATGATGAGCATGATTTCCTACTTGCCGACCTTACCCGCGTTGGACAACGCGTCATACTTTTACAAGGTGGCCAGGGCGGACGTGGAAACACTCGGTTCAAGTCCTCTACCAATCAAGCACCCAGGCGAGCCGATACCGGCGGAGAAGGAGAGGAACGTTGGGTGAGGCTGCGTCTGAAACTCATAGCCGATGCCGGGTTGGTAGGATTACCTAACGCTGGAAAGTCTACTTTCTTATCGGCAGTATCTCGCGCAAAGCCCAAGGTAGCAGACTATCCTTTCACGACCCTGACCCCAGCACTTGGCGTTGTATATATAGACCAGACTGAGTTCGTGATTGCCGACATCCCCGGCCTGATTGAAGGCGCGCACAAGGGAGCGGGGCTGGGCGACCGGTTCCTTGGGCATGTTGAGCGTTGCGGCGCTCTACTGCACCTAATTGACTGTACCGAAGACGACATAGTGGGAGCATGGCTTACCGTCCGCAGCGAACTCGCCGCTTATGGAGGGAGCTTAGAAGAAAAGAGAGAAATTTTAGCGTTAAATAAGATCGATGCCATCCCAGAAGAATTTATTAACGAAAAACGTTCAGAGCTGGAAATTGCAACAGGAGCGGAAGTTCATGTTACATCCGGGTTATCCGGCGCCGGAATCGAGGACGTTCTGCGCAAGATGAAGATAACCGTTGAAGCCGAGCGGATGAATGCCGGCGTGAGCCAGGCGGTGAAAAGCACAGGCTTATGGGCACCATAGAGCTCAGCACACACAACCAACTGAGCGGCTCACGCCGCGTCATTGTCAAGATCGGATCTGCATTGCTGGTTGACGACGATAAGGGGGAGATCCGAGGCACCTGGCTATCCGAATTAGCGTCGGATATAGCGGGTTTCCACAAGCAAAAAATAGAGGTTGTAATCGTGTCGTCAGGCGCAATCGCGGTTGGGCGAAACCGGCTGGAACTGCCAAGCGGTGAACTCGCGCTTGAACAAAAACAGGCAGCAGCTGCGACCGGTCAGATTCGCCTGGCCCACGCTTGGCAGCAAGCGTTAGGAATACATAACATCACCGTCGCCCAAATACTGTTGACGCTATCCGATACAGAAGAGCGACGACGGCATCTAAATGCCCGGGCAACGATTGAAACATTATTAAAACTGGGTACCATTCCGGTGATTAACGAAAACGACACTGTGGCGACGGAAGAAATTCGATATGGCGACAACGACCGCCTTGCAGCCCGCGTCGCCCAAATGATCAGTGCAGACACGCTTGTATTACTCTCAGACGTGGATGGGCTTTATAACGAGGATCCTCGCCTCAATAGTAACGCTGATCTAATAAGCGAAGTTACGGAAATAACTCCAGAGATAGAAGCGATGGCCGGCGCGGCGCCCTCAGGATATTCTTCGGGTGGCATGTTAACAAAGCTCGAAGCTGCCAAAATCGCTATGGCCGCAGGTTGTACCATGGCTATCACAGACGGCACAGTGATGAATGCACTGTCGGCTTTGGCTTCAGGGGGACGGGCCACATGGTTCATGCCGTCTTCAGAGCCATTGACCGCACGAAAAGGCTGGATTGCAGGCACTGTCTCTGCCGCCGGGTCGATCGTTATCGATGCGGGTGCGATCAACGCTTTGAAGTCAGGAAAGAGCCTTTTGCCAGCTGGCGTCACCAGCATTGAAGGAACTTTTGAGCGGGGCGATGTTGTAAATATTAGGGTTCCGGGTGTTGGTGTGGTGGGGCGTGGCCTTTCTGCCTATTCTTCAGATGATGCGATACGCATTTCGGGGCGAAAAAGCCGTGATATCGAGAGAATTCTGGGCTACCGTGGGCGGGATGAAATGGTGCATAGGGATGACTTGGTCTTAGAAATGAACGTAGTGGAGGTCAATCAAAAATGAGCGCTGCAACTGCGATCGAAACAGATGAGATCGCCGGCCAGATGAGAGAAATGGGCCAGCGCGCCCGAGCAGCACTACATGACTTGGGATCGGCAGGCACCGAACGCAAAAACACTGCGCTGCGGGGGGCGGCAATGGCGCTTCGGGACAATATCGGTGATCTGTTAAGCTCCAACGAAAAGGATGTGACAGCAGCAGAAGAGCACAATGTTTCGGGATCTCTACTTGACCGCCTTAAGCTTGATGTGGGCCGCATCGAAACAATGGCATCCGGACTGGAACAGATCGCAGATCTACCTGATCCGGTCGGCGAGGTCACATCAGAGTGGGACCGACCCAATGGGCTTAACATAACCCGCGTGCGCGTGCCCCTAGGTGTGATCGGGATAATCTATGAGTCTCGACCCAACGTTACGGCAGATGCTGGCGGGCTGTGTCTGAAATCTGGAAATGCCGCAATCCTGCGCGGCGGATCAGAGAGCTTTCATTCGTCAAACGCAATCCTGCAATGCCTTCAAGCAGGGCTTGCAGCAGCGGACTTGCCCGTTGCATCTATCCAACTGGTTCCAACCACCGACCGGTTGGCTGTTGGCGAAATGCTTACGATGACCAACTATATCGATATCATTGTACCTCGCGGAGGCAAATCCCTGATCGAGCGGATGCAAACAGAGAGCAAGATTCCAGTAATCGCGCATCTTGAAGGGCTTTGTCATACATATGTAGATCGTGCCGCTAACCCCGATATGGCTCGCGAGATTATAGTTAATGCAAAGATGCGCCGTGCTGGTATTTGCGGCGCGACAGAAACTTTGCTCATCGACCAAGCCATGCCGCTTAATAACCTCCCGCCAATTTTTAATGCTTTAATCGACGCCGGATGCGAACTTCGCGGTGATAATAATATGCAATCAATCGATGATCGCATAGCTCCTGCTACAGAAGAAGACTGGCGCACTGAATACCTAGAGCCAATACTCTCTATCCGGCAAGTAAAGGGCGTAGACGGCGCGATCGATCACATCAAAGCCTTTGGTTCTCACCACACGGACTCGATTATCACCGAAGATCTTGCCGCAGCAGATAAATTCATAGCCGCTGTAGACTCTGCGATTGTAATGCACAATACCTCTACCCAATTCGCTGATGGCGGTGAGTTTGGTATGGGTGCAGAGATAGGAATTTCCACCGGCAGGTTGCATGCGCGCGGACCGGTGGGAGTTGAGCAGCTGACCACATTTAAATACGTCGTCCGCGGCGCAGGACAGGTTAGACCCTGAAAAGCATCACCGATATCCGCCGAGGCCATTCCGTAACTGGCCTTCGTATTGGCATTCTTGGCGGTTCGTTTAACCCCGCACATGAAGGCCACCGACATATAAGTTTGCTGGCGCTGAAACTTTTACAATTAGACGAAGTTTGGTGGATGGTATCACCTCAAAACCCCCTGAAATCAACTGACGGGATGGCAACTTTTAAAGAGCGGTTACAAAGTGCACATGAGATGGCACGGCATCCAAACATCCGTGTCACAGACATTGAAACCCGGCTTGGCACGGCCTATACGGCAGGGTCTCTTGTGGTCCTTAAAGACTGTTTCCCAGCCACAAACTTTGTCTGGCTCATGGGTGCAGACAATCTGAAACAGATTTCTCGCTGGCACCGATGGACACGGATCTTCAATCAAGTTCCAATTGCTGTGTTTGATCGGGCGCCTTATTCTTTCGGTGCGCTATCGGGAAAAGCAGCACGAGCATTTTTTCGCTTTAAGCGCAAACGGACCGATGCTTATTCATTGGCGGACATGCAGCCGCCGGCCTGGATGTTTTTTCATACCAGACTGCATCCTGGATCCGCGACGAAAATTCGGCAAAGTCGTGCACTTAAAAAAGGTATAGTGAATGCCGACAGAGAGAAGTTATCATCTAAATAGGAAACATGACCACTGACAAATACATTTAAAGAAGTTGCGGACGACAGAGGCCAAGCAGACAAATTTCTTGGAGATATTTGCAAGTCGCTCGACAACCATAAAGCGGAAGATATCGTTGTGATCGACTTGAAAGGGAAGTCTGACATAGCTGACTATATGGTAATAGCAAGCGGTCAGTCTAACCGACAGGTGGCAACTATGGCCGATAGGCTAATGGAGGTTGCAAAAAAGTATGGTGTCAAAGGCATCACACCAGAGGGCCGCGCGAAAGCGGACTGGGTCCTTTTTGATGCTGGCGATATCGTGATCCATCTCTTTCGGCCTGAAGTTCGTCAATTCTACAATCTAGAAAAGATGTGGAACGCGGAACTTCCGAACACGTCCGAACCAACTACATTCTGATCACAGAGCTGTGAAAATCACCATCTATGCAATCGGAAAGATTAAGCCAGGTCCAGAACATGAATTGTTAAGACGATATCAGCGACGGATCTATTGGCCCTTAAAAATATTGGAATTAGAGGAACACCGGAAATCATCTGCGAGGGAGCTCAAACGTCGAGAGGCGGATTTGATTAGAAAAGCAGTGCCACAGGGAAGCTTGCGGATTGCAATGGACGAACGAGGCAAGTCGCTTAGCAGCCGTGCATTCGCCGCTAAACTAGACTGCTGGCAAAAACAGAATACAGAAATCACTTTTATGATCGGCGGAGCAGGCGGATTGGAGAAGGAGCTTAAAGATGAGGCCAATACTGTACTCGCGCTCGGCGCCGCGACCTGGCCACATCAACTAACGCGGGTTCTGCTTGTCGAACAGATTTATCGGGCGCAGGCAATTTTAGCGGGTCACCCTTATCACCGCGATTGATATGAGATTTCAAAGACCTCCAATAACATTTTCATTTGGTTTTCTTGTATAATAGAATTGGGTCTATAGGATCTCCATATGAACAGTTATACAAAAAATTCGCGACGGCCTGTAGTGCTGTGCATCCTCGACGGTTGGGGCTACAGAGCTACCAAGACCGACAACGCTATCATCCCTGCAAATACACCTAATTTCCAACGGATTTGGAACAAAGGGCCGAGTGCATTAATCAATACATCTGGCCTGGATGTGGGACTGCCAGCTGGTCAGATGGGAAATTCTGAAGTCGGGCACATGAACCTTGGGGCGGGGCGGATAGTTAACCAAGATATTCAGCGGATAGATGCCTCAATCGAGGGTGGTTTATTAGATGAAAATCCAGCGCTGTCGGCTTTTATTTCGGCGCTGAAAAACTCCGGTGGCACATGTCATCTGCTGGGGCTTCTCTCACCGGGCGGTGTTCATTCACATCAGAGGCACCTGCTAAAGTTGGCAGAAATATTATCAATGCAGGATATCCCGGTCGCTGTTCACGCGTTTTTAGATGGTCGGGACACCCCGCCAGTTAGCGGTCGTGAATTCACAACCGATTTTAATGCAGCGTTGTCGGCATGCCATAACGCAACGATCGCCACTCTATGTGGCCGGTTCTACGCCATGGACCGTGACGAACGTTGGGATCGAGTTGAAAAAGCCTTCAATCTTATAGTCTCTGGAACGGGGAAAATCGCGGATGATGTAAACTCGGCGATAGACGCTAGCTATGAAGCGAGGGTTACAGACGAGTTCCTAGAACCTGTCGCAATCAACGGTTATCCTGGTGTTTCAGATGGTGATGGGTTGCTGATGGCAAATTTCCGCGCTGACCGCTCACGGGAAATTCTCTCAGCATTGCTCGACCCACATTTTGCTAGCTTCAAACGGACACGCTCAGTTAACTTTGCTGCGGCTATCGGACTCACAGAGTACTCGAGTTGCCACAATGCCCTAATGGAAACGATGTTCCCACCGGAACGGCTCAACAACATTCTTGGTAGTATTTTAGCAGAGGCTGGAAAACGCCAGTTACGTATTGCAGAAACGGAAAAATACGCGCATGTGACGTTTTTTTTCAATGGAGGTGAAGAGGCGCCCTTTCCTGGAGAAGATCGCATTCTTATCCCATCGCCAAAAGTTCACACGTATGATCTTCAACCGGAAATGTCGGCACAGGAAGTCACGGATAGACTGCTCATAGAGATCGAATCCAATAAATATGACTTTATACTAGTGAATTATGCCAATCCGGACATGGTGGGTCATACCGGTATACTTTCAGCAACGGAAATTGCGATTCGCACCGTTGATGACTGTGTCGGCCGTCTTTCTGAGGCGGTTCAAAATGCAGGGGGTACCATGCTCATAACGGCGGATCACGGAAACGCCGAAACTCTCCGAGACGAACGGACAGGAGAGCCGCACACTTCTCACACATTGAACGCAGTGCCTGCTGTAGTGGTGAATCCACCTACCGACAAACATGGGCTTGCAAACGGCCGGCTCGCTGATATCGCGCCGACCCTCCTCGATTTCATGGGCATAGAAACTCCTACGGAAATGTCGGGCATATCTCTGGCAACTACGACAACTGGAACCCAACAGGACCACGTCCCTGCTTAGGCCAAACTTGATTACCGCCGCAGGCACCATCGTGCTTTTCAGTGCGGCAGCATGTTTTATCGGCGGCTTGAGTAACAAAGCATGCGCCGAAGAACTTCGATTGCGGTTACAAGTGATTGAGGAAAATCTATCTGACACACGTGCAACGCGAGACAAACTTGGGCGATCCGCACAGAAAACTGCTAATGAGCTACGACAAATTAAACAGCTCAGGGTCGATTTAGCGAAATCGTTATACCGATATTCTGCGCAGGCTAACAAATTAGAGGCACGCTTAAGAAAACTTCAGGAACAGGAGTTAGAGCAATCCAATACGATGGCCCTTCTGCAGGAAAAAATGTCGGTGACTCTAATCGCTGTCCAGCGTTTGGCGCTCAAACCCGCTGTCATCCTCGTAACTTCTCCGCAGTCCTTTGATAAAACAATCCGAAGTGGCATCCTACTGCGCGCGATTATCGCTAAGATCAGGAGAGAAACTGACGAACTTTCAGAGCAAATTCGCGAATTAATAAAGGTACGCGTCAGAATTACAGAGGACAAAAAATTACTTTCAATGACATTATCTCGGTTAGAAGGAGAGAGACTTGCGCTGCAATCTCTGACGATGAAAAAAAAGACACTGCTATCAAAAACTCAAACCGAAAAAAAACGCGCTATCCGCGGTGCGACACGCCTTTCCCGCCAAGCGGAGAATATCCGTGACATTTTAAAGAAACTTAAAAAACGCCAAAATCCTGAAATACTTGGCACAAATAATTTTGATGCACAACGCTCCCTAACCCCTTTTAAATTGATCGAAGGAACGGTTCCCGCGCCAGGGCGCGTTGTTACAACATTCGGCCAAAAAATGCCAAATGGGGTGCTCAGTAAGGGTGTATATATTGCAACGCGCCCAGCGGCCCCTGTTGTTGCTCCCACAAAGGGACGTGTCGTATTCGCGGGCATGTTTCGTGGGTATGGAAATCTTGTCATATTAGAACTACCTGATATGGGTCACGCGCTTTTTTCAGGCATGGCTCAAATAAGTGCGGTAGAGGGAGATGATATTTTTGCTGGAGAACCGCTCGGGGAAATGGCCCAATCTCCTGAGGGCTCTCAGCGGCTGTATTTCGAACTGAGAAAAAAAGGCCGTCCAATTAACCCGTTGCTTCCTGAAGCGGCGTCTAGGAATAAGGTACGCGGATAATGACTAACCCAACTATAAAAGCATTTGCGCTCGCAGCGATAATGGCCTTGTCCTCGCCCGCCGTCGCACAAGAGAATAGCTCAGAGACCTACCGGCAACTGAGCCTATTTGGCGATGTTTTCGAGCGCGTACGCTCTGAATATGTGGAAGATGTATCTGACGAACAGCTAATCGAAGCTGCTGTTAACGGAATGCTATCTGCACTAGACCCACATTCCAGCTATTTGAGTCCTAAAAATTTCCGCGAGATGCAAACGCAAACGCGAGGTGAATTCGGTGGACTGGGTATCGAAGTAACGATGGAGAATGGGGTTGTTAAAGTAGTATCTCCAATTGACGACACACCAGCATTCCGCGCTGGACTTAAGTCTGGTGATCTTATAACCCACCTTGATGGCGAACCGGTTCAAGGCCTTACGCTATCGGAAGCGGTAGAAAAAATGCGTGGGAAAGTAGGAAGCGATCTTAAATTGACCGTCCGTCGAGAGAATCTCGACCCGTTTAACGTCACCGTAACACGAGATATTATCAAGATTCGCTCAGTCCGGTCCCGCATGGAAGGCGGGGATATCGCCTACGTGAGGATCACATCTTTCAGCGAACAAACAACTAGTGGCGTCGAACAGTCAATTAAAAGTTTAAGAAAAAAAGCGAAGGGAAAGCTTGCAGGTGTTGTTATCGACTTAAGGAATAATCCCGGCGGCCTGTTAGACCAGTCTGTTAAGGTATCGGACGCATTTCTGGACCAAGGTGAGATTGTTTCAACTCGATCGAGACGACCTGACGAGAGTCGGCGCTTCAATGCCAAAGCAGGCGACATTACAGACGGATTACCTATAGTGGTCATGGTTAATGGTGGCTCTGCCTCCGCTTCCGAGATTGTAGCTGGGGCATTGCAAGACCATCGGCGAGCCATAGTGCTCGGAACTCGGACGTTCGGCAAAGGATCAGTGCAGACTATCATACCGTTATCGGGTAACGGCGCGATCCGTTTAACAACTGCGCGGTACTACACTCCGTCCGGGAGATCAATCCAAGCTAAAGGTATTGAACCTGACATATTAGTGGAACAGGCCAAGGTCGAGAAAATAACGCGACCGGGTGTAAAAAGAGAGGAAGATCTCCGTGGAAGGCTCGAAAACCCGAGCGATAATCAGATTAAACCCGACACAGAACAGCTGGTGAAGGAAACTGATAAACCGCCGGAAGATTACCAACTCTCAAGAGCCCTCGATTTGCTTCGGGGCATCGCGCTATACGGTAGCCGTTCAAGCAAATAACTAGACTGGCTAACACAATATCTGAGTAGCAAAGCTTAGGACGTGAATGAAAAACGGGATCAAATTACCAATCCTTTTGCTAATTGGTTGGGCCACAGCATTAACGTTACCAACAAAATTGCCCGCCTTTGCGAAACAACAATCGGCATCAACGCCTCTTGTGATACAATCGACTCCTGTCGGGATAGCACGGACAGAAGACAGTAATGACCGCCAGCCCGTCAACATTTACGCTAAACCCTTCAACCACAAGGACACACGACCGCGGATAGGGATTGTTGTAACTGGTTTGGGACTATCTGACGCAGCAACGGAGGCAGCGATCCAAGCGTTACCTGGCGGCGTAACGCTAGCCTTTGCACCTTACTCCGCGAAACTCGATAGTTGGATAACGCTTGCCCACGCAAGCGGACACGAAGTACTAATCGATATACCAATGGAACCAAACAACTTTCCCCCCTACGATCCGGGACCGCAGGCACTACTGACCTCTCTCAGCACAAACGACAATCTAAATCGGCTAGATTTAGCTCTCGGTCAGGCAATCGGGTATGTCGGTGTAATGGATTTCCTTGGATCCCGTTTCACCGCTTCACGCAAACATATGCTACCGATCTTGAACGCTATTAAACAACGCGGTCTGCTGTATTTCGATAGCGGAAGCAGCCCGGGCAGCACTGCACCTTCTTTGGCGCAAGATTTAAAGATGCCATTTTCCACGGCCACGCTGATGCTTGACGAATCGGCATCCCGGCAAAGTATCGATCGAAAGTTCACCGAGTTGGAAAAACAAGCTAAGAGCGAGAAGCAAGCAATTGGAATAGCCTCTCCATATCCGGTGACCTTCGAAAAAATTTCTGATTGGGCAATTCTGTTAAGAGCACGCGGGTTTGTGCTGGCTCCGATATCCGCACTAAGTCAAAAAAATAAACCGGTCGCAAATCAATGATTTATCCCGGACCCCCGCCGCAGCGCTATCGCCCCTGCGTGGGTATACTTTTAATTAATAAAGCCGGCAATTTGTTCGTTGGCGAGCGGCTAGATACGCCAAATGCCTGGCAGATGCCTCAGGGTGGTATTAACGCTGGAGAAAGTGCCGTCGAAGCTGCAATTCGTGAATTGCGCGAAGAAACTGGTATTTACAAAGCTAAGCTCTTGGGGATCGACAAGACTTGGCGCACATACAACTTACCCGAGCGCATTAGGCGTCGCGCTTGGGGCGGAGAGTTTCGCGGGCAAGCGCAGATTTGGACCTCATTTTCCTTTACTGGCACAGACGCGGATATCAACATAGCAACTGTGGAGCCTGAATTCAGACGTTGGAAATGGACCGATCCGGAGACCTTGGTGCGCGAAGTCGTTCACTTTAAACGTAATATCTACCGCGATATTATAACATCTTATCCGGAATGGGAGGACAAGGTCACTTAACGTGGCGCCATAGGATTTAATGCCTAAAGCGCGTTACCCGGTATCCTATTATGCCTGTAATTCTCAGACCCGCTACACGCCGCCTATTAAAGAGGCAAAGCATTGTTACGACTACCGGAAAGAAAATGAATGAAATTTTCTATCTAGGAGGAGCGTCGTATTTGTCACGCAGCGCGTCCAGCTGCGAGCATTGCTTCCGCCACCGTGAGCTCTATTTCGGCGGCATTCCGTAAGGTATCATTATCAGCGCCTGAGATTGCTTCTTTTGCAACCTTGAGCCTCTCCTCCGCGTTTGCGGAATCAATGTCCTTCACTGGAATCGCCTCTTCGGCCAATACGGTGCAGCGCTCACCTGTAACTTCTGCAAAACCCCCTGCGACAAAAATACGATCTGCTACCTTGCCGCCGTTATAAGTGTCGATAACGCCCGGCCGAAGTGATGATATTAACGGCGCATGCCCAACTAACACTCCAAAATCACCCTCCGCACCTGGGACGACAACCATATCTACCTCTTCGGCTAACAGGAGCTTTTCTGGAGAGACCAATTCGAAAGAGAATTCTTCAGCCATAAACAGTTTCCAAAGTTCGACGCAACACGTTTTCGCTTAAGCAGCAGCCGACATATCCTTTGCTTTTTCGACAGCGTCTTCGATCTTTCCAACCATGTAGAAAGCGGCTTCGGGCAAGTCGTCATATTCGCCTTCAACCAACCCTTTAAAGCCCCTGATCGTGTCGTCTAGTTCAACAAACACGCCTGACATTCCGGTAAAGATCTCAGCGACGTGAAAGGGCTGCGAGAGAAAACGCTGGATCTTGCGTGCACGCGCGACGACCAATTTGTCCTCCTCCGACAATTCATCCATGCCGAGAATAGCGATAATGTCTTGTAGTCCCTTGTAGGTCTGAAGAACACGCTGAACCTCACGAGCGACTTCATAGTGTTCATTTCCGACAGTACGCGGATCGAGGATACGAGATGTGGAGTCAAGTGGATCGACAGCGGGATAAATCCCTAGTTCCGCTATCTGACGTGACAGCACCGTTGTAGCATCAAGATGCGCAAAGGACGTCGCAGGAGCCGGGTCAGTCAAGTCGTCTGCAGGCACGTAGATTGCCTGCACTGAAGTGATTGATCCTTTATTAGTCGTGGTAATTCGCTCTTGTAGGTTGCCCATATCGGTAGCCAAAGTTGGCTGATAGCCCACAGCGGACGGGATGCGCCCC
>CAJWSW010000025.1 GCA_913046035.1 uncultured Alphaproteobacteria bacterium | reverse complement strand
AAGGGGTCAGGCCGAAAGCCGGGGGCGGCCGAGGCCATTTTTTTTGCCCGGGATTTAGTGTCACGAAACGTATCTATTGCAATGTAGACGGTGCTATTCTTTTTAAGTCGGCAATACAGCTTTTCGGAATATACGGTCGCGTTTTAAATGCCATTCACGGCTCATCGCTTCGCCACGTGTTGGATGTTTTTCGGCGTAAAGCAATTGCCAATGTCGCCCCCGTGTCGATTTTGCGCCTTTCCCTGAATTGTGAGCGCCCAAGCGGGCTTCTAGGTCAATAGTCCAACCGACATAGCTTCGCCAGATACCGTCATCATTACTTCCAATTATGTAAACGAAATTTTGGCCCTTACGCTGTAATTGGGATAAGTCCAAATTAGACCTATTTCTTCTGCGCGGTTGTCTTGAGAAGACCAGAATTTTTCAGCACCTTATCCAGTCGTTTCTCGAGATCTTTAGTCGCTGGCGCCATAGGGAGACGATGCTCATTTTTTGGCATAATTCCAAGCCTTTTCATCATGTACTTAATGGCAATTGGATTGGTGTCATAGAAAACAGCTTGGTTGATTTCAAAGAGTTCGTAATGCAGCTTTCTTGCCTTCTTAAGATCGCCCATCCAGACTGCCTCGCACATTCTTGCCAGCTTTTTAGGCTGTAAATTACCGACCGCATTCATTAATCCACAAGCACCGATCGCCATCATGGGATAGGAGAGGTCTTCAAGACCAACGAAAATACGAAAATCCATACCAAAATGATCAAGACATTCTGAGGCAAACCCTAGATCGTCAACGGCGTGCTTCATGCCAATAAAATTTGGACAGGCCTTCGCAATTTGGCCCAATGTATCTAAGGTTACCGAAACAGCTGCCCGACCTGGGATGTGATAAATCATCCATGGTAACGATGTGCTTTTTCCAAGCCTTTTATAATATTCTACAAGTCCCCGCTGGGGCGGACGGGTGTAGTATGGGGTTACAATAAGCAGAGCATCTGCACCAGCTTTTTCGGCATGTTTAGAAAGGGCGGATGTTTCTTGCAGATTTTGTGACCCGGTTGCTGCAACAATCGGTAGCTTTCCTGCACAAGCCTCGATCGCGATATCAACGATGCGGTTGCGCTCTTCTACCGTAAGTGACGCCGGTTCCGAGGTTGTGCCGTTAACAAGTATACCGTGAGACCCATTCCTTACTTGGAATTCTACCAGACCGGCATAAGCATCGTAATCTACCTTGCCGTTCCGGAATGGTGTAATTAAAGGGGGAATAGACCCACGTAAAAAATTTTTCGGCAGCTTCATCATTGAGACGTCTCCAAGCAACTAACTTTGCAGAGTGGTAACACCGGGATCAAATTTTTCTGACGACCGAGGCCTGCACCTCTTGCCGGTGCTCAACGAGAGATGGAGGGCTTTTGCAGGAGCGCGTCGTTCACTCACCAGCCTCGCGTAGGGCTTCAGCGTTGGTTTCGAAGCCGGAGTTGGCCCCAAGCACAGACCAAGGGTGCTTCAAATCTTCTTGCCAAAGTAAGCTCTCCATAAAGATATTCAGTGGCTGGTCCTGCACCGTAAGCTCGTAAACAGGCTCATCGTAGGAGGCATGATTGTGCACACCCCACCCAGGTGCAGAGAGCATTAGGTCGCCGGCTTGCCACTCATAAACCTTACCTTCTACTGTGGACCGTCCAGATCCGTGGAAATAATAGTTTATAGCCGAGGATACGTGGCGGTGTGGTCGGTCAACAATTTTTGGCGGGCGCACGGTCATTGTTGCAAAGAAGTTTGGCGTCGTGCCATTGAACCGTGTGGTCATCGGATTAAACAGCAAATAAAGCCGCCTGCCGCGGTATTCTGATCCCAGCGCTGTCAGCTTATCTAGCTCTGTCTTCACCTCCTGCCACGGCCAATGTAGAGCCTTGGAATCTACGGCCGCTGGGTTGATTAGTGTTTCGTACGGCATCAACCATGCGCCATCATCGTTAAGTTGAAAAGTTCCGTAGGGACTCTTCGACGTCGCATCCGCTTCGTCAGCTTCTGCGCGCGCTTTTTCTTCCGCAGCCTGCTTACTCGCAGTTTCAACCAACTCCATCATCGGCGGAGGCTCTTCATCAATGATGTGGACATTCATTTTCTCAAGCAACGGAGCATTTGAGTAGGTAAGGCGAACGTGAAGATTCTTTGAATCGTTCACATGCCAGTAAGTTCCCATCGATGGAAAATTATAAACGTCGTATTCTCTGAAGCCGATTTTTTTGCCGTTGACGAATGAATGGCCTTCACCTTGTATACAAAAGTTTACCTGGGTCGAATTATGACGTATCGGCGCTGTTTGCTCGCCGGGTTTCAATACCTCCAGAGTAACACGGACGCCCGGATTTAAACCCGGACCGACACCCAACTCCTTCCAGCGTGGATGTACGATGAGAGACTGTCTACGGCCGTTTTTGGGGAGAGGCTGATCGGCGAGACGAGCAATCTCCTCGTCCATTTCTTGTTTTGAAATTAGGATAGGCTCCCAAAGATCGAGTTCTTTTGGATTTTCAAATCCAGTTCGATCTATGAATTTAGGATTATTACTCATCTCACTCTCTCCCGGCTGGACCTTAATCATATTCTTTAAAGTTCCAAAGATTTAGTATCTTGCAGCGATGGCGGTCAAGTTGCGTTAAAAGCGCCATTAATCGTACTGTTTACTCTACTCGCCCAGATCATTGCAAAGTTTCTGTAATAGTATTTTAGCCCTCTGATTTTGAATAAAGAGCTGCCGATTTTCGTTCACTCGTTCGCTGTTATTTTGATAGGCGTCGTTTTGAGTTCGATTTCACGCGATAGTTGTAGAGAAAGATGTTGCTTATTCGGTGAACCACAGCGTTTCGCGCCAGCTCGAACATGTTGTTTCAGGCAAGGAATTGAGGAATCGTCACTTTCGTAAGCTCCGTCGTGCTATCTCGCTAGCTAACCGCACGTTGAACTAATTTTGCTGCTAGAGTGTTGAGAAAAATATCAATGTGCTGGGCTTGTGCGGCTGCCAACTGGTGTCATTGAAAGGGGTTACACATAGCTTTTGCAAAAAGGAGATATTCATCATACGCCCAATAGCCGGTGCGGCGATCAGATCGAGATAGCACTTTCAAGCCTCACTTGCGTTTGTCTGTGTATGGCCGAGAGGGGCCTTCGGCCTTTTAAAGCTACTGGAACGTTATCTCATTCAGATTGATTGCCCACGATATGTGGACAACACGCCGAGCAACGTATTGTGAAATGATATGGCGGGTATCGATGTTATTTTTATCGCAAAAATGGACCGTGCTTACTTGCTGCATCGCTTCCGGTCAGGGTAAGAAAGTGTCGAGGTTGATATCTTCGAAGCCAAAAGGCATGGCGGGAGCAAACCGCCCTCGCTCTGTCTCCTGCGTGACGGCTGGTTTTGTTGCGTCAATGATGATTTTTGTGCCAATCCTGTACATTGCGCTCATTCCAGGGACGATGTCAGATACGTTGTCAAGTGACCATATTCGAGTATTAGGTACATTAACAACATCGCGTGACCCGTGAACTCTTGTCGTTAACGACCAGAAAATCTGTCGGAGATCAGATGCGTCAATATCGTCGTCGACTGCGATAGCAATCTTGGGGTGAAGATAAGGACTAGAGAGCGCCGCCATTAAAGCGGTCTTTGCTTGACCTTCTACTCTTGGGCGTAGTTTGAGAACAATCGCCATTAGACCGGAAATGCCCAGGCAACGAACGTCTAACAGGTCTAGCCCACCTTCAACATTTCGCAGGTGATCCGTAACCACTGTTTCAATGCAGGTTCCTGTTATTGACTGGGTGTCGGTCATTGGTGCACCGCATTGCATGGCGTAAAACATGGGATTTTTTCGATGGGTAATAGCTTTTACTTTGAAAATCTCCGTTGAGCCCTCCATCGCGTAGGTCCCTGTTGCTTCGCCAAAGGGTCCTTCTTCGACCATACCCTCCGGTAGCACCTCACCTTCTATTACCAATTCGGCTTCAGCAGGAACTTCGATGTCGATAGTTTCGCACTTTACAAGCCTTACCGGATCATTAAGAAGGGAACCCGCGATCTCGAGCTCGTCTAGCCCATATGACGAGGTAAAGCCCGATGCGTAATATATCGCTGGATGAGCGCCAATAACCATTGCAACGGGCATAGGCTTATTTTGTTGCTGGTACTTCTGGTATATTCGCAGCGCATGTCGGGGACAGATCAAAAAGCCTGTCTGATCTGGTCCTTGGATTTGCTGGCGATGAATCGACATGTTGCGAATGCCTGTGTCTGGATCTTTGATAACTGCCATGCCTGAAGCGATATAAGGCCCAGGGTCGCGCTCCGCATGCCACAGCGCGGGTATTTTAGTCAGGTCGGCGTCTTCGCCCCTGAGAATAACTTCTTTCACTGGAGCTTGGTCAGCGCCAACCTCTAACGGTTTTATCTGGTGTTTGATTCGCTTGACCAAGGTTGGGATGAAATCATCCTCACTGATATCCAGAGCAATTGACCACTTCTTGCGATCGGTAATAACCTGACTAACAACCGTCCAGTCAGGAAAGTTCTCCAGGTTGGTGAACAACGTAGACTTGCCCAGCTTGTCGTACGCCTTCCAGCCGATCGCAGACACGTTTTCATGTGGATCAGTCTCTTTAGTAATGCGAATTAGCTCGCCCTGTTGTTCTAGATTGGCGACGTGGGCTCTCAACGATTGGTCGCGCATAACGTGTTCCTCAGATACAATCTGTTCCACAAATAGCTGGAGTAGCTCATGAAGAAAAGCGTTAACGATATTGGCGGTGAGAACTGGGGTCCCATCTCGCTGGACCAGAAAGAAACACCGGAATGGGCGAAGTTATCTACCGCGCTGCGCGGGGCGCTAGGTGACAAGGGCGCCTGTCTTGTGAGTCTTCACGAGGGTAGGCGCGCGCGAGAAGATCTCGGCTATGATCGATATCATGCGCTCGGTTACTTTGAGATGGGCATGCAGGCAATTCATGATATTTTGGTGCAAAAGGGTGTAGTTACTGCGCAAGAAGTTGAAGCGCGTATTTTATCGCTTAAAACAAAGCGCGAGACCAGTTGAATTCAAATGCATACCGTCGCACAATAATGCGTATGGGGGATTAAGTATGAACCAGCGCCAACACGATATGGGCGGAATGGATGCCGATCCAATCGAAAATTCAGCTCATGAGGCTGAACCATGGGCTAAGATGGTGACGTCACTCGCAGCTGCGATGCGCGAACACGATATAATGCGCATTGACGAACTCCGACGAGCTTTAGAGGACCTTCCGTCGAAAATTTATGAGCAGGACTATTTCGAGCGCTGGTCTGAGGCCATGGTGAATCTTTTGGAGGAAAAAGGTGTCTTTACGCGAAAAGAGGTTCTCAGCCGGATGGAAAAAATTAAGGACAAAATAGAGGGCGGATTATGACTCTTTTTAATGTCGGCGACCGAGTGCGTATCAAGAATTCCCACCCACCTGGCCACCGCCGCACCCCTTTTTACGCACGCGGCAAGATTGGGATAATCGAACGCTATTGTGGGGAATTTAAAAATCCAGAGGAGTTGGCCTACGGTTTTGACGGCACGCCTAAACGCGAATTGTATCGTGTTCGTTTGTCGCAGACTGATCTATGGGAAAATTATGATGGGCCTGAAAATGACACACTAGACTTGGAAATTTACGACCACTGGCTTGAAAAGGCTGAAGGATAGATAGATGACAACTGATGAACGCGACACTCACGACCATGGACACGATCACGAACATCCTGGCACCACGCCGGATGTGAATGAGGCCGGCTATTATGAACTTATGGCCGAGGCAATGAAGGAACTCCTGATTGAAAAGGGTGTCGTCAGCGCCGATGACGTCCGCCGAAACCTCGAATTTCTGGATAGCCGTGATCCTGTCGATGGTGGGCGTGTAATCGCGAAGGCATGGACCGATCCCGATTTTAAAAAACGCCTACTAGATGACGGTACGGCCGCAATTAAAGAAATGGGCCTCACCATGGGTGACGCAGAATTGGTGGTCGTAGAGAATACCGATGACGTTCATAATATGATTGTCTGCACACTTTGTTCCTGTTACCCGCGGACATTGCTTGGGCTGCCGCCGGATTGGTATAAGTCAAAAAGCTATCGTTCTCGAGCTGTGATTGAGCCGCGCTCTGTGTTGAAAGAATTCGGTACTGAGGTGCCAGCCGACAAAACGGTGCGCGTTCACGACTCCAATGCTGACATGAGGTATCTTGTGCTCCCACAGCAGCCCGATGGGACCGAGAATTGGTCTGCTGATAAACTCGCTGAAATCGTAAGCCGCGATGCAATGGTTGGGGTCGTCTTACCCACTGCGGGGTAGATCAACCGCCGTTGCTGGCCTGCTTTCGGGTTGCGAACCATATCCCAGCGAATATTAGGATGATGCCAGCTGCGTGAAACATGAAAAAAATTTCACCTAGCAGAGAAGTGGCTAACAACACACCAAATACTGGTGCAAGATAAATAAAGTAACCGGCAGTGCCTGGTCCTATTTTTTTAACCGAATACGCCCAAAAAATTTGCGCTAAAACGGAGGGCCCTATGGTCATAAAGCCGATTGACCAGAATGCGGTCAGGTTAACAGGCACTGGCCGATTGAACCCGTAAAGCTCGATAAGCCACACTGGAAACATAAACAAGGTTGCGAAGCCAAACATTCCGGCCATAAGTGCGCTAGAGCTTAGTTCAGGCGGTGCACGACGGAGAAAGACGGCATAGACCGAGTAAGACATTGTCGCCACCAATAAAATAATATCGCCAATATTCAAGGTAAGGTTGAGCAGTACACCGATATCGCCTCTTGTGACGATGACGGCGACCCCGCCAAAACCTAAAATTACGCCAAAACCTTCGCGTATCCCGAACCGGTCACCTAGAATGATAAATGCGACGATAAGGATGCAGATCGACATCAACCCCTGAAAAAGTGCGCCATTTATTGCGGTGGTGTATTGAAGGGCGACATAGTGCAACGCACCGAACCCGATGGCCGACGAAAGCGCTAGAAAAGAAATGAATTTCCATTTGGCTAAAATCAGAATACGGTTCTCCCATAGCTCACCGGCCGTCCAGGTTAGGACGATCAAAAAGGCGAATAGCCAACGCCAAAAGTTCAGTGCCATAGGTGGTATTTCGCCGGCAACATATCGCCCAACAACGGAAGAGCCAGCCCAGAAGAGCGCGCAGCAGGTAAGAAGAAAATAGGGTAAAGCTGCAGAACTTTTCATGTGGTCTTTGTCTTTTGCCGTCCCGCAAATGTGGCGAGATAGATGCCACTAGCGATCAATGCGATTCCCGTACCATGGTAGAACCGAAAAGGCTCTTCTAGAATCGCAGTTGCCATAAATACCCCGAATACGGGGGTCAAATAGATCATGTAGCCGGCTTTGGCAGCCCCGACTCGCCGCACTCCTTCCGCAAAAAAAGCATGTGCGAGGACTGACGGGAACAGCGCAATAAATCCCACCGTAAGAATGGCGGTTTGGGAAATGGGCATAGGCCGGAATAAAAAATGCTCCACGATGAAGAACGGCAGAATTTGCGCTGTTGCGAGCACCATAGTTACAAACATAAAGCTGACGAGATTTAGTTTCGCCGGCCGCTTATAAAGAAGCACGGCGTATGTTGCGGAGCCAAAAACGCCAAGAAAAAGCAGCGCGTCCCCCGGGTTGATCTGAATCTGCGCCAGCAAACCGACGTCACCGCGGATGACTATGCTTATCAGTCCAAACATGCCCAGTGTCACGCCGACGCACTGACACTTGGTCAGCTTTTTGCGTGCGAAGAAAACACCCGCTAACATTATGCAAATTGGTAACGCGCCCTGTAGCAGATTTCCGTTGATAGCAACTGTATACTGCAAGCCCAAATAGACAAGCCCATTGAAAGCCGCCATTGATAGAAACGCCAGGCCGTTAAGAAGCCAGAAGTTTTGCCTAACAACGCTTTTATGCCGCCATGTGTTTTTAAGCGCGAAGGGCGCGAAAATGAGGGCCGAAATAAAAAGGCGCCAAAATGTCAGCGCCATTGGCGGGATTTCCTCTGCAGTGGCACGCGCTAAAATGGTGTTTGCTGCCCATAGCAGTGCGACCAATGCCAAAATCAAATAAGCGACTAAATGGCCATGGGATAGGTTCTCTGAGACGTCTGGTTTAGCGGGTTCCGTCATTTGCCGGCGGCGATTTCTGGGTGTGGCTTTGGACCACGTTGGTAAGTAGCTAGCCAGATCCCGACCAGCACGGAGAGCCCGCCGGCGATGTGGTACCAGAACAGGTCTTCACCAAGAACGAGGATGGCCAGTGTGCTAGCGAAGATAAAGAATAGGTTTCCAAAATATCCTGCCTGCGTCGGTCCCACACGATAGGTGCCCTCATTCCAGCAGGTGGTGCCAATGACGCTAGCCATTACCGCTACATAGGCCACAAAGAGAAAACTATTCAGCGTAAATGGCATGGGGCCATAAGCGACATGTTCGTATAAATAAAATGGTGTAATCCCTATTGTCCCGATAAGCGAAATAGCAGTCATAAAAGGCATAATGTCTATGGTTTTTGGTTTCCAGCGCATGAGGAACACCTGGCAGGCCCATATACTCACCGCTGCTAGAGCCCACAACTCGCCTTCACCCAACTGAAAGTTGCGCAATATTCCAAAATCTCCGCGGGTAACAATTATTATCGCACCACCAATTGAAAATATGACGCCTAAACCTTGCTTTCCGTCGATGCGTTCTCGCAAAACCATTCTACCCAACAGTATGACTAAAACCGGCAAAATAGATTGGATCAGGCTCACCTGTACGGCTGGCGCTTTCTGAAGCGCAATGTAAAACACAGCATTAAATCCCGCTACTGATACAAGGGCGAAGGGAACTACGAACTTCCAATATCGAAAAATTTCTTCGCGCTGTCTCCAAGTTTGCATTCCAAATAGAAGTACGAAAATTCCGAACGCGCATATCCAGCGCCAGAAGGTAAAAGCCATTGGTGGGATATTTTCGTCTGCGGTTGCGCGTCCAACGGTCGAATTTCCCGCCCACATCAATACCGCTAACACCAACAGAACATAGCCGTAAAACCTGGTTTTCCGGCTTTCTGCCCCATATGCAGCTAAAATGTTAGATCTCTTGTGCAAACCGGTAATCCGAATAAAGACTCTTTCATTGTATAACGAATACACTCTGTATTTACTTGTATGAATTTTCTTGAAGTCTATTTGGCACGGCTCACAGCCATGGGTTGTTTCCGTTGGTGACACAGAACAATGCTTGCAATTGAACTCATGAGCTTCGCTCTTTGGGAATTGATCGTCATTGCCGCAATCTACTTTGTAGCTGGGGTAGTGAAGGGCGGTATCGGTCTTGGTTTGCCAACCGTCAGTATTGGGCTTATGGCCGCCTGGCTCCCGGTGGAGCAGGCCGCTGGAATTCTCATCATCCCAGTGATTATTACCAATATATGGCAGGCATTTTTTGGTACTGCTTTAAAGTTGGTAATTTTTCGGCTCTGGTCTCTTTTGATTGCAATGGTAATTGGTTCTTTTTTTGCGGCGTGGTTAATTGCGGGCGCGGATACCGCGGTTGCCGCGGGATTGTTAGGTGTGATGTTAGTGACTTTCGCAGTGCTTGGTCTCACGGGCGCGAGGTTCAACGTACCCGTCGATAAAGAGAAGACACTAAGCCCATTAATCGGGTTTGTTCAGGGGCTTATTTCCGGCGCTACTGCGATTTTTGTAGTCCCGGTGGTTCCGTACTTACAGTCGCTGGACTACGCAAAGGGTCGCGCGGGCCGAGAGTACGATGATACCGACGTTACGCGTGCTCGCACCGAGATTATGCAGAAGGACGCGTTGATCCAAGGACTCGGTATCACCGTTCTGGTAGCGTCAATTGCGCTTGCAATTGGGCTTAATGCACGAGGTGAACTACCGCTTGCAGTCGCGCTGCCTGGCGGCATTGGCACTGTTACAGCACTAGTTGGTATGGTAGCGGGGCGAACTATACGAAATCGCATGTCACTTGAGCTATTCCGTCGCTGGGTATTGATCGGTCTTGTAGGGCTCGGGTTAGCGATGATTGCGCGGGCGCTAGGCTAATTTAGACCCATTGATCGCCGCGAAAAAATACTCGACTTTAAACGTTATGACACACCTTTTTATTTTTACAATTCCATCACGAAAAGGAGACAGGGGAGCGAAACATACTTGCTCCATGAGTGTCTCTAAAAGTGTCTCGCTAAAGGCCCATCTTCACCGAGGTCTATAGATTTGCGACAATGCCAGTCTCTCTAAGGAGGCAATGCTATGACACCACCTAAAAAGATTAATGCTTTTACGTTAATTGATGCCACTATATCTGATATTCATGCAGCTTATGCGGAGGGCAAACTGACTTGCCGCGCGCTGGTTGAAACCTACTTGGAGCGCATCGAGAAAATTGATCGGAGTGGACCGAAGATTAACTCCATTATCTCGACTAATCCCCGGGCGTTGGAGCAGGCTGATGCGCTAGATGCTGCCTACGCCAAAGGCGGACCAGTAGGGCCTCTTCATGGCATTCCAATGGCAATGAAGGATCAAGGAGACGTCAGGGAAATGCCAACAACCATGGGCTCAGTTTTGTTTGAAGGACACATGCCTGAGCGAGATAGCTTCGTATCCGCCAAGCTCCGCGAGGCTGGTGTTGTCTTTATCGCTAAGACTGCTCTGGGTGAAATGGGCGCTGGCGACACGCATGGCTCCTTATTCGGCTCGACCGCTTGCGTGTATGACAGATCTCGGACCGCTGGTGGATCGTCAGGTGGGTCGGGTGCCGCAGTGTCAGCTAATTTGGTAACCGCTGCTGTGGGGCAGGAGGGTTTTGCTTCCATTCGGCGGCCTTCAATTTGGAACGGTATTATCGGTATGCGGCCAACCGCAGGCCTAGTAAGCCGGGGCGGCGTTTATGCTGGCTGGCCATCTACAAACGGTTCGCTCGGCCCGATGGCGAGAACGGTGACCGACGCGGCTCGTATGATGGATGTCATGGTTGGGTTTGATCCCGCCGATCCGATAACTGGCAGAGGTGTTGGCAAAGCGCCGGGGTCTTATGTTGCCGAGCTGGGTAATGGCGATATGAAAGGCAAGCGTATCGGTATTTTACGGACCGTGATGGGTTATCATTCGGAGCCGACTTCGGACGACTTTAAGGCTGTCGATGCGCTTTTTAACAGTGCTGTTTTAGATCTGAAAAACCTTGGTGCAGAGATCGTTGACCCGATTGAAATTCCTAACCTGCTCGAACTGCTTGCACAACGCAGTGCCGATGGCGCGGCGGAGGAGGAGTCCTTTCGTGCCTATATGGCGGGAAGTGCTAATCCGCCATTTAAGACTATGGATGACGCCCGTGGCCATCCAAAATTCAAAAGGGTATTCCACGGCGTGAAGACTCGTTGGGAAGCTGACAAAAGCCCGGAGAAATTCTCTGCTTATTGTGTTGCGCGGGAGGAGCTTATGACCAGATTATTAAAGGTCATGGCTGAAAATGAACTCGATGCCATCGTTCACAAAGCAGTAGAACATACACCGACCCTTATATCTGATGGCACTGCACCTCCTTGGACTGATCAAAAGGGAGCGCCGCACCTTAACACCTTTCTGATCTATGTCCCCAGCGTAGTGGTCCCCGCCGGGTTTACAGACACGGGTCTTCCTGCAGGCATTACATTCTTGGGAAGACCATATTCGGATGCCGAGATGTTGAGCCTTGCTTACGGTTATGAACAGGCAACATCTCATCGTCGTGTACCGGATTTCGGGGAGCTGTAAGGGATAATTCTGATTTGCAGCGGGATGCCTCGGGGCCTGATCCGAAAAGGTCAACCTCGACCTGTTAACTCCAAAGCGTTTGTGATTTAGGGCTTTTTTGAATTCGGAAGCGCACTGAACAATCGTTTCCACATTTTTAGCGCAAGAGTTAAATTCTTACAGGCAACTCATCGCGCGCTAACGTCGACCCGGGCTGGCTGATAAGAGCAAATGAACACAAGGAGACTATTATGTCGGAGAAACTGTCCGATACTGACAGCTTTGCAAGCAATGACGATCTGAACCCGAATTACAACTGGGACCGTGCTATTCCAGCGCCGGGGCATTCAGGCGTCGACTTCGAAAAGAGGGTTGATTTCGATCGACTTCACAAATATCGCCTTGCGCGGGCTAAGGAAGCTCTTTTCACATCGGAGCTTGGCGCATTGTTGTGCTTTGATAATAATAATATTCGTTATCTCACCTCCACCGCGATCGGAGAATGGTCGCGAGATAAGATAGCCCGCTATGCGCTGCTTATGGGTGATGAGGATCCGCACCTATGGGATTTTGGCTCCGCGGCGGCGCATCATCGGCTTCACGCGCCGTGGCTGCCACAGGAAAATTGCCATGCTGGAATGTTAGGATTGCGTGGCACCGTGCCGCCGGCATCTGGGTTGATGGAAGGCGCAGCCAAAGAGATTAAACAGATGCTAATCGATGCAGGGGTCGGTGACATGCCACTTGGCGTTGATATTTGTGAGCCGCCAATGATGCTTGCATTGCAGGCGGAAGGTATTGAGGTGCGCGACGGGCAGCAAGTGTTGTTGGATGCGCGAGAGATAAAGAACATTGACGAGATCATTCTGCTTAATCAGGCGGCGGGCATGGTCGATGCGGTCTACCACATGATTGGTGAGGAGTTGAAACCTGGCGTTCGCGAAAACGACATTGTCGCTAAGGCTAATGAGATGCTTTATGAAATGGGGTCCGACGATGTAGAGGCCATAAATGCGATATCGGGGGAGCGTTGCAACCCACATCCACATAATTTCACCGACCGTATGGTGCGACCCGGCGATCAAGCATTCTTTGATGTGCTCCACGCTTATTCAGGTTACCGCACATGCTATTACCGTACCTTTAACGTCGGCCGTGCAACGGATGTTCAAGAGGATGCCTATAAACAGTGCCGGGAATGGATCGATGCATCTATTGATCTAGTCCGCCCTGGGGTATCGACAGATGAGATTGCAGCTGTCTGGCCAAAAGCGGAAGATTTCGGCTTTTCGGATGAGATGGAGGCATTTGCTTTGCAGTTTGGCCACGGACTAGGTGTCGCTATTCACGAGAGACCAATTATTTCTCGTCTTTGTTCTATGGATGATCCAAAGGAAATCAAGACGGGTATGGTTTTTGCGCTAGAAACCTATTGCCCCGCGAGCGATGGCTTCTCGGCCGCTCGCATTGAGGAGGAGATGGTTGTTACCCCGGACGGGCCGCAAATCATCAGCTTGTATCCGGCAGAGGAACTACCAATCTCTGTAAAATATTAGTAATGAAATATTAATGTCTATTCATTGTTCTATCTAACCCTAGTGGCATTTCGTGCCCCGGGATTGAACGCGCTGGAATTTAGAAAAAACTGGAGTGATAAATTTGAGAAGTTAAAGAAGGTAAGGGTATTAACCAAAAACAAATCTCAAGAGAAAGCGCACAATGACAAGGCAAAATTTTTCTCAGCACAAGATCGGGTGGATTGGTACGGGCCGGATGGGCTTCGCAATGGTGCAGCGCTTACTTAAAGATGGAGCCGATGTGACCGTATGGAACCGCACTAGATCAAAGGCCGAACCGCTGGCTGCTGATGGTGCGACTGTTGTTAATAGCCCGGCAGACCTGGCGGATCGGGATATAGTGTTCACTATGGTTGGGGGCCCCGAGGACTTCATGCAGGTGACGCTTGAAGATGACGGCGTATTGATGCAGGACTGTAAACCTAAGGTGTTGATCGATTGCACTTCTGTTGACGAGGCCGCCTCTTCGAAAGTTCGCGCGGTAGCGGAACGTGAGGGGGTGCTTATGTTAGCAGCGCCAGTATCGGGTAACGCGAAAGTGGTTAAGGCGGGAAAGCTGACATTTGCGGTCTCCGGCCCGGAGAACGCCTATAACGAGGTCAAGCCTTATCTCGATGCGATGGGACGCGGCTCTTCCTATGTTGGGCAAGGTGAATTGTCTCGATTTATCAAAATCTGCCATAATCTTATGTTGGGTGTAGTAATTCAGAACGTGGTTGAAATCACTGTTCTTGCGGAAAAGGCGGGAGTGCCACGTCATTCATTTCTTGATTTTCTTAATAAAAGTGTAATGGGCTCCATGTTTACCCAGTATAAGACGCCATCGATCGTCAATCTTGATTATTCCGTCACATTCACGCCAAAGCTACTATTGAAAGATCTTGATCTTGGCTTGGCGGCGGCGCGCGCGAACGGGGTTCCTATGCCGGTCACTTCTGCCGCGCGTGAAGTGGTACAATCCCTGATAGGGAACGGCTATACTGACGAGGATTTTGCGGCGTTGCTTTCCCTGCAGGCTGCGGCATCCGGTTTAGAATTAAAATCCGAGAATAAGCAGGTATCGGACGGCTTGTCGGACTGATTGTCCGTCAGTTGCTTAATATGCCCCGCTTATGAGTTACAGTCTCGATCTCTATTCTCTTCTAATTATTGGGCTCGGACTAGGCCTTGGCGCTTTCATTAAAGGTCTGACCGGGATGGGTCTGCCGCTAGTTGCAATACCGTTCATAGCTGGTTTTCTCGGTGCTGAACATGCGATTGTCGTGATGCAAATCCCTGGTTTGGTATCAAACGCTTGGCTGTTGTGGCGGCACAAGGGCGAGGTAAAGGCCGCACCGCTGCGTTACAACATGATTTTTCCCGCGTGTGCCTTTACCATTTTGGGTGTGTGGTTCCTCGAAGTTATGAACGACGGGATTATTATCCTGCTACTTGCCATCGTCGTGGGTATTTTTTTAGCGCTACTTTTATTTAATCCGTCTTTCAAACTCGACGGAAAAATCGGAAGGGTGTGTACACCTATCGCAAGCATGGTTGGCGGCTTCGTGCAGGGTGCGGCGGGGGTTTCTGGGCCTTTATTCTCCACCCTGATTCTTTCGTTTCGTTTATCAAAAGAGGCCTATGTTTTTTACAATGGATTGCTCTTTGGTCTATTCAACGTGATCCAAATCATTGTCATGTTGTCACTTGGCATGTTTACCACGCAACGTTTCGTTGAGGGTTGTCTAGCTTTGATCCCATTACTTGTATTCCAGTTTCTTGGAATGCGAGCCATGGGCTATGCTAGCCAAAAGGTTTTTACTACTGCAGTTATTGCTGTGATTGTGGTCATGGAAATCAAACTCGTGTGGGAGGCACTCAGTTTTTGACCCCAGAATCTTTGATTATTATTTTTGTAGCGCTGGCGGTCGGGTCTTTGGCGAAAGGAATGGTCGGTCTCGGACTACCACCAACCAGCATCGCGATTTTGGCTGTGTTTTTTGGCGTTGAACACGCCATTGTAGTAAGCACAATCCCGGTCGCGTTTGCGAATGTCCAGATCGTCTGGATAGCGCGAGAGCGCTTCAGGGAGATGCCGCGGATGTGGGTGCCGTTGTTGGCGGCTGCGCTTGGCGTTGCGCTCGGCACTTGGGTGTTGGCAACGCTTGATGAGCGAACGCTCACAATCGTCCTAACTGTCTGGATAGCGTTTTATCTTGTGACCGTCCTTTTTAATCTGAAGATTGAACCAGAAGGAAAATTAGCTCGTGTTTTCTCACCAATCATCGCAGGAGGTGCGGGCATTTGCCAAGGCGCTGTCGGAATGTGTGGTCCATTGATTGCCACTTGGGCACATGCAATGGGGTTTGTAAAAGAAACCTACGTATTTGCAGCAGCGCTGCTATTCATGTCGATCTCAGTGACGCATGTGTTGGGCATCAGTATTGCGGGCCTTTATGACGAGGAGCGCATAGTGCAGGGCCTGCTAGCAATTATTCCGGTGATGATATTTGTTCCAATTGGAATGCGGCTTACCAAACGGATCAGTGCTAAGGCTTTTAGCATGGTGATCATTGGGATAATCGCGCTTATGGAAGTTCGGCTTATTTGGGGGTTGGTATAAGGAAGTGAGATTCTGTGTTCCAACTATGTTCGTTTAAGGCAATAGCATTTGTAAGTGCTTTGAGCTGGCCTAAAGTTTTACCGGCAAAGTAATGCCGGGACGTGAAATAGAAATTGATGTCCTTTTAATCGTTAGTTTATATTTTGCGAAGATGGAGAGTTTTTTATTTGTTCGCGTCCACCTAACCTAATGACTGGTGATCCAAAAGACGCGCTAGCCTCACGATTTGTATTGCTTGTATAGACCCTCAATTTTTGTACCAATAATCTGTCGCTCGATCATTAAAGACTAGGTCTGTGGTATGGCTACGTCCTATAGGTTATGAACTCGTAATACGGTAATCACGCTTCGCGCGGTCAAGTCACTCGGCACGGTGATAAGATTTAACAGGCTAAATGCCCACGCAATAATTGAGGCATCGGAAAGCATGCTTGAAACGCCCACTGGGAAGGGACCTCTTGACGAGAATTTTCCCGTTGGCTCATTCTTATTGCACAAATCAATCCGGCCCCATGTTGCAGCGTTTTATAACCTAGCCCGTGCGACAGATGACATTGCGGATAATGGCGCTTTGTTGCCCGAAGAAAAGCTGGAACGTCTTGACCAGTTTGAAAAAGCTTTGCATGGCGAGATTATCAACGATCCCGCCCTGCAAAAATCTTATGCTGTCGCAGTAAGTTGCGCAGAGACAGGTGTTCCGGTCCGACACAGTATCGATCTCATAAAAGCCTTCAAACAGGATGCGGAAAAGAATCTCTATGACGACTGGGATGATCTTATCAGATATTGCAATCTTTCGGCTGCACCTGTTGGCCGGTTTCTATTGGATTTGCATGGCGAGGATCAGAGCAAATATCCGCCATCGGATGCGCTTTGCAATGTGCTGCAGGTCCTTAACCATCTTCAGGATTTAAGAAACGACTACCGATTGTTAAATCGAGTATATTTGCCCGCTAACTGGATGGTTGAACAAGGAGTAACGGGTAGAGATTTAGACGCCGATATGGCCAGCGCTGGGGTACGAGCCGTGATCGATCGCTGCCTAGATGAATGCGAAGAATTAATGGTTGACGCGCGCCGTCTAACGTCGGATCTAACAAACCGTCGGCTAAGGATGGAGGCCGCGGTGATCCTTCGTTTAGCGGATCGTCTTATCCATTTGCTGCGCAACAAGGATCCTCTAGCAAGACGGGTGAACCTATCAAAGTTTGATTTTATTCGATGCAGTGTTCGTGGAGTAACATCTGGGTTTGCCAGATTTTAATCGAGCGCCCTCCCGCTTCGAATCCAAAAAAACCACAGCTCCGTCCCTCAATACCCCCTAGAGACATTGACGCCTGCCGACCACAAAACGTTTTCCGACTAATAAAGGTGGGCAGTCACTATCAACCGTTTTTAAATTCTGGCTTTCGCTTTGCTACGAACGCTGCCATTCCCTCTTTTTGTTGGTCGGTTCCAAAGCTGGTATGGAACATCCGACGTTCAAACCGCACGCCCTCGGACAGCGTGGTTTCATACGCACGGTTCACAGATTCTTTTATGATCATGTTGGCATAAAGAGACTTGTCTGCGATCGCTTGGGCGGTTGTAACAGCTTCGTCAATCAATTTGTCGGCAGGAACTATTCGGGATGCAAGTCCGGAGCGTTCAGCTTCATCGGCATCCATAAAACGGCCGGTGAGGCACATCTCCATCGCTTTTGATTTTCCAACAAAACGCGTAAGGCGCTGGGTTCCGCCGGCTCCCGGCGGGATCCCTAGATTTACTTCTGGCTGTCCAAACTTCGCATTATCGGCTGCAAGGATAAAGTCGCACATCATAGCCACCTCGCAACCACCGCCGAGTGCGAAGCCGGCGACAGCTGCTATTACCGGCTTGCGGGTTCGAGTGAGACGTTCCCATCCAGCAGTGATAAAGTCCTCGTGATAGGCATCCGCCCAGGTTTTTTCCTGCATTTCCTTGATATCAGCGCCAGCTGCGAAAGCCTTCTCACTGCCGGTGAGCACCATCGCGCCAATATTCTTATCTGACTCAAAGTCGTCGAGTGCCGCAGTTAGTTCAGTCATTAGCGGCGAGGACAGGGCGTTAAGTGCTTCTGGCCGGTTTAGGGTTATGAGGCCAACATTACCTCGAGTTTCGACGATGATATTTTCATAAGACATGTACGTCTCCTCTCAACGATTGATATTAATTTAGAATGAGTTCCTGATCGCCAATAGAGGCGAAGTATCCATCGATATATTCCGTTGTTACGTCAGGAAGTGACGCCGGTTTCCAACTTGGATTTCGGTCTTTATCGATCAGAGCGGCTCGTATGCCTTCGTAAAACTCGGGTCTTAAAAGAACCTGGCTTACCAGCCGATATTCCAATACGAGGGCCTCGCGAACAGAAACGCTTGAAAATTGTGTGAGTTGACGTGCTGTGATCTTAAGGCTCGTTGGTGACATTCTTTCTAACGCTGAAAGCGACGCGCTCGCCAGTTCTGATTGATCTCTTTCAAGAGTAGATACAATGGCCTCCAAATCGTCCTCAGAAAACAAACGATCGATATCTGACCGACTAGCCTTTAAATTTGATTCACCTGCGTCCATGGTAAAGTCCTCTAGAATTCGGTTTACCATTTCGAATCCGCCGTTTTTATAATTTCCTGCCTCTAGTGCATTAAGTAGCGCTGTGTGTTGGTCACTCGGGACATAGTGGGTCCCGAAACCCGCGTAGATTGCATCGGCTGTATTGAGCCGTGCACCGGTAAGGCCAAGATATAGACCGATTCTTCCTGGGCAGTCGTTGAGAAACCTGGTGGCGCCGACATCTGGTAGAAGGCCGATGCCTGTCTCTGGCATGGCCGCTACGGTGTTGCCGCCCATAACTCTATACCGCCCATTTACCGAAATCCCCAGACCACCTCCCATAACGATGCCGTCGATGAGACATAAATAGGGTTTGGGAAACTCGTTAATTACGGCATCAAGATTGTATTCGATGCTGAAGAATTGTCTTGCTTTCACCGGGTCGTCCCGACCGGATAATGCAACCTGACGGACATCGCCTCCTGCGCAGAATGCACGGTTTCCTTCCGAAGTTACCACGACTAATTGGATTGAGTCGTCATTACGCCAAGTATTTAGAACCCCCAACATAGTCTGACACATGCTAAGAGACAGAGCATTTAAAGCCTCGGGCTTATTTAAGTGAATACGGCCAACTGGCCCGTCGACTGAAGAGATAATTTCTTGTTCTTTGGACATTTCTCTGCCGCTTTGTTGCTTCAAGCAACCTATCCGCTTGGCTGTGGGGGTCAAGTTATCTTGTGCACTGCAATATTATGGTTGCAGTGCGCTGAAACCATCTTGATTATTAGGTTTTTGCGCAGAGGATGTAAGGATGCCCGAGATATTTTTTGAAGATTTCAAAGCTGGCCAAGTCTGGACCTATCCGGCGTGGGTCGCAGAGGAGGGTTCCCTTATAGAATTCGCCACACGGTATGATCCTCAGCCGATGCACACCGACCCCAGTTCAGAAGCGGCGAAAGCCTATGGTGGTGTTATCGCCAGCGGCTGGCAGACCGCTTTGAACTGTATTACGCCTTTCTTGGACGACGTAATGAAAATTACGGCTGGACTAGCCTCACCTGGATTTGACGAATTCCAATGGCTGAGACCAGTGCGTCCTGGAGAGGCCATCACGCCTCGCACCGAAATACTAGAAACCCGAGCTTCACAAACAAAGCCTGATCGGGGGATAGTGAAACTGGAGATCAGCGGATCAAATGAAAAAGGCGAAATCGTTTGGCGGGTGGTGGGTTCATTTTTTATTGGAAAAAAGGCAGCGGGTTAATTTTTATTGCCATGTTCAAAGAAAATAACTCTACGATCCATAGTGTAATAATTTAACGGGAAGCTGTTGACCGGCACCATGAAATCCCTAGGTTGTTTCTTGGGAGAGAAGCCGGTCGGCTAAACCAAATTCTCTTCGAGCCGCCGTCGCCAGGTTTCTTTGCTGGAGTCGTGCACTTGCTCCCAAAATTTTACAAAGATCGGTGGTTTTAAAGCCCGTCGATTTATCGACCGTGTGAAGAGGATTTCATTGCGGCATCGGATGTTTTCAAGCGCGCCGCCACTTTGTTCCATCCTGGCCGTCCTCGAGCAAAATTCCTTGCGCGGTAAGTTCGTTGCGGATCCGATCAGCCTCGGCATAATCTTTGCTGGCTTTGGCGGTTTGACGGGCTTCAATAAGTTTGTTGATATGTGAGATGTCAAGCGCCGTTTCATCGTATTCCTTGGCAGAAAACCACTCTTCCGGGTCTGCTTGCAAAATGCCTAGAAGCTGTCCGGAAGCAATCAATTCGCTTTTGATGCGTCTCTTATCCGCAATATCGTTTGCTGAGTTGGCCTTGCGAGCGAGATCGAACAAAGTGGCGAGCGCTTTCGGCGTATTGAGATCATCATTGAGAGCCGCTAGGAAGTTTGCGTTTGGTTTTGTGCCAATGGTAACCTCTGTATCTTCGAGCTTTCGTAGCGCGCCGTAAAGCCGGTCAAGCATGCGTTTTGCCTGTACGAGACCATCATCAGTCCAGTCAAGCGGCTGGCGATAGTGGGCGTTTAGGAGTGCAAGGCGGATGGCCTCGCCTGAGGTGTTCTTTAAGAGGTCGTGGACTAAAAGCACATTACCAACGGACTTTGACATTTTTTCTCGGTCGACATTTACAAAGCCGTTGTGCAGCCAGAAGCGGACGAAGTCTTCTCCTTCACTTACACAGGTCGATTGGGCTATTTCGTTTTCATGGTGCGGGAATACGAGATCTGCGCCACCGCCGTGAATATCGATAGTTGAGCCGAGATGCTTTTCTATCATGCAAGAACATTCGAGATGCCATCCCGGGCGTCCGCGACCCCAGGGACTGTCCCAGCCCGGCAAGCCAGGTGTCGACGGTTTCCAAAGAATGAAATCGGAGGGATCTTTTTTGTATGGTGCTACGTCGACCCGTGCCCCAGCGAGAAGCTCGTCTTGACCGCGCTTTGACAGTTTCCCATAGTCATCGAAGCTGGGGACATGAAACAGGACGTGACCATCTGCGGTATAGGCATGGCCTTTTGCGATGAGTTTTTCCATCATCGCAATCATCTCGGGTATATGATCGGTGGCGTGTGGGTCTATATCTGGTGGTATGACGCCGAGTGACGCCATGTCCTCTAGATAAATCTTTTCGTATTTCGCTGTGATTTCGCTTATGTCAATACCTTGTTCTGCGGCCGCGGCATTAATCTTGTCGTCGATATCTGTGATATTCCGCGCGAAAATTACATTGGACCAATGATGTCGCAGTAATCGCAACAAAACGTCAAAAACTACTGCCGGCCGGGCATTTCCGATATGCGCATACGAATAAACTGTTGGTCCACAGACATACATTGTCACCCGGTCAGGGTTAACGGGAACAAATTTTTCCTTCCGGCGGTTCAGTGTATTGTAAAGTTGCAAAGTCATAACGCCGTCAAAATAAGGACTGAAAAGCCGTTGTCCACAAAGTTTTCGAGGGGGAAACATTTTGACAGAAGTATATCGTGGTTTTGATCAAGCGATGCTCGATGCTCAATATAATCTGAGAACGCTCTGGCCCGATGTGCCAGATATTATTGCTCATCGCGAAAATGAGAGCGCAAGAGTTCGGGCTCGCATACCGGGAAGGACAAACATCTCTTATGGTGAGCGCCCAGGGCAGCGCCTCGATGTATTCCCGCCTTCAAACGGACGCAATGGGGCGCCGGCCCTGATCTACATACATGGTGGTTACTGGCAATCGTCTGACAAAAATGACACCACCTACATAGCGCCTGCATTTATCGATGCCGGGATCACCTTCATCACTTTAAACTACACTCTGGCTCCAGCCGCCACGCTGAGCGAGATGGTTGACGATTGCCGCCAAGCGATAATGTGGATCTGGCATCACGCGGAGGAAGTCGGGGTCGACCGCGAACGACTTTACCTTGCAGGACACTCGGCTGGCGCGCATCTGACGGCAATGATGCTGACGACTGAATGGAAAGATATCAATGATGAGTCGAAGACAAGGCCGATCAGGGGCGCCTGCGCGTTGTCGGGGCTTTATGACATGGAGCCAATACGCCTTTGCTTTGTTAATGAAGTGCTTGGTTTGAAATTGGAAGATGTTGCGGACAATAGCCCACTCTTTTTAGAGCCGTTGATGGATATTCCGATGATTCTCTCAGTTGGCGATATGGAAACTGATGAATTTAAGCGACATCAGACCGAGCTTCACGCCGTCTGGGGTGCGAAAGGGCTTGCGATCGACGAAGTTCCTGCGCCACACTGCCACCATTACACGATAGTTGAGCATTTCGGAGATCCGGAGACAGTGCTCCACCGCGCAATGATCGATATGATTCGTGGAGGATAAAACGAAAGAGATTATGACAAACGTTAATACACTCGACTTAACTAAACTTCATGCACCGCTTGGAGCAGAAATTTGTGGTCTTGATTTGACGGCGCAGCTACCCAAACCGACTGTCGGAGCGATATTAAGCGCCTGGTATAAGCATCAGGTTTTGGTCTTTCGGGACCAAAAACTCAGCCCGCAACAGCTTGTAGATTTTACAACGCAGTTAGGAGAACCGGGCAGGCCCCGAATGCCTTCCCAAGCAGTCCGAGACATTATTCCCGACCTGCCGCCAGAAATAATGATTGTTTCTAATGTTCGAGTCGACGGAAAACCGTTGGGCCTAGCTCATGATGGTGAGATGTGGTTCCATAGTGATATGTGCTACGCGGAAGTACCGCACATAGCCACTCTGCTTTACGCAGTCGATCTGCCTTCCAGTGGTGGCAACACAAAGTTTGCCAATATGTACGCCGCCTATGAGAACCTGCCATCTGAGATCCGTGAGAAGCTCAGAAGTAAGAAGGCCCTTCAAGTTCACGACTACAAGCGCACAGAGCGTCCCGGGGTCGATCTCGATTTGTCCAAGATTGGTAATTACGCGCATCCGGTATTCGTTACGCATCCAGAAACTGAAAAGAAGGCGCTCTACGTTAATCGACTAATGACAGCGCGCATTGAGGACCTAGAAAGGGATGAGAGCGACGCACTATTGGAACAGCTGTTTTCTGTGGGAGAAGACCCGGACATTATTTACGAGCACGTTTGGCAATCGGGTGATCTCGTCATGTGGGATAATCGATGCGTCACTCATGCAAGGACAGATTTTCCGCACGAGGAGCGCCGCCTGCTTCAGCGGACCACGTTAGTAGGAACTGAAGCCCCGCGATAGAAGGCCTTCTCGCTTTTTATTCAATCTAGCCGAGATTATGTAATCAGTCTCCAGGCGGCTATTTTTCTATTTTAATAGAAAGGGAGCGCGCGGCGCTAAGCCCAATCACCCTGACCATTTTAGCCCCCTGCCCATTCCCCGCGGCCACGTGATTCAAGCATGACGTCCATATAAAAGTCGTCAACGCCTTCGAGCTGCGAAATTAGTCCGCCCGCTTTTGAATACCCTATCATTGTTTCAAGATTCTTGCGGTTGGCGGGAGTCAGTCCGTATTCCCATGGGTCAGGCCCCAGCAATTCTCGCTGGGCGTCCCATTCATCGAGAAACCATGCAAGTGGTACAATTCGTGGGTTGCTCATGCGCCGGTATGCAACATGTTTGGCCCGCTCAAACGCTTGAGCCAGGTTATTAGATACCCATGGGTGTTCTTCCAGAATTTCGTTACGAATTGCTGTCGCGTGCATGATGGGAAATATCCCAGTCCGCCTGTAATAGGATGCTTCCTCGGCGCGGTAATCCTCGAACAAACGCCTAACTCGTTTATCACCACGTAGGATAGGGATTATGATGTCCGGGTGAATTACAGCGTCGACTTCGCCCTCAGCTAGCATTTCGGATATATCTGATCCCGCCGATGCCTGTGTGATGCGGATCCCAGGCGGCGGGTCGAAGGGAATTTCCTCTTCGAGCTCCGTGATCCAGTCAATACTGCTAAGATCGACGCCATACTCCTCGGCTAAAAGTCCACGAAGATATAGAATAGCTGTGGCCTGATACGTTTTTAGACCAACCTTTTTTCCGTTTAGATCTTTCGGTGTGGAAATGCCCTTAGAAGTATTTACGAAAATAAATCCATGCCGAAACCGCCTATGCAGGAATACGGGGATAGCCGAGAAACCCTGTCCTCGATCCTTTGCCATTAGGTATGACGACCCCGAAAGTTCGCAAACATCGAATTCCTCATTGCGGATCATACGCCAATGGCGGGATGAGGAATCCATATCAGTCAAGACGTTAAGTTCTATACCATCCGGCGCAATTGAGCCGTCTTTAAGTGCTTTGACTATTTCGTAATCGCCGCAAGCTAGAGTCAGTTTAAGTTTGGCGCTCATCAATCCTAATTCTCAATCGTTTATGTTAACATCCGCTGTTTGGGTCGGTTCGGCAAGCCCTCAGGCTTATATACTCTCGGTTGCTGAATAGGTTGATCGCGACCCATCATCATTTCGATAAGGCGGAAAACCGACAATAATCAGTAAGCCGTATAATCTTGTTGGTTTCTCCCGATCAAGCTTGCTCAAAGACGCCAAGGTTTTGGCAACGTCGGCTTTTCGGACTTCTGAAAATTTTGCGTTATTCCGCAGCTTGAGTAGACGGGAATGCGTTTTCTAAATGTGCGGTGATTTCGTCCAGGACCATTACGTCAGCATATTTATGGTGAAGATCAAAAAGATTGACTTTGTGAGAAATGGCTGATCGGTCGAACACGCACTCCTCTGCAATTGTAACATGATAGCCGTACGAATAAGCATCCACGACTGAGGCTCGTACACAACCCGACGTGCTTTCACCACATATGATTAGACTGTTTACACCAAGGCGAGTGAGGTGTGCGACTAATGGTGTCGAATGAAATGCGCTGGCGCGCTCCTTGCGAATTATTAGGTCCCCATCTTTTGGTTCGAAAGCAGGGTGAATATCCATCATTTTGTTGCTACCATCATAGGACGACTGTCTATTAGTGGAATGCACTCGATTTTTTCGGACAGAGCCGGTGAGATATATGATCGGCAAATCTGCCGCACGGCAGGCCACAAAAAGTTTCTTTGTCGGTTCGACAGCATCCCAGGCAAATTTGCCGCAGGAGCTAGGATATTGATCAACGAGTTCCTCTGGATATTTAGTCGGATCACCTTGATAGACGGAATTATATAAATCGATTGCCAGCAGGGCTGGACGGTCGCCGACATACAAATCTCGCCGGTATGGTTCGTAAATCTTTAGAACATCTGAAGAGATGATATCTTTCCAACAGTGATCTTCAAAATCTCTTGCCATCAAAAATCCCCTCTCAATAATAGCGTGCAATTTTAGTCAGATCGATCCGTACACTATCTGATCACACGGTATAAATGGTTCTCGCAAAGGTGGATAGAGCGGATGTCATATGGGTGCCGATACAAAATTGACGCACGAGGCTGAACCCCGTTGTTTTTCCCCAGTATAGTTGGGCTACGAAAACGTTTCTTGGACACTCCGCAAATGCACGAGAAATTAGTTCCTTTTGAACTGCAAGAACGAACAGTCCGTGCTTTTTTACTAGCGATCTTTCTGTGATGTACCTTTGAGTATATTTTCAGAGTCTTTAGGATAGAATTTTAATAGTTCTCTTAGAATAATAAGTCCTCTGGGATACGTACATCCGCCTGCTATCGACGCCATGAATTCTGAAGTTATAGTTCTTGCACGGCCATTTATTGGCATTCGCCCGGTTTCGGGTAGGGCCGACGAAATCGCGGCCCCTCCTTATGACGTTGTGAATACTGAGGAAGCTCGCGCAGCAGCTGAAGGTAGGCCGCTCAGTTTTTTTCACGTCTCACGTGCCGAGATTGATCTCCCAACGGATACCGATCCGTATTCAAACGATGTTTACAAAACAGCAGCGCAAAATCTGAAAAAGCTCGAAGCAAGCGGCGCGGTGATCCGCGATCCGTCGCCGTGTTTTTATGTCTACCGGATTACTGCGAATGGAAATGCGCAAACGGGTATCGCTTTCTCCGCATCAGTTGATGCATATAATTGCAAACGTATCAAAAAACATGAGCTCACCCGACCTTCTAAGGAAGATGACCGCGTTCGCCAAATCGAAGCAGTAAACGCCATCACCGGACCGGTTTTAACAGTACATCGAGCACGTGCTGATCTTGCGGCATTGCTGGTAAGAGCTAGTTCGCGAGAACCGGACGCGGTTGCGGCTAACGTCGATGGCGCATCTCACGAACTTTGGGTGGTCTCTGATGAGGACGCGGTTGCGACGATTGGGGATGCCATTAATTCAATGGATGCAATTTATATTGCTGACGGCCATCATAGATCGGCAGCAGGTTGTCGCGTCGCGGAAAGACGGCGGCATAATAATCCCGTGCATAAGGGGACTGAGGCCTACAATGGCTTTCTCGCTATTAGTTTTCCGGACGATCAAGTAACAATCCTTGACTACAACCGAGTGGTTAAAGGTCTTGATAATTTCGATGCTGAAGCGTTTAAGTCTGCGCTCTCCGAAACTTACCGAATCTTTCCCGCCCCAAACCCGGTTCGTCCAGAGAGTGCTGGCACTTTTGGCATGTACCTGGACGGGCAATGGTCGCTGATTAAGCCAATTGAACCGAAGAAAATCGAAGATCCTGTGGAAAAATTAGACGTGCAACTGCTTTCACGATCTATCCTATCGCCTTTACTGGGCATTTGCGACCAGCGAACCGATAATCGAATCGACTTTGTTGGTGGATCGCGCGGCCCTCAGGAAATAGCGCGGCGCGTTGACTCAGGAGAAATGCAGATCGGCTTCACACTTTATCCAACTAGCTTGGCTGACCTAATGGATGTTGCCGACGCGGATATGATAATGCCGCCGAAATCGACGTGGTTCGAACCAAAATTGGCCGACGGCATGATTTGGCTGCCACTCGACTAGGGCGTGCGAAGCTTCTTTGTTGCAACTTTGTCTAGGTTGCCCTTTACATCGCATACGACCCCGTAGTCGCTCTTTGCGGAGCCGACGCTGACGTAACCCTGACGAACATCGTCCGCGACAATTTCGGCGGGGCGCCGTTTCGGGTCACCAAAGCCGCCTCCGCCGCCTGACCTAAACGCAAAAGCGTCGCCTGCGTTGATGCGAGCGGTGAGGAGCTTGGCATTCGGATAATCCTCTTTCCAATTGCCTCCTGCCCGCAATACGACTGAATTCCCCATGGCTTCTCTTCCGCCGTTTAGTCCCCAGGGTTTGCAGTGCATGCGTTCGACTTGAGCATTGAGCATAAAATCAGCGCGCGCTTGCACGGTGTTTTCGCATCCGAGGCCGCCGCGGTACTCGCCTGCACCGCCTGAGTCTTCGCGAAGAGCATAGTTTTCAATTAAAAAAGGATATTTTGCTTCCAACTGTTCTGCCGGGCTGTTGTGGGTATCGCCATCATTGATGCACACAGTGGCGCTTACGCCATCTTCGTTATGTTTAGCGCCCCAACCGCCTCCGGTTGGACCGATAAATGCGATATAGAATTCGTTATTTTTAGGGTTGATCCCGTTAAGTAGACCAATCACGAGGTCGGCATGATGCCCCGCAATAGTGCGTTCGGGAATGGCTGGAGTAAGTGCTTTAAACACTGTATCGACGATCGTCATAGGAAATGTCATCCACCAACGCATCGGAGCGGGTTTAACTGCGCTAATTACGCGCCCCGGTGGTACGATAGCTTTTAGATTACGAAATGAGCCATCATTTATCGGATAGTCGGTCGGAGAGGTGATGCATTTGAATGCGACCTGAGAACAGGCATGACCGGTTGTTATGCCCGAGTTGTAGAAACCGCGCACCTGTTCGGCGACGTCCGATAAATCAACTGTCATCTCATCACCCTCGACGATAACTTTCACTCGTATTGGAATACGATTGGAGATGCTGACGCCGTCGTCATCCATATAGGACTCAGCCTCGTAAACGCCGTCCGGGATGGAGAGGGTCCGCGCTCGGGCGGCGCGTTCAGATTGGTCCATTATATCGGAGATTGCATCTGCGACCTGTTTGCGGCCGTATCGTTTTACGAGCTCCAGATAGCGGCGTTCGCCTGTAGCAATGGCGGTGAGCTGGGCTCGAAGGTCCCCCATTGCCCGGTCCGGAAGGCGGACGTTGGCTCGAATAATATCGACGATTTCTTCGTTAACCACACCTTCGCGTTGATATTTCACAATTGGGATTTGGAGGCCTTCCGAGTAGATATCAGTAGTAATGCCGTCGAGCGTGCCACCGATATCGGGCCAGTGAGCCATGCAGCAGGCAAAACCGATAAGCTCGTCGTCTTCGTATATCGGCATTGAGAATGTCAGATGGTTTAGGTGGCTGCCGGTGATATACGCATCATTGGTAAGCAGGATATCGCCGGGATGGATATTCTCCGACCCGTAATGTTCGAGCTTGGCCTTGATCGTCTCCGCCATGCCTCGGATGAACATTGGTAGGCCCAGACCGATGGAAATGGTTTCACCCTTCTCGGTGAAAAGCCCAACGGTGAAATCCAGCGCTTCGTATATGATCATGTTGTATGCGGTGCGCATGAGATTGGATTTCATCTCCTCGGTAATGGCAATGACGCCGTTGCGGACAATCTCAGTGACGACAGGGTCAGGACTTGTGGGCGGATTAGTCACAGCGCGTCACCCCCTATGTTGATATTGAGGTTTCCGAAGTCATCGACCGTCAGCGTATCGCCGGGATGCAGAACTGTCGTCGATGCATGCTCCTCGATAAGAGCCGGCCCAATAATAAAATTTTTTGCCAACAACTGGGTTCGATCCCAAGTATCGGTTTTCAACATGTCACTCCCAAACTGCACGGGTTTAGTACCTGTATGCGCTCTTTTAGGAGGTTTCTCCTCACCAGAGACAATACTTTTTAGTAACGGTTTTTCCAGCATGCCGGTCACAGTCACGCGCAGGCTCACGATTTCACTGCGTTCTTGAGGCGCGCACGTGCCATATCGCAAATTATGGACTTCATCGAACCTTTCTTTAATGCCAGCTCGATCCTCACTAGCAAACAAATGCGAGGGTAGATCCACCGTCACGGAATGCTCCTGTCCAACATAGCGCATATCTGCCCCGCGGCTTACAAGGATGCGCTCGGTTGCTGTCGATGCTTTTTCAATCTCCCGATATCCTTCAGCTTCCAAACCAATGTAGACATCCTCTAGGTCCGAAAAATCAGCATCTGCGAGACGTGTGAAGCGAGATCGAACGTAATCATACCGGAGATCAGAAAACAGCATTCCGAATGCTGAAAAATGGCCTGGAGAGCGGGGAATGATAACTGTTCCAATGCCCATTTCCCGAGCGACACTGCAGGCATGCAGCGGCCCAGCACCACCGTATGCAACCATCGCAAAATCGCTAGCATTAAGCCCGCGTTCGGTCGTTACTGCTTTAACAGCATGTGACATGGAAGTAACAGCTATACTGAGAATTCCTTGTGCCGCATCGGCAGTCTCCATGTTGAGCGGCATGGCCACTTTTTCATTTATAGCTTCGCTAGCGGCATCCACATCTAGCGTCATCTCACCGCCCAGGAAACGGTCTGGCGACAGCCGCCCTAGATAAACGTTTGCGTCTGTAACTGTCGGAAAGGTGCCTCCTTGCCCGTAACAGGCGGGACCCGGTTCAGAACCTGCGCTTTCGGGGCCGACCCGCAGGCCGCCTTCGTCGGCAATACGGGCAATCGACCCGCCGCCAGTGCCGACTTCAAAAATATCCATCATGGCGATTTGGACAGGAAGTGCGCGTTCGTAACCGCCGATCAGCGCGCTTCCGGTGGTTAGTGCCTCACCGTCGTGAATAACACCGGCTTTTGCTGTGGTTCCACCCATATCGAAGGCAATAGCATTCCGAATTTCAATAGCTTCACACAAAGCCTGAGTCCCAATAACGCCTGCAGCTGGACCAGATTCAAGCATGCGCACGCATTGCCTTTGCGCCTGTTCCGCGTCGTAAAGCCCGCCCGTCGATTGCACGACGAGGAAAGACCCATCAAAACCGTCCGCCTGTAGTCGTGTCTTAATCCCATCAATGTAATTTTGCACTTTCGGCCCGATATAGGCATTAGCTACCACAGTAGAGCAGCGTTCAAATTCCCGATATTCTCGGCTCAACTCGTGAGACGTCGACACAAATGCGCTTGGCAGTTCCTCTTCTACGATTTCCTTGACCCGCAACTCGTGCGCCGGGTTGGCATAACAATGCAACAAAAGGATCGCCACCGCTTCGATACCTTCTTCGCGAATAAAGGCGCAAATTTGATGAACCCGCTCCTCATCTAGTGGCTTGTAAACTTCACCTTCAGCATAAAGCCGTTCATTAATTTCAAACCGCAGCGCCCGCTCAACAAGCGGCTGGTGTTTTTGAAAAAAAAGATTGTAAGCATCTGGTCGATTTACACGGCCAATTTCGTATATGTCGCGAAACCCCTCGGTGATAAGTAATGCCGTTTTTGCGCCGGTGCGTTCCAGCATGGTGTTGATCGCTACCGTTGACCCATGCAGGAAAATCTCTGCCTCTGGGAAAGATGTGCCCGCTTTTGCAACGCCGGTGGCGATCCCGTCAATAAGGCTAGCCGGCGTAGACAGGGTTTTCCCAAAGTTGAGTTCCCCGTTTTTAGGATTGAAAGCCGCGACGTCAGTGAACGTGCCACCAATATCGGCTGCTAGGCGGATAGTTGATACATCATTAATATTGGTGGCCAATTAAAGCTCCATCATTTTCGTTATTTTCGATGCCTGACGGGCGATGGTCAAACATGCACCGTTGACTCTTATACAGAGGGCTGTCTCTGTGAGGTTAGAGAATAGGAGAAAATAATGGTTGGTGTGTTACTTGTCACCGGCGGCGGACGGGGGATCGGCGCAAAAACCAGCCTAAAAGCTGCTACTGCCGGTTGGGATGTGTGTATTAGCTATCAGTCAAACGATGCAAGTGCCGCAGATATCGCTAAGCAGGTGGAGGCGGCAGGGAGGCGGGCTATTACCGTGCAGGCGGATATCGCTCATGAAGCTAGCGTCGTGAATTTGTTTGAGACCTGTGAAAGAATGCTCGGGGCGCCAATCGGGTTAGTAAACTCCGCTGGGGTATTTAGGCCATTGAGCCGCATTGACGAAATTGACGGAAAAACACTTACCCAACACATGATGATAAATGTGGTCGGAAACATCCTTTGCGCACGCGAAGCAGTGAAGCGAATGTCGACGGCACATGGGGGGAAGGGTGGTGTCATAGTCAATCTGTCGTCACGCACATCTGAACTCGGCGGAGCTGGCTCCTCTGTCCATTACGGTGCGAGTAAGGCCGCCATCAACACGTTTACAATCGGCTTGGCACAAGAGGTAGCCGCAGAAGGTGTCCGTGTTTGCGCTGTCAGCCCAGGTGTTATTGACACCGAAATGCAACCAGAAGGACGAATTGAGACAATCGCACCGACGTTGCCCATGCGACGAGTTGGCAAGCCCGATGAGGTGGCGAACGTAATTGTGTGGCTACTTTCCGAGGAGGCTAGCTATGTCAGTGGAACTATTATAAATGTTTCTGGAGCACGCTAACTTTCGCCATGATATTTTAGCAGGTTAAATTACCTTGATCGTAATATGGCCAACGCCGTCAATGTGGCCCTCCATGAGGTCCCCTTTCACGATGGGGCCGACGCCCGCCGGCGTGCCGGTATAGATCAAATCGCCCGGTTGCAGTTCAAAAAGCCCTGATAAATATTCGATCGTTTCTGGGACGTTCCAAATCAAATCACTAATGTCGGCACTCTGTTTAGTTTCGCCATTAACTTTTAGCCAAATGGCACCGGCCGACGGGTGACCAATATCGCTAGCTGGCTGTATTTCCGCGCAAGGTGCGGAGGCGTCGAAAGCCTTGCCGACTTCCCAAGGGCGACCCTTTTCCCGCATTGCGAGTTGCAGGTCACGGCGCGTCATATCAAGTCCACAGGCGTACCCATAAATGTGATCGTTTGCCCGGCTCTGTGGAATATCTGCCCCTCCTTTGCCGATTGCCACCACCAACTCCATCTCAAAATGAACGTTTTTAGATTTGGGAGGATAAGGGAAGTTAGCTCCATCCGGGATAACTGTGTTATTTGGTTTCATAAAGAAAAACGGTGGGTCGCGATCCGGGTCGGAACCCATTTCAACTGCATGCTCGGCATAATTACGACCGACGCAGTAAATACGACGGACTGGGAAGGTCGCGTCGGTACCGGCGATTGCGACAGTAGGTATTTCCGAATGTTCGATGGCGTATTTAGGCATTTTTTCCTCAAGCTAGTTAGTGGCCTCCAGTTTTTGGTTCAAGGTCGCAAATATTAAAACCCGCTCTTTCGTTGTCGCTAAGATTATTTGGCGCTTCAATTTCACTGCAAACCTGTTTCTTAAACTATTAACACACTGCAGGAATTTTTACTTTGGTCCGTCATTAACATGAAACTTGTAAAAAATGCAGTTTTTAGCGTTTTGCTAGTTATTTTAAAAAGACACCTCGCACTAAGCTTTTTTATGATTTTCAAAATTTAATGATTTTCAGAACTTCGCTACCTTGCCATTAACGATAATGGTTTTGGGCACCAGAAAAGCTACTTGGGTCAGCAGTCCGTCAGGATTACTATCGTAGTATCAAAAAATAGCGGCGAGAAAAACATGAAGAGGATCGATTGTTTTGAGGCAATAGCTGGTTCTTTGTCGGATGAATTGGTAATTACTAACCTGGCTAACACCGCAAATGAATGGCGAGCGGTACGCGACAATGAGAGTAATCTCTATTTCGTTGGAATGGGAATGGTGACGCCATATGCTCTGGGGCTCTCAATTGCACTTCCAAACCGGAAGGTAATAGCTTTTGACGGCGACGGAGGGATACTTTTTGATCTCTCAATCCTCGGAACTATTGCACAAACAAGACAGTCAAATCTATGCGTCGTTATTCTTGATAACGAGGGTTATATCTCGACTGGCAAGGGAAAACACACATCGTCGCTCTCTTCTAATGTCATAAGTATTGCAGGTGTTGCGAAGTCGTCGGGCATAAAAAATGTTTTCGAAGTCAAAACCGTTGATGACTTTGTAAGTGCAGTGCGTGGCGGAATCGAGGATGACAGTGGTCCAACCGTAGTCATTGCAAAGATTAATGCTGAGCAAGCGTTCGTTGGAACTTCTCTTATGGATGGGAAAGAAAACAAGTACCGTTTTGTCCGGCATATAGAGGAGACAGAGAATAAGGTGATACTGCGCCCTTCAGCGCGAGAACACGGCGAGCCTCCGAAGCCAGATCCTGTCTTTTCTCCGATCAACGAGGATGACAGCTTTGGCGACATCCTCTTCGATGGCTTACAAGAGAATATGATTAACTTTGTTGTGGGGCTTCCCTGCAGTGGCTTTGCAAACACCATACGCCGGTGCATGGATGCCCAGTCGATGCAATATGTACCGGTAGCGAACGAGGGAACCGGTGTTGGCATCTGCGCGGGTGCTTGGCTTGGCGGGCTCATGCCTGCTGCTATAATGGAGAACCTTGGGCTTTACGCCTCCACCTACCAACTTATGCGCGGACACTACACATTCGGCATTCCCCTCCTTTTAATCTCCGAATATCGGGGAGATGCGGGGGAAACCGAGTTTTTTGGTGACTCGGGGGATATGACAGAGCCATGGCTTAATGCGTCTAGGATTAATTACCGTCTTGTTCGAGACCTCTCCGAACTGAAGCCGTCCATCCGTGACGGTCTAAGGTGGATGAATTTCGGTTTGAGACCTTACAATATTCTTGTCAGCTTTGATCTGTCGAGGCCTATGCCCCAATAGGCCGAGTGGGTTCTTAACTAAAAGCAGCTTTCTTTTCTCGGAGAGGTTCTTCCCCGTCGGTCGTATGGCGCTCTCAGCCACCGATATTTTTGAGGTGATAGACCTCGTTTATGCCAAGAAAGACGAGCATATTAAACGTCAAGTAGGCCGCCAAACTGTCTGAGTTCTGACGAACATATAAAAAGGTTTAAGGTCGAATGTGAGACCTCAGTGTGATAAGCAAATGACAAAAGAAATAATTAAGAGCCATCGGAATTACCGATTTATAGCCCAATCCTGTGCCTAAAACTCTGAATCCAGAGGAGACTGTACTGTGATAGATTTTTATACATGGTTTACGCCGAATGGACGAAAAGTCTCTTTGATGCTGGAGGAGTGTGGGCTGGATTACAACGTCCATGCAATCAATATCGCAAAGGGTGAGCAATTTGCTCCCGAATTTCTGAAAATAAGCCCCAATAATAAAATACCGGCTATTGTCGATCATGAAAATGGCAAATCCTTGATGGAGTCCGGCGCAATCATGATGTATCTCGCTGAGAAGACTGGAAAATTCTGGCCGAATGAACCAGAAACAAAGTGGTCCACCGTTGAATGGTTGATGTTTCAGATGGGTGGCGTTGGTCCAATGTTCGGCCAGTGCCACCATTTTTCGAAGTATAATCCTGGCAAAGCTCAGTATGCCGAGGATCGTTACTATAATGAGACCAAGCGTCTTTACGGCGTGATGAACGAGCGCCTCGGCAAGTCCAACTTTTTGTCATGTGACCAGTACACAATTGCTGATATGGCAGTATGGCCTTGGGTTGCACGGTACGACTGGCAGTCAATTGAACTGAACGAATTTTATAATGTGCGACGCTGGTATCTCGAAATTTTGGATCGTCCTGCGACGCGTCGTGGTTGGAATGTTCCGAAGAACGACCAGAAAATACCGATGCCGTGAGAACGGACCTCTCGCAGCAAGGTGGGCGGCCGGCAGGAAACCCCATAAGATTATGGTTTGGAACACCCAAACGCATAAATAAGACTGTGACGAAATCTCAGTCACAGTCACACGAGATGTGACCTCCTTGAGAACAAAGAACCCCCCACCATGATTTGGTGAGGGGTTCGATTTCTCTTCTGTCGTCCATACAACAGGGCGGGCTAAAAGGGAACGTTCGGTGCAGGTCCTAATCCGGCGGCCGGAGATTCGCGCCGATCAGGGATTCCACAGCATCTGCGGTGTCCGCTGCGTGTGCCGGGGTGAAAGCTGCGGCAACGTATCGGTCAGGCCGGACAAGAAGGATTTTGCCGCGATAGGGTTGAAACTTGCGTGGCAGGTCCGTGTCGCCGATTGCCGCCCGTCGCGCGGTTTCCGAAACCTTCGTGTCCCTAGGAACCAGTGCCACCCGCTCCGCGCCGAGATGTGCCCAGACCGGATGGTCGAAATTTTCCATCTCCGCCGCCGCCGCCCTGCCCAGCGACTGCGTCTGCACCCTCCCGCACACGCTCTCCCGCACCCTCGCCCGCACCCTCGCCCTCGCCCACCTC
>CAJWSW010000024.1 GCA_913046035.1 uncultured Alphaproteobacteria bacterium | reverse complement strand
ATGCCATGAACTGTTGGCATGAAGCTATGTTAATCATTAATGGTAGTGTACATCATAGGACTGGTAAATGACTGAATTTTTGCAAACCAAGATATCGGGTCACTGCGTTCATTTAGTGCTAAATAATCCAGGGAAAAGAAATGCTGTTAATCTCGCGATGTGGCGTGGGTTACACAAGCAATTTAGAGCTTTTGCAGGTGATCCAAGAATCCGCGTGGTGATAATCTCTGGCGCTGGTGACAAAGCATTTATTTCCGGATCCGATATATCACAGTTTAGTGAGAAGCGGTCTTCAGAAGATGCGCGCAGATTGTACGATAAAGTCTCTGAGGAAGCTAATCTATCGATGCGGAATTTTACCAAACCGATGATCGCAATGATCAAGGGTTATTGCCTAGGTGCTGGGGTTATAACCGCGATGTTGTGCGATTTTTGTATCGCTGCCGACGATGCGCAGTTTGGAGCTCCCCCCGCCAAGTTGGGCCTCGGGTTTGGCTACGATAGTGTAGATGACTTAGTAAAACGAGTGGGACCATCTTATGCTGCAGAAATGCTTTTTACCGGCGATCGATACAGCGCTATGGATGCATTAAAAATGGGTCTTGTAAATCGAGTAGTGACCAGCTCGGAACTAGAGCCGACGGTCCAAGACATAGCGTCAACCATCGCTGCGAATGCGCCGCTTACGCTACGATCAATAAAAACTTCTATTCGTAATTCTCAGATGGATGAAAGAGCACGCGACATGGCCATGGTAAACACACAAATAAATGCTTGCTTCGATAGTGAAGATTACAAAGAAGGTCGGCAATCGTTCCTAGAAAAACGAACACCGGTTTTTAGGGGGGAATAGCGTGCTAGTAACTCCGATAAATGGCAAAATCGATAGCCTCTAAAAGAGATGATTTAATATCGCTGTTTGGAAAAGCCTCCAGCGAGAAACGCGCTCTAGATCCATATTCGCGGGCTCTTTCTAGTGTCGCTGTGAGTGCCCCGGATTTTTCCAAAAGGGCAAGGGCGCGACGAAAGTCGCCTTTTTTCTGCTCTTGATCCTCAAGTGTGCGACGCCAGAATGCTTTTTCATCTCCGTCTGCCGCCGAGAAGGCCAGCACAGTAGGTAGTGTAATTTTACCATCTCGGAAGTCATCACCCACTGTTTTTCCCAGCGTTGTCTGGCGAGCTGAGTAATCGAGGACGTCATCGACTAATTGGAAAGCAATGCCGATATTATAGCCGAATGATGATAGTGCCTTACAGTCTTCCTCTGAGCGTTCAGCGACCACGCCGCCAATTTCGCTTGCTGCTGAAAAGAGCTTTGCGGTCTTGGAGCGTATGACCTCTAGATAATCAGCTTCTGTTGTTTCTGTATCGTTAGCAGTTACCAGCTGGAGAACCTCGCCCTCAGCGATGACCGACGAGGCCTGTGATAGAATGCGTAGCGCATCCAAACTTCCGTCTTCTACCATCAATTCGAAAGCGCGGCTAAACAAAAAGTCCCCAACAAGCACGCTAGATTTGTTACCCCAAACAGCGTTTGCACTGGCCGCACCGCGACGTAGATCGCTTTCATCGACTACATCGTCGTGCAATAGAGTCGCTGTGTGAATGAATTCTATGCACGCGGCGAGCCCAATGTGCCGATTGCCTTGGTATCCGCACATACGTGCGCTTGCGAGGGTAAGCATCGGGCGAAGCCGTTTGCCGCCGGCGGCGATAATGTGACCGGCGACCTGGGGGATTAAAATAACGGGACTCTCCATCCGCTCAATAATTGTTTGATTGACCTTTAAAATGTCATCTTGAGTCAGTGCTGTAATCGCATCGATGGACGGATTTGTTCGCTTCTTTGTTTCATGATCGAGATCGATAACTATGCTCACGACAGCCCCGGTTCTTGACGATTGCTATATATACCGAACATAGTCTGAGCTTGTTAACGGTCAAGGTGGAAGACGTTTGAAAGAACTTCTCCGATCTAATGAAATTGTTTTTTTGTCCTGGACTGAAGCGATCCTCAAATCGGAAGGAATCGAAATTTTTGTGCTTGACGGCAACATGAGTGTGCTTGAGGGGAGCGTGATCGCTATACCGCGACGAGTAATGGTTTTAGAAAAAGATTACACACGTGCTTGTGCGGTGCTCGAGAATGCGGGTGAGGGAAGCCGCCTTGTCTGACGCGCCCGACAGGACAGTGCCTGCTAATTTTAGCGAGGATTTTTTTCTTGACGGTAAAGTGACCCTTCGCCAGCCTACTAATGGGTATCGGGCAGCGATAGACCCGATTTTGCTTGCTGCAGCAATCGACGTTAAGCCTGGTGATAGGGTTTTTGAAGCTGGCACCGGACATGGCGCTGCGGCAATTTGTCTCGCGCGGCGGTGCGCTAACTGCAGCGTTACAGGTATCGATATACAGCCTGAAATAGTTCGCTTGGCAAATGATAACGTTGCGCTTAATGGTCTTTCAGGAAGGGTGCAAGTATTAGTTAGTGATGTAGCAAGACCTTTACCGGGTTTAAACGCCGGGGCTTTCGATCACGCAATTGCCAATCCTCCTTTTCTCGATGTTAACAGCGCTGACATTTCTCCAGTGCACGGTCGAGCCTTTGCTAACGTTGAGGGAGAGGCTACTCTGAGTAATTGGATCGATCTTTTATTGGCCATGGTGAAGATGAAGGGCGCCATTACCCTGATACAACGCGCCGATCGTTTGGATGAGATTCTCACATTGTTGCGGGGACGTGCAGGAGATACTGTAGTGTTTCCGTTATGGCCAAAAAAAGGTGTTCCAGCAAAACGTATAATCATTCGAGCCCGAAAAGGGGTGCGCACGTCGATGACCATATCACCTGGACTAGTTTTGCATGATAATGATGGCAGTTATACGAAAAAAGCTGATGCTATCTTGCGTGGAAGCGCGTGTCAGATTAGCTGAATGAAAACTTGTGATTGCTGGTGATATGAAAAATACGTTGTTGAACCTTTTGGCTAAACTCCCGATCGAACGGTTTAGAAACCCGCGACCCGTTGTTGGAGTACTGCGCTTCGACGGTATCATTAGTCGGTCGGGCGGCCTCGGGCGTCAGGGGATTAGTCTAGCCAGTTATGAACGCGCCATAGACAAATTGTTTGAAAGTAAAAATCTTAAAGCTGTGGCCGTAGTAGTCAATTCCCCAGGTGGATCCCCAGTGCAGAGCGCACTTATCGCCAAACGCCTAAGAGACCTTGCCGCAGAAAAGGAATTGCCGTTGGTTTCTTTCTGCGAGGACGTCGCGGCCTCCGGTGGTTATTGGCTGGCTTGTGCTGGCGATCAGATTTTTGCCGATCCTAATTCTATTGTTGGTTCTATCGGCGTCATTTCAGCCGGTTTCGGGTTTCCGGAACTAATCGAGCGTTTCGGAATAGAGAGGCGCGTCTACGCTACCAATTCGCGAAAGGGCATGCTTGATCCGTTTCAAGATGAAAAGCCCGAGGATATCGACCGTTTGCGTGGACTCCAGGAAGATATTTTTGAAAACTTTAAAGCTCATGTCCGTGAACGCCGCGGAGACCGTCTTAGAGCGGATGAGACCACTTTGTTTTGCGGGGATGTTTGGACAGGTAATCAAGCACTTGAGATAGGGTTGATTGATGGTCTTACGGATATGCGGACAGAGATGAAACGTCGATATGGCGCAAAGGTGAAATTCCAGTCCGCTGAACTGCGTCGTGGTCTTCTGAGCCGCTTGCGTATGGGTAGGACGTTGGCAATAGATCCCTCTCACCTAGTGTGGGCGTTGGATGACTGGAGCCTGTGGAAACGTTACGGACTTTAAAGGCAAAACTATGTTCCTTAAACTAATTGTTTTGGTGCTTATTATTGGTGCGATTTTAGTTAGTTTCAATGTATTCAGTCGTCGAAATCTAAAGAAAGACAAGAATAACGTTAGTAACGAACAGGCTGATCCCGAAGAGATGATATCATGTGATATTTGCGGGACTTTCGTCGCTATAAAAAAGAACTGCGGTCGCGAGGATTGTCTATATTGACGGTGTTCGTACGTTGCCGTTTCTGTTTTATTTGCAAGTTCGCGGTTGCTGGTTTTCTACAGAGAGGTTCATCTCAAACCGGAAGTATCATGCTTGATCGATTTAGAAACGTGCTTAGAAGGACAAAGCGATATGCCTTCGCATTTTACACTATTAATAAGAATAGATTAATGGGTAGGACATTTGTCCCACTTCCTCTCAAGAGGCTCTTTATAGAACCAGTTAGTTTTTGCAATTTAGCTTGTAAATTTTGCACATACCCCAAAAACCTGCATGCGCGGGCTGTTATGGAAGAAAGTTTATTTCGTAAGAGTATAGATCAGGCCAGCCACCTAGGTATCAGAGAAATTGTTTTAACTCCGATAAATGGCGATGTGTTTATGGATAAAAACATAATACCACGGATGCACTATATTGAGGCTAGTAGGATAAAGTCTTTTGCTTTTTACACAAATTTTGTTGGTGCCGACGAACCGATGATCGCGGCACTGTTGACAATGAAAAAATGCCGATATGCTGAAATCAGTCTTTATGGGCATGATCTCGATAGTTTCCGTAACATTACAGGCCGAGGTGAAGCGCAGTTCAATCGGCTGGCTCGCAATCTTAGAACATTAGAGCAGTGTCTGAAATCGAAGCCAAAACATATGGAAATCGGAATTGCCTTTAGAACATACCGGTCATTCAGTCTGGAAAGCGAGCCCGGTAACGAACTATTGAGTATCGTGCGACGATTATATGCTAACGGTGTCAAGGTCAGCAGCAGCTCACTTGTTGATAATTGGGGAGGCGATGTAACACAGGAGGATATAGCGGGAATACAAATGGATCTTACGGAAGGACATCATCTCTACCGAAAGGGTCCTTGCGGTTTGCCATTCGATAGTCTTCAAGTTACGGCCACCGGTGAAGTAAATGCCTGCGCATGCCGGGATCCACGCGGCACGTTAACTCTTGGCGATCTGCGTTTTCAGCAACTAAGCGATATTATCTCGTCACGAAATGAAAAATGGTTAAAGCTGATAGAGGACCAAGACGCCGGCCGATTCAACGATGTGTGTGCGTCTTGTGGGTTTTACCAAAGCATTCACGACGAGCGGCGAATACAGGCTTTCCAAGAGACTGGAGAAACTGGTGTGATTAGCAAAGAAGAGTTTGTCTCACGAATGGACTTCTCATAATAAAAGAAAACACACACATTTGGGTCGAGAGAAATTCGGTCTTAGGTTGTGGTGACCGACGTGTTGGCTGGTCGCTTATTGCGCCGTTTAGAGAAATTACCGGGCGTCAACATCAAACATTTTTATGCGTATTTCAAATCTCTCGATGGTATATTTCCGCTGTTGAAAACCCATGGTCGGGTTATAACTTTAATTTTGTATTTCACAGAATTTGTCTTTTTTGTATCGACGACTCTTAGGTGAAAGACCAGGGACACCTTGGTAAAAAAAGTGTTTCAATGGAAGTCGCACTGCCTGAAAATTTTTCGGCTTAGCATTTTGCAAGAGCATAATAAGTTTTTGACCCGCAGGGAGTCGTTGACCCGGCAGCGCGGCGCCCCTAATTTGCGGCGCAACATCATTTTCTGGATCCGAGCTTTTCACCATGTCGCAGACCGACGCTGCCGACACATCCTTTCAGTCGTTGATCTTAGCGCTTCACGCGTACTGGTCGCGCCAAGGGTGTTTGATCCTGCAACCCTACGACATAGAGGTTGGCGCCGGGACGTTCCACCCGGCCACCACGTTACGTGCTCTCGGGCCGGATCCCTGGAAAGCTGCTTATGTCCAATCCTCAAGGAGGCCAACAGACGGGCGTTACGGCGAAAACCCCAACCGACTTCAGCATTACTATCAGTATCAAGTTATCTTGAAGCCGTCGCCATTAAATAGCCAGGACCTGTACCTTGATAGTCTTCGACTTCTAGGTGTTGATCCTGATTATCATGATATTCGGTTCGTAGAAGATGACTGGGAAAGTCCGACACTGGGTGCAGCCGGTTTGGGGTGGGAGGTTTGGTGCGACGGCATGGAGGTGACTCAGTTCACATATTTTCAGCAGGTTGGAGGCATAGAGTGTGATCCTGTGGCGGTAGAGCTTACCTACGGGCTAGAACGACTCGCGATGTATATCCAAGGTGTCGAGAACGTTTATGATCTCGATTATAACGGCGCAGGGGTATCATATGGTGATATATTCCTCCGCGCAGAAAAAGAATTTTCTGCTTACAATTTTGAGTATGCAGATACAAGTAAACTGTTTCGTCAGTTTGAGCTCGCTGAGACCGAATGTCAGACGCTTCTTGCTGAAAATCTGGCGCTGCCAGCCTATGATCAGTGTATTAAGGCTAGTCATGTTTTTAATCTGCTAGACGCCAGAAACGCTATCAGCGTTACTGAACGCGCCTCCTACGTTGGCCGTGTGCGCGCGATGGCGAAGGGTTGTTGCGAAGGTTGGCTGGTAACGAATCAGTCGAGAGAGGCGGTGGATTAGCGATGCCTGAACTTTTGCTGGAGCTATTCTCCGAGGAACTCCCTGCAAGAATGCAAGCTAAAGCGGCAAAAGACCTAGCACAATTGGTGGCCGCTGGTCTCAAGGATCTTGGGCTTGCACATGGCGACATACGTACGTTTGTTACTCCGCGCCGATTAGCATTAGTAGTCGATGACATACCAGAGCGACAACCCGACCTCTCTGAGGAAAAACGTGGTCCCAGGGCTGATGCCCCGAATAAAGCTATTGAGGGTTTTTTGAGAGCAAATGGCCTGACCCGCGCTGAATGTCAGGAACGAGTATCGGAAAAAGGAACTTTTCTGTTCTCTGTAGTTGAAAAGAAGGGTCGTGAGACCGCATCCCTTCTCCCAAGTTTAATATCTGAGGTAATTGCTAAATTTCCATGGCAGAAATCTATGCGCTGGGGGGATGGCCAAACGCGATGGGTTAGACCATTACAGCGTCTAATGTGCCTTTTCGGTGGTCGAGAACTTGCCGTCGAGACGCGTAATGGGATCCCATGTGGCAATATCACATCAGGGCACCGCTTTCTGGCACCAGAAACGTTTACGGTTACTAATTTCATAGAATACGAGACAAAACTTCGGAACGCATATGTAATCCTCGATCGTGAAGAGCGGAAGGCCATTATTCTGGAAGGTGTGGAAAAGGCTGCAGCGGATGAGGGATTAAGGTTGCGTGAGGACAACAGTTTGCTTGAAGAGGTCGCTGGGCTTGTTGAGTGGCCAGTAATAAAAACGGGGCGCATCGACGCCAGCTTTATGGTTGTGCCTGAAGAGGTTTTGATTACCTCAATGCGTGCACATCAGAAATATTTTTCCCTTTTGAACCTAGATGGCTCACTTGCTCCCCGATTTGTGATGGTGGCGAATACCGAGGCTAGAGATGGTGGGGCTGCCATCATTGCAGGTAACGAACGTGTCTTAAGGGCGCGTCTATCGGACGCCAAATTTTTTTGGGACCAAGATCGCAAAACAACGTTGGTCAGTCGGATACCATACCTGGCTGAAAGTGTATTTCACGCGAAACTCGGCAACATGGCGCATAAAATCGAGAGATTGACAGCACTTGCTGGAGAGCTGGCGGCACATATCCCTAATTGCGGCGTTGAAGACGCGAGGCGGGCTGCTCAGCTCGCGAAGTCAGATCTTGTGAGTGAAATGGTGTACGAGTTTCCCGAGTTGCAGGGTGTGATGGGTCGATATTATGCACTCAACGATGGCGAGGAGGAGACCGTTGCAAACGCTATAGCTGAACACTACGCCCCTGTTGGGCCAGGGGACGATTGCCCCTCAAAACCAGTGTCGGTAGCGGTTGCTTTAGCAGATAAGATCGATACCCTAGTTGGTTTTTTTGCTATCGGTGAAACCCCTAGTGGATCGCGTGACCCTTACGCGCTGCGCCGAGCTGCATTGGGCATTATCCGACTTATCCTGGATAATCACCTCCGGCTCTCGCTACTAGAAGTGATAATGAAAGCCTATAGATTCTACGATGAAACGGTTACAGAATTTGAGAAAAAACAACCGACTGATCAGCGACCCGAGAAAGTACAAGACGAATTAATGGGATTTTTGGCCGACCGACTTAAGGTCTATCTGCGTGAGAGAGGCATCCGCCATGACCACGTAGAGTCAGTTTTCTCTCTCGACGGAGAGGACGATCTTGTTCGTTTTATAGCACGTGTAGACGCACTGTCTCGTTTCCTCGCAAGTGAGGAAGGCGAAAACCTGCTCGCTGCTTACAAACGTGCTTCGAATATCGTTGCAATTGAGGAAAAAAGGGAAAATGTCTCACTCGATGGCGAAGTGGCGGTCGATAAACTTCTCCAAGATGAAGAGCGTGCGCTTTTTGATGCGCTCTTGAAATCCTCCACTAGGGCAAAGGAGGCCATTTGCGAAGAAAGATATATCGATGCAATGGAAGCGATGGCATCGTTGCGCAGGTACATTGATTTTTTCTTCGACAAGGTAACTGTCAATGCGGATGATGCGGATCTTCGCGCAAATCGTCTCTTACTTTTGTCGCAGTTTCGGAACACTCTCGGCCAAATTGCCGATTTTTCCTGTATAGAAGGCTAAGAACATGACTACTAGGCAATGGGTTTATAGATTTGGTGGCGGTAGCGCAGAGGGCAGTGCCGACATGAAAAATTTGCTAGGCGGCAAGGGTGCAAACCTTGCTGAGATGTCGTCATTGGGATTACCTGTACCGCCGGGCTTTACCATCACCACAGAACTCTGCACTGCTTATTACGATGCTGGTGAAATTTATCCAGAAGAGCTTTCTAATCATGTTGAAAACGCGCTGGCATTCATCGAGGAAAACGTTGGCGCTAAATTCGGTGATCCTCGGGATCCACTGCTTATCTCGGTGCGCTCTGGCGCTCGAGTCTCGATGCCTGGCATGATGGATACAGTATTGAACCTTGGTTTAAACGACATCACGGTCAAAGGGTTAGCCGCGAAAAGTGGAGATGCACGATTTGCCTGGGACTCCTATAGACGTTTTTTACAGATGTATGGTGATGTTGTGCTGGGCGTTGAGCACGATAATTTTGAAGAAATTATCGATACCCAGAAAATGATGAAGGGTGCTGCACTCGATACAGATCTTGGCGCCGATGATTGGAAGGCCGTTGTAACCGGGTTTAAGGAACGGATCGAAGATGAGACCGGCAATCCCTTTCCACAAGATCCACGCGAGCAACTCTGGGGAGCTGTTACTGCGGTATTCGGTAGTTGGCAAAATGACCGCGCTAATACTTATCGTCGGCTCCATAATATTCCGGAGGATTGGGGTACCGCTGTCAATGTGCAGGCGATGGTATTCGGTAATATGGGAGATGACTGTGCGACAGGGGTGGCATTTACACGCGATCCATCTGATGGTCGTAATGCGTTTTATGGCGAATATCTTGTCAATGCCCAAGGCGAAGATGTGGTCGCCGGCATTCGTACGCCTCAGCATCTCACGGTCTCAGGAAAGGAAGAGCACGGATCCGATCTTCCCGCAATGGAAGAGGTTATGCCTGAGGTTTTTCAGCAATTAAACGATGTGCGACTTAAACTCGAAAAACACTACCGTGACATGCAGGATATTGAGTTTACAGTCCAGCAGAACAAGCTGTGGATGTTGCAAACCCGTTCGGGAAAACGCACAGCCAAAGCTGCTCTTAAAATTGCCTGCGATATGGTTGATGAGGGGCTCATAAATCAGAAAGAGGCAATATCTCGGGTCGATCCAGAATCTCTCGACCAGCTTTTGCATCCGACTTTGGATCCGAATGCAACACGCGACTTGCTGACACGCGGTCTCCCTGCATCACCAGGTGCCGCATCCGGCACTGTGGTGTTTTCATCGGACGAGGCCGAGTCCCGAACAGCGGATGGGGAGAAGGTGATCCTTGTGAGGATTGAAACTAGTCCGGAGGATATACACGGGATGCATGCAGCGGAGGGCATCCTGACAAGCCGTGGCGGAATGACCAGCCACGCGGCGGTCGTTGCGCGTGGCATGGGCCGCCCATGCGTGTCCGGCGCTGGTGATTTACGCATAGATTATGAAACCCAAACGCTGACAGTTACCGGACGTCAGATCTCTGCTGGAGACGTGTTAACTATTGACGGTAGTTCGGGAGAAGTGATGATTGGGGAGGTTCCGACATTACATCCCGAATTATCAGGGGATTTCGCCACGCTCATGGCTTGGGTAGATGAGGTGCGTGATCTAAAGGTTCGAACAAATGCAGAGAACCCGTTTGATGCAAAGACGGCAGTCGATTTTGGCGCGGAGGGTATCGGCTTGTGTCGCACTGAACATATGTTCTTCGATGCCGAGCGTATTGTCGCCGTTCGCGAGATGATACTTGCCCAAGATGAGGAGGGTCGGCGCAAAGCGCTTGATAAAATTCTGCCTATGCAACGCCAGGATTTTATCGAACTTTTTCGAATAATGGCGGGCAAGCCGGTAACAATCCGTCTTCTTGACCCACCGCTACATGAATTTTTGCCGCACACTTCGGAGGAAATGCAACAGGTTGCGATGGCTTCCGGCGTTTCTGTAGAGGATCTGCGAGTACGTGCGGTCGAACTGGCAGAGGCTAATCCGATGCTTGGGCATCGCGGTTGTCGTTTAGGTGTCACGTATCCGGAAATTACAGAAATGCAAGCTCGGGCCATTTTCGAGGCCGCGGTTGAGGCTTCGAAATACGCTGATGCACCAGTTGAGCCCGAGGTAATGATCCCACTAGTATCTGATAAGATGGAGTTTGACTTACTTCGTGAACGTATTGATGAGGTTGCGGCGACGGTCTTTCAGGAGACTGGATCAGAGGTGCAATATTTAGTGGGTACTATGATAGAGCTCCCTCGCGCCGCGTTGTGCGCGGGTGAGATAGCTGAAGGTGCTGAATTCTTCTCTTTTGGGACTAATGATCTCACGCAAACAACTTTCGGTCTATCGCGCGATGACACCGGTGGTTTGCTAAAAGAATATGAACGACGTGGGATTTTTGAGACCGATCCGTTCGTAACTATCGATGTTGGTGGTGTGGGCGAATTGGTGAAGATCGGCGCGGATCGCGGACGTAAGACCCGTCCCGGCATAAAGCTTGGTATTTGCGGCGAGCATGGGGGCGATCCTACTTCAGTGAATTTTTGTGCTGATATTGGATTGGACTATGTTTCCTGTTCGCCCTTCAGGGTCCCTATTGCTAAGCTTGCAGCGGCCCAGGCAGCGCTCCGGCTCAGGGGATAATTCCGGTCAGACGGTCATCCAGCCCGGCTTACGTGGTTTGATCTGTATCCCGTCCGCCCACAATCGGTCTTTAGTGACGGCCTCCAGCCGCAAGAGGGCAAGCCCGCGCCCACTCATGACCGAATATATCGTTCCGACATCAATTTCGCCCCCCTTCACTACCGCGCCCGGTGAGAGGGCGCCGTCGAACTCGATCGGAAACAACCGCCTTTTCACGAGATTGCGGTGCTTCATGCGTGCAGTCACTTCTTGCCCAACATAACAACCCTTCTCAAAGTCGACGCCATTTAGTTCATCGAAACCGACTTCAAGCGGCATCGATTTTTCTGGTACTAAATCAATAAAGCTGTCCGGAACGCCAAGCATGATCCTAAGAGTTTCATATGCTTCCAAGTTTTTATTAAGCACTGTCACGTCCGCCTCGAGCGACTTGTTCCCGTCAATCAATCGGATCGTACGTTCGCCAAGAGCCTTATGTCGCGGATCAATGAAACATACCCCGTCTGATAGGATCGCTGTTAAACCAACTATTCCCGAGAGCTCTTCGCCATCTGGTTTAAACGAGGCGCTTACCGCGAACTTGTTTGTTTCGTCGGTGATGTTGACCTTTGCCCGCAGTCGGTACGTGCTTAATCGACTAATGAGGTTTGGTATTCCAGCATTCTCGCATTCCAGCAGGAATAGGTTTTTATATTTGACGATGAAAAAGTCGTGCAAAAGTTTCCCCTGAGGTGTCAATAGAGCGGCGTAAATTGTTTGGGTTTCGGAGACCTTCTCGATATCATTGGTAATGAGGCCCTGCAAAAATTCTCGAGTATCTTCGCCAGATACCGATACTATGCCTCGTTTATTAAGGGGAATTTGAATTTTTGTGCTCATTTAAGGACCTATTTTTAAATTTATTAGAGCTTTCCCATGGAATTATCTAGTCTTGGGGCTATAAATCGGCACATGTCCGCAAAAAAATGCGTCTTGTCTGCCGTAATCTCAATCCGAAATGAGGAAACACAACTCGAGGATTGCCTCTCCACGTTGAACTTCGCTGATGAAATTGTAGTTCTTCTTGACGATTGTACAGATGGCTCTCGAGATATCGCTACCCAATTCACCAATCGAGTAATTAATGGGGATTGGCAGTTGGAAGGCGATCGCCGCAATGCTGCCATTGACGCCTGTTGCGGGGACTGGATTTTTGAAATTGATGCCGATGAACGGGTCCCGGGACCACTCGGGGCCGAAATACGTCGCGTCGCTGAGAGTAGTTCGTATGATTGGCATGGAATTCCTGTTGACAATTATATTGGAAACCGCCTGGTAAGGTATGGTTGGGGCGGCTCTTGGGGAAAATCCCAGTACCCGGGACTGTTTCGCAAAAGCGTCAAGCGTTGGGGTCGACAACGGTTGCATCCCGCACTTGATCTTAGGGGTCGGGAAGGTCCGACATTGACTCACCGACTAAACCATTATGTGGACCGTGATATTTCCGACATGCTCCGAAGACTTGATTCGTACACATCCGCCCGGGCGAAGGATATTCGTGAACATGGTGATGGCGGCTCTTATGCAGGTAATATACGTCGTTTTTTTACCAGATTTTGGAAATGCTACGTGACACGCCGGGGCTATCGTGAAGGTAAGTATGGCCTTCTGATTTCCCTGTTTGCCGGACTTTATCCGATTCTGTCGTTTATTAAGGCCGAGTTGGAGGGTGATTAGTGGCTGTTATTCGAATGGCAGATGACGGTATAGCTTTTGATGGCGACACGCTGCTCCAGGGGCCACTTGGCGGTGCGGAGACGGCTTTTGTGTCGCTTGCGGAGGCACTGGCAAAGCGCGGTCATGATGTCTTTGTCCATAACAGGTGTAAAATGCCGATGGAGAGAAATGGTGTTACGTGGAAACCTTTGGATGACCATCTTCCGGACATCGCTGATTTATATATCGCAAACCGAGGCCACAAGCTTATCCAATTGGTGCCAAAGGCACGATCTCGGGTGTTCTGGATCCATAACCCCGCCCAATATTTGAATAAATGGCGCTATTGGCGGAAACTACTTCGGTGGAAGCCGATAATCGTTTTCTCCTCTAAATTCCACTCAAAATCAATTGCGCCTCTAATGCCCAACGGCGGCCTTACAACGATTCCATATGGTATATCGGACGCATTCCTCAATGCTAAGATTTCCGCAATACCTCCACCACCGCATGTTGCTTTCACATCAAGCCCGCTGCGATCGTTGGATTGGCTTCTAGATTTATGGGCGTCAGAGATTAAACCTGGGGTTTCGGCAGCTCAGCTTCATGTTTTTTCTAGTCCTAAAACCTATGGTGCGCATGGTGACGCACGGTCAGGGGCAATGAATGAGGTGCTTAATCGCGCGGCTGGAATGTCGGAACAAGGTGTCGTGCTTCGTAAACCACTTTCAAAGGCAAACCTTGCCAAGGCACTCGCCGGATTTCGTGTGATGCTCTATCGCGGTGATCCTGGTGAGACCTACTGTCTTGCAGTGGGTGAGGCTCAGGCGATTGGTCTACCGGCAGTAGTCCAAAATATTGGTTGCGTCTCAGAACGAGTGATTAATGGCGAAACCGGATTTGTAGCCTTTAACGATTCCGACTTCGTGCATTACGGCAGAGAAATTTTAACAGATGACATTCTCTGGCGACGTCTACACGCCTCGGCACTTGAGCGCCAACGCTCCTACAGCTGGGATAATGCCGCAGAGGCATTCGAAAAGTTGGCTTTTCGGTGAAGATCATGCAGACCATGGCCGGTGGTCAATTCGGCGGCGCGGAGGAGTTTTTTTTGCGCTTAGTGGCTGCATTTAATGCACGTGGTGTGAGTCAATCGGTGGTGGTTCGTCCCAACAAAGCGCGCGGGCGCAAGCTGCGCGATGTCGGAGTTAATCTCGTCGAATTGCCGTTCGGTAAATGGTTTGACTTCCAGACACAACCATCACTGACCGCTCAAATAGATCGAGTTCGGCCTGACATAGTCTTGTCTTGGATGAACCGCGCAACCTTGGAGACCGGTAAAGCATGCTTACGTGCAGATTCAAGCCCTATTCAGATTGGTCGACAGGGTGGCTACTATGATCTCAAATACTACCGGCACTGTGATCACCTAATCGGGAATACGCCCCATATTGTAAAACATATTATAGATAGCGGTTGGCCGGCGGACTGTGCTCATTTCATCCCTAATTTCGTGTCCGCCGATCCGGGCGTTCGAATATCCCGCGTTCAATTTGATGTACCAGAACACGCGCCGCTAATCCTAGCTGCGGGTCGACTGCATCAAAATAAGGCGTTCGATACTTTGTTGGAGGCTCTAAAATACACTAACGGAGTGTACCTGTTGCTTGCAGGCGACGGCCCGCTCAAGAGTAAGCTTCAGTCGCTTTCACAAAGGCTTGGCGTTGCATCTAGGGTAAGATTTTTAGGGTGGCGCAGCGATGTGGGTGATCTTATGGCGACTGCTGATATGTTGGTTTGCCCATCTCGTATAGAGCCGCTGGGCAACGTCGTGATTGAGGCGTGGGCGAGGAGTTTGCCGGTTGTGGCTACAGCAGCAGAGGGCCCAGGCTGGCTGATTACAAATGAGAGCGACGGTCTCCTTGCTCCAATAGATGACTGTCGGGCCCTTGGCTTTGCGATTACTCAACTCGCCGAGGATCTCGAACTTTCTGCCCGAGTTGCCGTCGCTGGGAAGTTACGCTTTGAAAGCGAATTTAATGAGGCAACAGTCGTAGATAGATTTTTAGCGCTCTTCGAGGAGGTTTCCCGGTAATGTGTGGCATCGCTGGTATAATGGCCACCGGTGGCGACATCCCCAATGTTGTCACTTTGGAGGCTATGAAGGCTGCGCTTGCGCATCGGGGCCCCGACGGAGATGCAATATGGACCTCTGGGAATACCGGGTTGGTGCATACGCGGCTCGCAATTATTGACCTTGAGACTGGCAAACAGCCGCTTTTGGGTCCTGGCGGCACAGCGTTGGTGGCGAATGGCGAGATCTATAACTACATCGAATTGCGGCAAGAACTTGGAGGAATAGAATTTAAAACCTATTCAGATTGCGAGCCGGTTCTTCATTACTATAAAAAAGATGGGCTCAGTTTTACCCGCAGATTAAGGGGGATGTACGCGTTAGCGATTTTTGATCCTGTGAAACGTTGTCTGGTGCTGGCTCGTGACCCGTTCGGTATAAAGCCGCTATACTACGCCCAGTCGGAAACTGGTTTTGCATTTGCATCTGAACCGCAAGTGCTGCTGGCGGCTGGATTTGGGACGCGTAAGTTGCGCGAGAGATCGGTCTCTGAATTACTGCAACTTCAATTTACGACCGGCGCAGAAACACCTTTCTCAGGGATTCAAAGAGTATTACCGGGTGAGACAATCATGGTGGCAGGTGGTCAAATTGTTGATCGCCAGCGCCTTGCATCTTTACCTAATGAGGCACGGCAACAGATAAGCGAGAGCGCAGCTCTCCGCTTAGTTGAGGAAGTATTGACCGAAAGTGTGGATATACATCAGCGATCAGACGTACCTTATGCGATGTTTTTATCCGGGGGCATTGACTCGTCAACGATACTCGCATTAATGGCGCGTTTAAACGACCGACCGGTCTCTACTTTTACGGCTGGGTTCACCGGAAATCATGTGGCCGACGAACGTGCCCATGCGCGAGCCGTAGCTAAATCTTTAGGCGCGGAGCATGAAGAGGTTACCTTCGGCGCTTCGGATTTCTGGGAGACCTTGCCAGCAATTGCCTTGGCAATGGACGATCCAGTCGCCGATTATGCCATTCTGCCTACCTGGAAACTTGCGCGTGAGGCTTCGAAATCATTTAAGGTAATCCTGTCCGGGGAGGGTGGAGATGAGGTTTTTGGGGGTTATGGAAGATACAGAAGTTTCATGAGACCAACCTGGCTTGGTGGACGCAGTATGCGCCGTCGCGGCACTATGGATGGGCTTAATTTGCTTAATATTCTAGATAATAGTTGGCGAGACGGGTTTTACCTTAGCGAGACGCTTGCCACAACCAGCGAGCGGTCAAAACTGCAGGTTGCGCAGGCTACTGACTGCTCCGATTGGCTTCCAAACGATCTGCTTACTAAATTGGATAGATGTCTGATGGCCCACGGTGTCGAGGGTCGCACCCCGTTTCTTGACTCGACGGTTGCCAATGCTGCATTCATATTGCCGGATCGCCTAAAAATCCGACACAGGCGCGGGAAGTGGATACTGCGTAAATGGCTAAACACTGCCGTCCCTGAGAGCGATGCTTTCTCCACTAAGAAGGGGTTCTCTGTGCCAGTAGGGGAATGGATTGCTGCTGCAGGGACGCGGATCGGTCCGCTCGTTGCGGCGCAGCCGGGTGTTTTAGAACGATGCAATTCTGAGGCGGTCAAAGCCGTTTTCGGATCGTCTGGGAGACGCGAAAAGTTTGCCGCATGGACGCTATTATTTTTCGCTGTTTGGCACCAAATCCACATCTGTGAAAAGAATGTGGATGGCAACGTCTTCGAAGTGCTCGCGGAGGTTTAACAAATATCTTTTGGGAAAAAAGACGCAATTTTTCGTTTCATATTCACACCGCCTTTTACAAAAAGAGAATAATGTGCGTGCTGAGGCACAGACATTCCCCAGCGTGTACAGAACGTTTTCGCTCCAAGCTGCGCGTGGAATTCATAATACAATGGAAACAATCCTAATTAGGACCCGAGGTGGCTGGATCACAAACAAACTCATTACATAGGCGGTAAAAACGCATGGACATAACTTTGTCGTTGCAGCATGATCTTCATCGGAGAGTGATATGGATACCATCGAAAGAACATCGGATCTTGTAGATACGGAGGAACTGGTCGCCTGTGCTGCAGCTTTGAAACCTGCTCTTCGGCGACGCCAACGTGAGACTGAGAATAATCGGCGTGTCCCAGAAGAATCAGTAGCCGAATTGAAATCAGCCGGTCTATATAAAGTAATCCAGCCGGCGAGGTACGGTGGTTATGAATTAGATTTGTGGACCTTTGCCCGATGTGCGGCGGAAATCGGCGCTGGTTGTGGTTCCACTGCTTGGGTGTATTCCACAGCAGCTGCGCATCAGTGGCAGATTGGAATGTACGATGATCGGGCCCAAGCTGAAGTTTGGGGGAAAACACCGGATGCAATATCGGCATCATCTTACTCCCCAGGCGGAAAGGCGGTTGCTGTTGAGGGCGGCTATAAAATTACGGGGAAGTGGCTTTATTGTTCTGGCGTGCTGAATGCTGATTGGATGATCCTTGGAGTTCTTATCGCAGAAGACGTGGATGCAGAACCCACATCACAGGGATATATTTTAGTACCTAAATCCGACTATGAGATTGAAGATAACTGGGATGTTGTTGGATTAATTGGCACCGGCAGTAACGATGTCATTATTAATGATCTATTTGTGCCGTCGCATCGCATGCTGTTGCTCGACGAGGCACTATCTGGAAACCCCCCGGGCTCGGCTGTTAATCGCCATGCGCTTTGGCGCATACCATTTTTTGCTGCGATTTCTCTTTGTCTTTGCGCACCGGCTATTGGCATGGCGCAAGGTGCATTGGAAACCTATTTAGAAATGGTTGGTGCCCGGAAAACTCGTGGCGCTGCGCTTAGTCAGCCGCAGAGCATGGCTGAGTTTCCGACCATACAGACGCGCGTCGCAGAAGCGGCAGCTGCTATCGACGCTTCAAAGATGTTAATACGACGCGATTGCCAGGAGATTATGTGCTTAATGGCTGAAGGGCAGAAATTAACAGTCCAGGAAAGAGCACGTAATAAGGGTGATCTGAGTTTCGCAGTGAAAATGGCGCGTCAGGCCGTAGATCTTTTATATGAGAGCGTTGGTGGAGCGGGATTGTCAAACGACAGCAAGACACAACGTTATTGGCGCGATGTTCATAGCGCCTCCAAACATATAAGTATGAACTGGGATATGTGCTCGACCCTCTACGGCCGCGTGTTGCTCGGCCTTCCCTCTGGAACGGCACAGTTCTAGCGAGCATTTGTTGAAAAGGCTTTTCCGTATTCGCTGGCCCCTGAACGAACGTTTGCCTCCTTTAGCTTATTACCATCCTATACGGCCTGACCTGCCGCATATCCGCTAGACCACGCCCACTGGAAATTGTAACCGCCTAGCCAACCGCATACGTCGACAGCTTCACCAATTATAAAAAGACCAGGCACTTTTTTAGCTTCCATAGTTTTTGACGAGAGATCGTCGGTGTTTATGCCGCCTAAGGTTACCTCAGCTTTGGTATATCCCTCGGTGCCGGATGGGCGCATTCGCCATGAGTTTAGGGTCTCGCCGAATAAAGCAAGAGTTTTGTCTTTTTGTTCCGCCATCGGTCGGTCTGGCAAATGAAGATGGGCTATCTTTTCAGAAAATCGGGTTGGTAACACTTCGGAGAGTAGGGTTCGAGGAACTATTCTTGGCCGGGTACGTTTTTGCGTGAGCAAAAAAGCAGGCGCATTCAGACCAGGTAAAAGGTCGATCAAAATTTCTTCCCCGCCTTTCCAATACGATGATATTTGCAGAATAGCGGGTCCCGACAAACCACGATGGGTAAAAAGCATGCCTTCGCGGAAGTTCGCCTGATTGCTAGTAACATGACAATCAAGCGATACGCCACTTAAAGAGCACATCAGGTCGAGTGTATCGCCTTCGAAGGTTAATGGGACGAGGCCTGGTCGAATCTCCGAGAGACTAAGCTCAAATCGTTTACCAATATCGTGCGCGAGGCCGGTTGCCCCCATTTTGGGAATTGACAATCCACCTGTAGCTAAGACAACTGATACGGCAGTGAATAGGCCTTTGTCTGTAGTAACTTGAAACCTGTCTGAACGAGAGACGTCGACAATATGGTGGGTGGTTCTCACGTCGACAGATGATGCCGCGCATTCATCGAGTAACATCCTAACCACGGCACGCGCGGAGCCGTCGCAAAATAGCTGCCCATGTGTTTTTTCATGCCAAGATATACGGTGTCGATTAATCAATGAAATAAAGTCGTGCTGTGAATATCCCGCCAGCGCTGATTTGCAAAAATGCGGATTATTTGACAAGAAACGTTCTGGAAATATGTTAAGGTTGGTGAAGTTACAGTGCCCACCTCCAGATATCAGAATTTTCTTACCGACTTCGTCTGAGTGATCTAACAATAAGACCCTGCGCCCGCGAGCACCTGCGGTCATGGCACACATCATGCCAGCTGCGCCTGCACCGAGAACGATTACATCAAATTGTTCGAGTTGGCCGTCGCTCATTGGGGTATTATAGCGCCGGAAAATACGGAACGAAGCGGTTTAGATGCTTTCATTGGTTGCCTCAGGTGGAGGGTGAAACTTCATGACCTTTAATGCCGCGATGCTGGGAGGAATCGGTCGTGCCCTCTCTAGTCAGCATTACCGTCTCTACGCCTGCGGGCATATCGCAAATGTGCACGGATGGTGGGGTAATCGATTGGGTATCGGCTGGCTCACATGGGAATTGACTGGGTCGGCGGGCTTATTGGGTGTCGTGGCGTTCGCTGGTATGATACCTGTCTCATTAGTGGCACCTTTTGCCGGTGTGCTTGCTGATAGATATGGACATCGGGTTATGTCTATTGTCGCCGGACTAGCAAGTGGAACAGTTACACTTGCTCTCGCTCTCTTGACCCTCAATGAGACAATTACTGTGCCCCTGCTCCTCATGCTAAGCATCCTGCAGGGTATTGGCTTTGGGATGGAATTTCCCGCACGTCAGGCGTTGATCCCGCAGCTTTGTTCTCGGGAAAATGTTCCTGCGGCACTTGCATTTAATTCAACAACTTTTCAGGTCGGTACATTTCTTGGGCCTATAATAGCGGGCTACCTTATTACCGCATACGGGACCGGTGCCTCCATTCTGATGTTTGCCGTCACTAATTATTGGATGGCTTTCATGATTTTCCTGATTAGATTTCGCACGAGTGCGCGCGAAGAAAAAACACGTACCAGGTTTTTCGACGAGATTGCGGCTGGGTTTCGATATATCGCTGTGACCCCCGCATTACGGCTTTTGTTTGCGATGAACCTTACAATGGGGGTTCTGTTACGTCCTTATACTGAGCTATTGGCTGGTTTTGCCGATATCGTGTTCGGTGGCGGTCCAGCCGAGTTGTCTGCGCTCACCGCGGCATCTGGATTTGGTGCACTTGTAAGCGGTCTGTTTCTCGCTTTTCGCGGTCGAACACGAGGACTTGTTGCTATAATGTTATTTGGATCTGTCTCTGGTTCTGTCGGCCTCGCTCTATTCGCAGCGCAAACAAATCTGACTTTGGGAATTATCACGATAGGTATTGCGTCCATGTTATTGCTGGCATGTCATGTCGGTGCATACAGTCTTATACAGAATGCGACTGACCAGACGATGCGCGGCCGAGTTATCAGCTGTAGCGTTGCGATCACTATTGGCGGCCCGGCGCTTGGAGCCCTGTTCATTGGATGGCTAGCGGAGTTTGCTGGTTTACAGTGGGCCGTAGGCGTCAGTGCTGTAACCGCTTTAATAATTTTTCTGGTGCTTTTGGCCCCAACTCTACGAGCGCGCGACGCCATGGAGTCTGAATAGCGTAGCGATGACGGACTATTTCACTTCTTCGCACCAACGTATAATTGATTGCGGAGACTGCGCCTGAATTGTCGTCATATGGTTCGATATAGGTCATCCTCGTATTTAAAAAGTGCAAAACAGTCTAATGTTGCCTGTACACAAGGTTTTAGGTGATCGAGGATAGAGCTCCTTGGTAGACCAAATTCGGTTCAGACCGGCAATAAATGCTCAAGATTGAGGGCTGGCCGCGGTAGACCATTTAGATTATCTAGAAAGTGGCGTGTTACTCTCTCGTGGCTACCTAATCTAACAAACCAGATTACAGGTCTAGCGAAGTCAACGCCGTTTAAAACTACTTACAGTGATCCCAATACAGCAAAACGACCGTCGGTAAGACGCTGTACTACGACGATTTCGCCCGACCTTGGAAAAACACCTGTAAGCGCTGTTATATTAACTTGGTGAGTGACAAGAACGATAGGTATGTTTGAGCGGTACGAAATTAACCATGATTTCAATTCCTCTGTTTGAGGCTCGGCCCTCTCAAATTGCTGAAAAAAGGAATTTAACGTTTTTAATGGGCGTGTTTTGCTGAACCCGAGGAGTTTCGCTGTCTCTCGGCAACGACACCATTCGCTGGTGAAGACCTCCGCATTCCGTATTCCGTGCGAGCGAAATTGATCTCCAATGGCAGTCGCCTGCTTGCGTCCTTTGTCTGATAGATTTCGTTGTGTCCGGCAGTCATTTAAGACAAAGTTGGAGGGATCACCAGTACCCGGAGCGAGGGCATGTCTCATCAAGGCGATAGCGGCACCGGTCTTTAATGCTCGCCATAGTTGGGCCTCAGACGGCGGTTCCGAAGCGTGTGATTTTGCCGTGTTTAATTCCAAAGTGAACAACACACTGACGTATAGAAAAATGATAAATACTGGACTTCGTCTCATCGTTGTTAGCATTCGCCGGTTTTAGTTTGCGGGTTGGTGCGCACATAACACTCATTTTGCAAGGCAAGACAACAAGAATACTAAATATTTACTCAAAAATTTTCAGCAATCGTTTTAATCGCATTTCAATTTAGACATGTAGCATTAAACATGACCAGATAGACAATTATAGGGCCTCTGCAAAATACGGAACCGTGAAGGAGGGGGGTCGGACGTGTGTTCCAAGCTAACGAGAGTGATTGGCGAGCTTCCGCCACTTTTCGCCAACTAAACATACGACCTTGGCGACAGTAAGGTCACGTCTCAGTAACTCGCCGTATTGCGCAAACCGACGCGGTGTGAGATCGGCCTTTGGCGGCTGGCCTCGCGAAACCTTGGCCATAGATACTCCGCTTTCCTCGATTGCAGCGAGCAGAGTGCGAGGGGCAGTTGAATAGGACCGTCCCCGGCGCGGCGCGCCCGCAACGTGCACGCCGATCACGTTGCCTGCTTTATCAACCCATGGGCCACCGCTGATTCCGCGGAGATCTGCCCCTAAATCGGGAACCCGACGAATTTGTGTCCACACTATCACCGGCTCGTCTTTGCGGTAGCGTCCACGCGTTTGCATGCGAGCGCGGCCTAAAACCTTGCCATATACCGCGCCAGGTGAACCTTTTGGAAAACCGAAAGAATACCCCTCATCACCCATATGGAAACCGGGTCTGACGACTTTTAAAATGGGGGCTCCTCTCTGAGTGCGCAATATACTTATATCGGCGTCGGGGCGCTCGGTGAGTTCAACCACTCGTATCAGACGACGATCCGACTTTTCAAGTCCGAGCAGATCGCAATCTGATGTTACATGATGAGCGGTAACCCAAATGCCGGACGCGTCGATCGAAAATGCGGTGCCCATCGAGGAACCCTCCTTCTTTTCAACCTGAACTACAATCCGCGGATCGTTAGGCCGTTCATCAGGTATAGGTCTTTTTGATTGAGAATGTGAAATTCCAAGCCTAGGTTCTTGCTTTAAAGGTCCGATTTGAGTCGGGTCGGGACGGCGCGTTTGTTTTTTTTGCCCATCTTCTTGGGCCGTCATCGTATAACTTGCTAGGGCGCCAAGAAACAGGATCGCGATTGCTATATAGTCTCGTAACCTCATTCTTTAGGGGGTTCGCCCGAATTTATGATCGCGGGTGGGGGACATCAAAGTCTAACCAGCGATTGCCGCCGCGTTTATAAAAGCGATAGAGAGTTTTATGCCCAAAACTAGAATTGCCGCGCCTATTTCCCCGTTTTCTATCCGGGTTGGTAGGTCTTTTAGTAAGGCGTCGGCAATGCGATAGGCCAGTGTTTGAATGATTAATGCAACTATGCCCCAAATGATGATATCCCATACACTGACGCTCGTTGCCATACAAACTGCTAAAGGGATCGCCATCCCGACAATTGCGCCGGAGATCGATACGGCTGCTGCGGTGTTACCACCGCGTATTAGTTTTAGTTCGTGATACGGTGTCACAATTAGGTAAATTGAAACACCTGCGGTTAGCATCAAAACAGTGACCGAAAAATGAAGAAGGAGAACCGGAAACCCGGCTATAAAACTTTGGATTACTGGGTCCACAAAAAACTCCAATTTGCCTGGGTCAAAACACTAGTTTATCTCGATTGCACCATCTGTTTAATTTGCGAGGAGCTAAAGCCCACGCGTTTTGGCTGAATAGCGAGTATCCTTGCAGGCGGCATGAAATCATGGATTTCTGAATTTCACCGCGTTTTGCATTAACTAAGCTAATAATTATTTTCATCTATAACTTTTTTAGAGACCGCAACTCTTTTAAGATCGGCATTTCATTTAAATCATGATCCGTTAATCTATCCCACTCAATTCCTCTCGGCGGTTGGGGGGGTGTTTCGATACGAAAGGTTTCTCTCGGTGTCGCGATGATTGTTAATGGAAGGTCGATGCTTTCAGTCGGGAAACTATCCACCACTTGGACGTTGTTGACCGTTGTTGCCACTGGGACCGCATTATGGCCTAAGTCACGCAAGATGGCGAATTCGATATCACTGTATCCAGCGCCTTTACCGGCACGCTGGCCGCGAAGGGTAACGGCAACACATCCGGTCACAATGGCGTCCAGTTGCGGCAGATCAAGCAGAGCGACAGGTTTCGCCCATTTTCCGACCTTTGACATAAGTGATGCTTCGTTTATTGCTTCAAACGGTATCTCTGCCGGGTCGAGTTTTAAAAAACCTGCTTTTAGACGTGGTGTTGGTACGTAAACAGTTATGCCACGCCGCAGTGCCTCCGCCCTAACGTATTTTTGTGGGGAGTCCGGGTTCACCTTGATTGCCTTTGCATTGGCCAATTCAGGCTCTTTAAAAAGTTGCAAGGCGGCCTCTTTGGCTCCCTTGAAATTTGGGATGCGCCCGTGGGGTGGAAACGGAAACGCAGTTAGCTTCTCGTCTTTGAGTTTATCCCATACAGCTTGACGGGCAGCATTTTTCGAGGAATATCCGGTTTTCATTATAGCGGGTTGATATGCATGGCTTGGGTCTATTACGATTTACGGATTTAGCTCAGTGGGTCATCGAAACACGGAAATTGCGGTGCCGCTAGTTACTTAAGGCTCCGACTTGGCGATTGATGGGTTTGTCGTTGATGGGGTAGTTCATGAGCGAGGCCACAAACCCCATGATGATTGCCGCCCACCAAACGGCATTATAGTTCCCAACTAGATCAAAGAAGTAACCTGCCGCATAGATCCCGATGAAACTTCCCAATTGATGTGCTACAAAGCAAAACCCAAACAGCATGCCCATATAGCGCAGTCCAAATACACGTGCGACTATTGAGCCTGTCAATGGAACGGTACCAAGCCAAAGTAGTCCCATTCCTGCGGAGAAAACGACAACGTTTATAGTGGTTGGGGGTAGCATTATAAATGCCACCATTACGAGTGATCGAAGACTGTAAAGCCAACATAACAGGAATTTTTGTCGGTATTTGCCGCCTGCAGCACCCCACGCGAACGTACCGACAATATTAAACGCGCCAATCAACGACAACGACATCGCCGCTATGGTGCCATCGACTTGCAGGTTGCGCAGCATGTTTGGAAAGTGGGTACCAATAAACATGGTTTGCAGGCCGCAGACGAAATAGCCGCTGGTTAGTAACACGTAGCCGCGGTGAGTGAATGCCTCGCGGATAGCTTCGCCGGTACCCTGAGGCGGAACAACGGCGGTTACCTTCTCTCCGGCGTTTTTGCGGATCATCACAAAAGCTAAAGGCACAATTAGCATAGTCATGATCGCCGTAATGTAGAGCGATACAACCCAGCCCTGTGTGTCGATAAAAAATTGTCCAAGCGGGATCACAATCACCTGTCCCGACGAGCCGCCCGCGCTGGCGATTCCAAGATAGAAATCCCGTTTTTCTGGCGAAACGGCTCGGCTAATTGCGGAGAGTATAATGGGGAACATAGCGCCCGACATAGCAAACCCCGTGAACACCCCGATGGAAAGGTGTGCCATTATTGGTGAGGTTGAGACGGTCATAAGCAAAAGCCCAGCGGTGTAGAGTATCCCAGCTGCAGCAATAACTCGTCCTGTACCGTATTTATCCGCAATATTACCGGCGATTGGAGTACCTATACCCCAGAAAAGGGACTGCAAAGCGATTGAAAGAGATAGGATTTCGATCTGGCCTCCAAACAAATCTGTTGATGCGTCTGGCATCCAGAGGCCAAAAGTCATTCGTGCACCCAAAGATAAAAATACGATAGCCGTGCCGGCCATAAGGATGACGAAGGGGGTGCGCCAGTTTTTCGTTATGTCTGATGTGCTCATCACACGGTTATGCCTGTTTGCGGTTGATGCGTCTAATAGGTTTTCGTATTAGGGAGGAACGTTGCACTGCTGCCTAAATCAGACCACTTAAATACGTGGATGTTGTGTGATTTGCGAATGTTAAACTTCCGCGGGTTGTAAACGGTCAAGCGGTTTGTCATCGATCGGGAAATGCAGTGCGGCGGCGATTACGCCGAGCATCACGCCTATCCACCAGATCGTATCGTATGATCCGGTGTTTTCAAAAAACACGCCCCCAAGCCAAGCACCAGCAAAGCTGCCCAGTTGATGGCTGAAAAAGACGATCCCCGTCAGGGTTGCCATGTATTTCAGTCCGAAGATGCGGGCGACTAGACCGGATGTCAGAGGCACTGTTGCAAGCCAAAGTAGGCCAATCGCGGCAGCAAAGATATAGGTGCTCGAGGGAGTAACCGGCAATATAATAAACACCGTAAGTGCGATTGATCTAAGCAAATAAATTGAGGACAACAGATATTTCATTCGCCATCTTCCACCCATCGCTCCCCACATTAGTGTTCCAACTATATTGAACAATCCGATAAGCGATAGCGCAGTCGCGCCGACCCAGGGATCCTGGCCTGCCTGCGTTAAAAAGTTAGGAAGATGGGTGCCGAGGAACATCACTTGGTAACCGCACACAAAATACCCAGCGGTTAAAAGTAGAAAACCGCGGTGGCTCATGGCCTCACTTAGCGCAGCGACTAATTTCTGTTCTGGCGCAGCGTTTGGATTTTTGGCTTCTTTTTTTGGGTCCTTCATTGCCGCAGCCAAGGGTACAATCAATGCAACTATGGAACCAAACAGAATGACAGAAATCGCCCAACCATAGTCGCTGATGAAAAATTGGCCCAGTGGGACCAGAGCCAATTGGCCCGAGGATCCCGCGGCACTCCCGATACCTAAAAACAGGCTTCGCCGTTTCGCATCTACTCGTTTAGTGATCGAGGCCAAGATGATAGGAAACCCAGTCGCGCTGAGGCCAAGTCCTAACATCATTCCCGCAGTGAGGTGCATATGGATTGGGGTGGCCACCAGCGACATTAGGAAAAGTCCAGTTGCATAAAGTGTCCCGCCTAAAGCGATCATGCGTGCCGTCCCATAGCGTTCTGCCAGAGAGGCAGTGATTGGCGTTGTCAGACCCCAAATGACGGCCTGAGCTGCCACTGCCAACGAAAAATCACTTATGTTAAGCCCTGTGGAATTGGTGACTGGCTCCAGTAACAGCCCAAAAATGTTTCGTGCGCCAAAGCTGATAAAGAGTATGATGGTGCCACAAGTAAGCACGACCATTGGGGTGCGCCATGATTGTTTCGCCACCTGATTACTCATTTTCCGATAACTCCATAGGTTATGGTGCGCCGTATTTGTCATAGTAACAAATAGAATGTCTATGCGGCGGCTACAAATAAATCAGTGTAATTAAAAATTGCTTTTGGGTCGTTGAACGGGGCGTACCCGATTTTTCAGTCCAAAAGGTAGCCGTACTTTTCTCTTGCCTCTTGGAGAACTTCTGGACCTGGCGCATTTACCATTGGGAAATCATCTTTCCAGTGGAAAGGTTTGCATGCATCGATGATAGCGCGGCTATTGGTTATGTCACCGCTTGCTTTTTGCTCTGGTGTAAGGCGTGGATCGGCCGGCGATGTCCATGCTCCTTTCACAATATCTATTGTGGTTGCCGGATCGCAGCGGGTGCACATGGCCCAGATTAACTGCTCAAGGTTGCTGACGTCGATATCTTCGTCGACCACTATGATAAAGCGATTGGCATAGTTAGCCGCTTGGCATTGGGCCGCAATGTGGCCAGCCTGTTTAGAATGTCCAGGGTAGCGTTGCTTAATTGATACAGCGTGTAGAAGACGAGACGCGCCAATCTCATGGCACCAAACCCCAGTGACATCGGGCACGCCCGCTTCCGCGAGGTTTTGTTTTAACATCGCGGAGCGCAAAACTGCGCGATAGCGGGCCATTTCGTCGGAGCCTTGCCCCATCGGCGGCACGCCTAAAATTATGGGGTCGTTACGGTGATAAATTGCTTCGACCTCTAACACCGGTTCCGGGTGTTCGCCACTGGCGTAGTAGCCTGTCCATTCCCCGAAGGGGCCTTCATTCTTCACCTTACCCTCATGCAAATGTCCCTCAAGCACGATTTCTGCGTTAGCTGGGAAGGGTAGGCCAGTAAGCTTCCCCGCAACACATTCCACCGCTTTACCTCGAATTCCGCCGACGATATCGAGTTCGAAGGTTCCATATGGTGCCTCGGCACCGCCGTTGAAAAATGCGATCGGTTCACCGCCAATAACCATGACTACAGGGCAAGGTTTGCCTTTCGCCCAATATTTATTTCTGTGCACAAAGCCGTGTTTGCCGGTAACCATAAAACAGCCAACAGATTTTTTGTCATGAACCATGGCGCGATAGGCACCGCAGTTCATCCAACCTTCATCTGGATCACGGGTAATCGTATATGTGCCAGTCCCGAGGTACCGCCCTCCGTCCTGTGGATGCCACATAGGTGCTGGGAACTTCAATAGATCCACTTTTTCGTCGGTGAGGATGTTCTCGAATACGGGGCCATCCTCAACCATAATGTGCGGGATAGTCTTTCGTTCCTTGACGAAGGAGTCAAAACACCCCTCCGAAAGCTCCTGTTTGGTCAAATTATCTGGAAATCCCAGGGTCATATTCCGTCGGACGCCGCCGAAGACATTAATTAGTACGCGAAACCCATCGGGACAGCCTGGTACCTTGTCAAAAAGAACCGCGGGCCCGGCGTCCTCCCGTATCACGACTTCTGCTGCCAGACCGATATCTTTCTCCCAACTTGCGCCATCAACACGTCTCAATTCGCCCAGCCGGTCGGCCTCGTCGATCCATTCGCGCAAATCCTCGTAGGTAAATCGTTGCGCTGTGTTGATAGTGGAGTGATCTGTACTGTCCATAATGGCCTCTAGTTTTTGAGGAGTTCCTTCGCGTCTTTCGACACGAATTGATGCCCGCAACCCGGACAAATTAGGTTTACATCGGTCATTCGTAATAATGCCGGTGCGACGTGAAACCAGTGGTCACAGTTTGGGCACTGGGCCCAATTGGAATTGCCGGATTTTTCAAATGGTGAATCTGACATGCAAACTCTCAGTTTGGCCAGTCAGACATGTCGATGCCTTCAAGCGCCGCCGTTGCCGCGGCCAGAGCACTATCCGAGACACGATTGCGCGGTGCTACGGGTTTTGGATTTCCGGGGCGGGCAGCTGACGGAAGGGTCGCATCAATTGCAGCCTTAGTAATGGTGTTTCCTGAGGCTGGCGCCGAAGGGTCGAGCGGCGCGAGTGTTAGCCCATCAAGGCGCAATACATCTCGGTGCCATTGTACGCGAGTTGCGACCGCCCACATTGCTTGACGGTCATCGAATACATCAATGTCATCGTCGAACGCATACACAGCTTTTAGACGTCGGAAAGCTATTGCGGCCATCATGGCATCTCGCACTTCGCCTGGACGAGGGTCTTTAAATTGTAGGTATGCGTGAAAACGACGCCCTGACACCGGCACATGAACGTTGATGAGTGATGGAGATACCTGCCGGGCGAGAGAATAAATATATCCTTCCATGCCCATATTGTCGGGCACAAGGTGGTCTGGAAGGCCAGAGCCACAATCGTGATAGATAGCGTTTCTTCGTCTAGTGATGCAGGTCACTTCAACTACTGGATTAGGTATCTGCGGTCCTTGATAGCCGGAAAATTCTGCAAATGGGCCTTCGGCTTCAATCCGGTTAGGCGGTAAGAAGCCCTCGATCACAATTTCGGCATCTGCTGGAACCATAATCCTATCACCATGTGTGACGGACGGCACCAGTCGAAGGGCTTGGCCTAAGGCGCCGCCGGCAATGCCCCAGTGGCTTTCTGGATATCCAAGCTTGGACTGCGCTCCTATCTCTATTGCGGGATGATGTCCGACCCAGATGGCGACGGGGCAGGGCTCACCCTTTTGCCAAAATTTTCGTAAGTTTATCATGTTGTGCGAGGTTTCCAGCATGTAGCAACCCATCAGCCGAGCACTGCGCACCCATAGTCGTTGGATACCCATATTGTCGATGCCTGTATCTGGGTCGTAGGTCACTACATGTCCGCAGGTAATATAATGGCCGGCATCGCCATCGTGCTGGCGAAGTGCTGGCAAAACTTGAAGATTGGCTACCTCCCCCTCCTCGACAATTTCACGCACCGGCGCTTCTTTAGGATCCACAATAACAGGTTCTATCATTTTGGATGTCAGCCCCGCCATTTCCTTTGCGGAGTTGCGGTGATCCTCAATCCCCATAGCCTTTGCCGATAATACTCTGCTAGCGAATAAATTCGTGAGGACAGGCATGTCGGATATGCTTCCGTCAGGCAGTTTTGGTTGGTGCACAAGTATTGCCGGGTTTGCATTTCTCTCCGCCAAGAGATGCTGAAGTGCCGTGATCTCCTGTTCGACTGCCATAGGTCGATCCGGGCGAAAAATAGCGTTGTCAACTTCGTTCAGATAGGTTCGCAGATCGGTCATTTAGATGCGGCGGATCTTTCCGCTTCAAAAATGTTTTCAGGATTTACATACGACTTCCAAAAATCGTTGTAATGCCTTAGGTGCGCCGCGTCGAGACCGGACTCTGGTATTGGGCCACTATTCCAGTAACCAAATTTATCCTCACTGCGCACTAAGATTGCGCTATTCAGCTCAGTGGTTGGTTTCACATGGGTTGGGCAAAACACAAAGAGGATACCTATGCGCCGGCGGTCGCTATTGTTGGGTTCAGATGTATGCGCAAGCTGGAAGTGATGGAACGTGCATTTGCCCGGCTCGAGCTCTTCGTCAATTGCACCTGATACCTTAAACTGGCCCGGCAAAACCTTCTGGCCACGCGATAGCATGTTTTGAGGATTGTAGGTTTTTTCATGGATCATTTCAGGGTTCTTGTGGCGCCCCGGAAGGTATTTCAGACAGCCGTCATCGAACCGGCTGTCTGTGAGGGCGATCCACGCGCTCCACACGTCCATGGGACCATGTTCAAAATAGGCAGAACCCTGGTGCCAGGTGACAAAGCGCGGATCGCCCGCATCTTTTGGCCATATTGCACAAGTAGTTAGCAGAATATTGGGTCCTACCAGGTCTTCGAGCGCACCTGATAATTTTGGGGTGGTACCTAACAGAAATAACCATTTGAAAAGGACATGCGGTTTGACGGACATCAATTGGGGCACATCTTCACCCTTGCGAGACTCAACGGCTTCGTAGGTTGTTCGTATTTCCTTAACTCTCCCGCTATCCATGGTACGGACTGGAAAGACGTAGCCGCAGATCTCAGCGTCTTTCAGTTGTTCCTCTGTCAATGGCTTCGGCATCTTGTTCCTCTCAAACTACAGCAAAAGCATGGCGGAGCGGAGCCTGAGAGTCCAGCGGACACAAAAGACCGCGATGTGCTGTGTAGTTAAAGAATACGCCTCTCGAGGGTTTCAAAAGGCCAGTGGGTCAGTCAGTCTCGCAAATTGCTTCGCCGAGGATTGAGATGATTTCGCCGATCTGGGCCTTGGTTGCGATCAGCGGCGGTGACATCGCAATTATATCCCCAGTTTGGCGCACTAAAAGGCCTTTTTCGTAGCAAGCCAAATAAACGGCGTATGCGCGAGTTGTTGGAGCGCCGTCGCGCGGCATCAGTTCTACTGCGCCCATCATCCCAATGTTTCGAATGTCAATTACGTTACTTAGTCCTTTTAGGCTATGTATGGCACTTTCCCATATAGGCGCCAGCGTTTGACTTCGATTAAACAAATCATCCTCTGCGAATACATCCAGTGTGGCCAGCGCTGCTGCGCAGGCTAGCGGGTGACCCGAATAGGTGTAGCCATGGAAAAGCTCGATAATATGATCAGGCCCTTGCATGAAGCTGTCGTAGATTTGGCTGCACACAGCGACGGCAGACATCGGCACCGAGCCGTTTGTTAACCCTTTTGCCGTTGTCATAAGATCAGGAACAATGCCAAAATAATCGGCGGCAAACGGATCGCCTAGCCGTCCAAACCCAGTGATTACCTCGTCGAAAATCAGCAGAATACCGTGTTCATCGCAGATCGACCGGATTTTCTCGAGGTAACCTTTCGGCGGAACAAGTACGCCAGTTGATCCTGCGACCGGCTCAATTATAACGGCGGCGATGGTTGACGCGTCATGCAGTGCGATAATGCGCTCTAGATCTTCCGCCAAATGCGTTCCCCATTCAGGCTGGCCACGTGTAAAGGCCATTTCCGAGAGGTTGTGTGTATGGGGAAGATGGTCGATCCCCGCTAGCAGATTCCCAAAGTGCTTGCGGTTATTGGAGATCCCTCCGACTGACGTGCCGCCGATGCCGACACCATGATAGCCGCGTTCACGACCAATTAGTCTGGTGCGCCGCGCATCACCCCGCAATTGATGATAGGCGAGCGCAATTTTGAGGGCGGTATCTACAGCCTCCGAGCCGGAGTTGGCATAAAAAACATGGTCTAGATCGCCGGGGAACAGACTGGTTAGTCTCGCAGATAATTCAACGGCGCCTGGGTGTCCACATTGGAATGCTGGAGCATAGTCCATCACTTCCGCTTGTGCGCGGATCGCCTCCGTGATTTTTTCCCTACCGTGACCAGCATTGACACACCAAAGTCCGGATGACGAATCTAGAATCTGCCGACCCTGGTCGTCTGTGTAATGCATGCCCTTGGCCGAAACCAGAATCCGCGGTGCTGCTTTGAATTGCCGGTTGGCCGTAAATGGCATCCAGTATGGTTCATGCGTGTTGGCCTTTGGTCGTTGTGTGCCGTCCGGCATGTTTGGGCCTCTTTTTTTACATGGTAAGGCTATCAACGGTCGGAGGCGGCGGCAAGGTAACAATGACAGTCTTTCCGCCAACCGGCAAAAATAGGTATGACTAAATTTCCGACCTCCGCTCTCATCGCCGCAGTGTCAGAATGCAATTTCCGGATTTTTCGGCTTTCAAGTGCCTGTCTTAATTGGGGCAGTCCTTCTGCCGGTTCTCTGGTTTTGGGCGAGCCAGAGACGGGAAGCGATGGCAGCAACCCTCGAAAGTGTGCGCAAGTGATAGCAAGCGCTTCTAGATGATCGCGTTAGCCTCCTCAACCATCTGGACTAACGACGCGCGCATTAGATAATCACGTTTGGCATTCTCGTCGGTGGCAGCGAATTCAAGCTCTTTAAGACGTGTCTCGCGTGCTTCCTTATCGTTCTCTTCGAGAAGCCTTTTGTTTGCGATCGATTGAGCCTGAACGTACTTTTCGGCCATCGGGCGCCGTTGGCGGTCATAGCGCGCGAGCAATGCTGCGTGGTCGCCACCATGCCAGGCCTCCTCCATTTTCTTCGCTAAATTCAGGCCATCGTGAATGCCACTGTTCATGCCCATTCCTCCAAGAGGGTTGTTCACATGAGCTGCGTCCCCCGCAAGCGCCACTCTGCCTTTTGAAAAAGTTGCGGCCACCCGCTGATGCACACTGTAGAGATTGCGATGCAATAATTCGTATGGTGGGTCGTATGGATAACATTCGGCGAAACGTGCCTGAATCCACTCATCGCTAAGGACATGCTCGTCGGATGCGTCGCTGAATGCTGGGAAAAGTGCCCGCCAAACCCCTTCTGAGTGTTCGCCTGGCACCTTGATCATTGCGCACCACTGTTCGGGATGTGCCACATAGTTACGGTACCTATATCCTGCGGCTTTTTCGAAATCGTAGTAGGTAGAGACAATGATAAAGCGTTCTTCCCAGGTAAACCCTGGAAAATCAATGTCTAGCAATTTTCGAACCATAGAGCGTCCACCATCTGCGCCCACTAGAAACCTTCCATGATGTATTTCCTTTGAGCCATCCGGCGCCTTGACTGAAATTTCGACTCCGTCCTCATCCTGTGAGAGGTCTGTCAATTTGCGCTCGCGGTGAAGTTCAAAACAATCAAAGGCAAGTGCTGCGTCACGTGTGATTTCGATTGTCTTATGTTGTTCTAGCTGCAGCGCATAGGGATAGGTTAGAACGTCTGAAATATCGCGATAGTCGAATTCCGCCACGATACGGTCGGTGGCGCGATCTCGCCATTGAAAAAGTGGTGACTCGATGCCTCGTCGAATTAGCTCTGGAGTTATACCTAGTTCGTCAACGAGCATCAGTGTTGATGGATGCAATGTTGATGCCCGGTGGTCAGCCGGGATTTCCGCTAGTGCATCAAACAACTTTACAGGGATACCAGCTTTTGTGAGTGCTAATGCGGTGGTCATACCGACCGGTCCTGCTCCAGCTATTAAAATACAATCTTTGTCCGTCATAAGAACATCCTGTTAGCTACTTCTGTTCTGTTGCACCCGTTTCGGTGTCCGCAGCAGTTTTTTTATGTTTCCGTCGACCTGCGGAAACTAGCCATACCCCTGTAAAAATAACGGCCATACCAACTACGTGATAGTTTTCAATAGACTCGCCCAACAGCATAACGGAGAGAAATACACCGATAATTGGAATAAGGTACTGCGCTACGCCTGCAACACTAGCACCCACTATAGGAACCGCCTTGTTCCAAAGAAGGTACGATATGAAAGATGGAAATATAACAGCGTAGGTAATGATAGCGAGGTTGTCGAAGTTTTTCTCGAAGGTTTTCCCCTGCGCGAGGTCTACGAGGTAAAGCGGTGACATCAGGATGACAGCAAAAATCGTCATTGATGTCAGAAAGGCAAGTTCACCTATTTCTGACGGTTTCCAACGAAGCATTACAGTATAAACTGCCCAAGAAAAGAATGCGACCAAGACCATTAGGTCGCCAATATTGATTGAAAAATTCGCAAGCACTGCAATGTCGGCCCGCGCGACAATAAAGATCGTGCCAAAGAAGCCAAGGACAATACCGATAGTCTGTTTTCGTGTAACGGTATCACCGGTCATTAGAAAAGCAGTGGTAACAATCCAGAGCGTTCCAGATGCGTTCATCAGAGACGCGTTTACTGCGACCGTGAATTGTAATCCGACGTAATAGGGAACAGTAAACCCTACAACACCAAAAAAACCAAATGCCGTCAGAAGTTTCCAATGTTTAAGAATTAGGTGCCGCTGTTGCCAAGTTTCTTTCCCACCGATAGCGAGGAAGCATATAGCAACTAAAATCCAGCGTATGAATGATAACGAAAACGGAGGAAGATTGCCGGAGGCCATGCGGCCAGCTACTGAACTACCGGCCCATGAGAATGCCCCGATAATTAAGAAGATAAATGCCACCCAGTATGGGATCGCGCTCCGAGCATCGGAATTGTGTTTATAAGCCAATATAGTCTCTCTTTCGTGCTCGCAAATTAATGCGCCATCGACACCGATATAATGCAGCGTTTAGCATAATCCTCCAAGTTGCTTGACAGGTGTTCGGCGTCGCCTCACGGTTCCATTTTTTGAATTAAGGTAATTGGAAGTTGGGTGGCGTAAAATTAACGGCGCTTTCTTGTGCGCTTAGTAAAACAGAAGCCTTCTCAGACATTCTGCCGGTCGATCTTGAGCCGATGCAGGTAAAAGGACTATGTCATGCCCATGTCCGAATTGCTCAGAGGGGGTTAATCCTGCGGATACCGCGCGAAAGTTCGTTGGGACTTTCCCCGGAAGAAAACCTCGCTTATCAGGAAATGTCATTCGAACGAGCGTCAGTCGGAGGACACACTCCGGTGTTGCATGGCACAATTCCTCCACAAGATGAAATTCCAATGGGTGCACTGATAGTGACGGAAGTTTTTGGTCGCACACCGCCAC
>CAJWSW010000023.1 GCA_913046035.1 uncultured Alphaproteobacteria bacterium | reverse complement strand
GGTCGGAGCGGATCGCCGGTCTGATCGGCATAGCGGCAGCTCCAGATTTTACGCGCGATCTAATGTGGGATCAGTTCAGCAAAGAGACGAAACAAATCTTGAAATCTAAAGGCGTCTATTATGAGCAGTCTGAATACGACGGCCAACCTTATCCGATTACGATGAAACTGATCATCGACGGACAAAAACATCTACTGCTCGATGGGCCGATTGGTTTGCATTGTCCGATGCGCTTACTGCACGGTATGCGAGACCGCTCTGTGCCATGGACAACTGCAAGCCGGCTCGCAGAAAGAATGCAATCGGATGATTTGCACATACTACTTGTGAAAGATGGCGACCACCGTTTATCACGCGATCAGGATATTTTCTGCTTGAAGCTTAAGCTAGACGAGCTACTCAGAAAATTTTAGTTGGTATATTTTGAAAGGTTAGGTCCCCAAAACTGCACGCATGCCGGTCCTATAATCGGGGAAGGCAAGTTTGACGCCCAATTCAGCCTTGATCTTATCATTTCTGACCCGTCTGTTATCTTCCCAGAACGACTTGCTTATCGGTGAAAGAGCCGCATTTTCAAATGGGATTAATGGCGGTGGCGCGATGTTCATCAAACCGCAAACATAGGATGTAACCTCGGATGAGGGGGCTGGTTCGTCGTCGCAAACATTGTATATGCCGCCAGGTCGAGGGTTGGCAATTGAGGCCGCAAGGACGGTGGCAATATCTTCTACATGAATGCGTGAAAAGGCCTGCCCTGGCTTGGAAACACGCATTGCTGTGCCTGCTTTTATTTGATCGGCTACCGACCGGCCGGGTCCATATATGCCGGCTAAGCGAAAAATTTGAGTCGGAATGCCGTTGTATTCACCCCATCTTAGCCACTTACGCTCAGCATCGACACGGCGTTTGCTCCGCAGATTACTTGGCCGCAGATCTGATGCTTCATCCACCCAGCCCCCGTCTCGGTTGCCGTATACACCGGTTGTTGAGAGATATCCTACCCATTTCACTGTACGTGTTTTTGCTATTTGTTCAGCATGATGAAAAAAAGCCGGGTCCCCGTCGCTACCCGGTGGGATCGATAGAAGCACGTGAGTTGCATCTCGAACCGCATTTGTCGGCTCCATGGGTTTGCTTCCATTGAAAAGGGCAGCATCGATACCTAATATCTTGAGGGCCCTGAGGCGAGCCGGATCACGACAGGTGCCGCGTATTTTCCATCCTCCCGCATTTAGCCGTCGCGAAAGCGCCATCGCGGAATAACCAAGGCCAAAACTGAAGAGTACGCCGTGCGGGTTAGGGGGGGTTATTTTAGTGTGGATATTTACTTCCTATATGTGGTTTGAAAACCTTAAGCGGTTCTATAATGGCTCAGTAAGTTAAATACGAAGGCCGGTTAGTGTGAGCTCTTTAGAAATTGGTGTACTCCCTGTTAGCTATTAGCTCCTGTGTTGTAAAATGTTTGGCCTTGTTGCCGAATTGTAGCTTCACGGACTAAATGAGGATCAGGCAATATGAGGTTATGTTACTCGCACCACACATTTGTCGATTAGGCAGAACGGGCTATGGCTTCAGGGTAGAGACAATCTCCGGACCAAATTTGTGATGTTTGCCGGCTTATTTAGTAACGCTTTTGTTCAATCTTTACCCACTAATAATTAAAAATCGAGGTCTGCGTAATGCTTTGGCGGCGGCTCGCCGGGGATATGATCCGCAAGGATGGGACGAAAGGATGGGCGGGACTTTAGTCGAGCATACCACTCGCGTGCTAATCGATGATCTGCCCACGGCACATCATCGATATAGTCCAAACAAGACAGATGTGAACCGGCTGCAATATCGGCCATGGAGTAATTGTCGCCACCAAGCCAGTTGCGGCGTTCGATCAGCCAGTCGATGTAATCCAAATGAATCTGACAGTTTTCTCGACCTGCGCGGATTGCTTTGGAGTCGGGTGCACCCTTTCGCAGTAGTCGCTTCATGAGTTTTTCGCCAACTAAATTCTCTGTCACTTCGATGTTAAATTTTATATCGAACCAGCCAATGAGCCGCCGTATTTCTGCTCGCTCCGATGCCCCTCCTGGATAAAGCGGCGGCTCGGGACGGATTTCCTCTAAATATTCGCAGATTGCGCTGGAATTAGCGATTGTTGGCCCACTGTCTTCCGATAGTACCGGGATGTCACAGGCGGGGGTCAACGCCAGGAACTCGCTCCGGCGCTCTGATGGGTTTTCAGATTTTAGTTCGAAATCAAGATTTTTCTCGACTAACGTAATACGTACTTTTCGGCAAAATGGTGAAAGCCAGAGATGATAAAGCGTGCGCATACGTATAGAGTTTACCTAAAGCCCCGAGCTGTTTCTACGCCCTGATCTCTCCGCTTTCTTCGGCGGTCACTGGCTGCTCATATCGGTGGACCATTTCGGCCGGGATGACCTGCCAGAATTTTTCAAGTTCGGTGTTCCAGTGGTTAAGCATGCGTTCTGCGAAAGTAGACTGAGTTTCTTGCTGATGTTCCTCTACGGCGCGTTTTAAGACATTTTCCCAGTAAGGTGTCTGGATCCGCTGATACGTAACTGTGTCGGTGTTTACGTGATCTATGAAACTGTCATCAGCGTCGTAAACGTAGGCCATGCCGCCGGTCATGCCTGCACCAAAATTGTCGCCGACGGGCCCCAGAATAACTGCGACACCATTTGTCATATATTCACATCCATTTGAGCCGCAGCCTTCAACCACGACTTCAGCGCCAGAATTGCGAACAGCAAACCTTTCACCGGCTTGCCCCGCTGCAAAAAGTTTACCGCCCGTAGCACCGTAAAGAACTGTATTTCCGATAATCGTATTTTCATTTGATTTGCGCGGCGCCGCTGTTGGTGGGCGAACGACGATAGTACCGCCTGACAGTCCCTTTCCCACGTAATCATTAGAATCACCGAAAACTTCTAATTTTAGGCCTTGTACTGCAAACGCGCCGAGTGATTGGCCGGCCGAGCCGCGTAGCCTGACCGTAATGTGCCCTTGTTGGAGCCCTTGCATGCCAAACCGGCGGGTGATTAGCGACGATATTTTAGTTCCAATTGCACGCTGTGTATTACGGACGTTGTATTGAAGTTGCATCTTCTCGCCGCCTTCAAGCGCTGGCAGCGCGTCCTCGATCATCTGTGCATCCAGTGTTTCCGGGACCTCGTTGCGGCCCTCTAACGTGCAGTAATGGGCGCTATCCCCTGGATCAGCCTGCACGAGTAATGGATTAAGATCAAGATCATCGAGATGTGGGCTGCCGCGACTGACTTGGGTAAGCAATTCAGTACGGCCTATAATTTCGACGAGTGACCGAGCACCAAGTGAAGCCAGGATCTCGCGAACTTCTTCGGCAATGAAACTAAATAGATTTACGACCTTCTCTGGCGACCCTGTGAATTTTTCGCGCAGCGCGTCGTGCTGAGTACAAACGCCGACTGGGCAGGTATTAGAATGGCATTGACGAACCATTATACATCCCATTGCGATTAAAGATGCGGTTCCGATGCCAAATTCTTCTGCTCCTAGGATTGCGGCAATAACGACGTCACGACCTGTGCGAAAACCCCCATCTGTTCTAAGCACCACACGATGGCGAAGCTGATTGAGGGTCAGCACTTGATGGACTTCCGAAAGGCCCATCTCCCACGGCAGCCCGGCGTATTTAATTGATGATTGCGGACTTGCGCCAGTACCGCCGGAATGCCCTGAAACCAAGATCGAATCTGCATGGGCCTTTGCGACCCCAGCGGCGATTGTGCCGATACCAGTTTGGGCGACCAGCTTTACGCACACTTTAGCCTCTGGATTGATCTGTTTTAAATCGTAAATGAGTTGCGCCAAATCTTCGATCGAATAAATATCATGATGCGGCGGAGGTGAGATCAGGGTTACACCGGGTGTCGAGTGTCGGAGTTTAGCGATCATCTCTGAAACTTTGATGCCAGGTAATTGCCCGCCTTCGCCAGGTTTTGCTCCCTGTGCGACTTTAATCTCTATTTCCCGACAATTGTTGAGGTATTCTGCGGTCACGCCAAAACGTCCGGATGCGACCTGCTTGATTGCACTGGATGCATTGTCGCCATTCGCGCGAGGTTTATAGCGTGATGCGTCTTCCCCACCCTCACCAGAGTCCGATTTAGCACCAATCCGGTTCATTGCTATGGAAAGAGTTTCGTGCGCCTCTGGGCTTAGTGCACCAAGGGAAATACCCGGAGAAACAAGGCGTTTGCGGATTTCAGTGATCGATTCAACCTCTTCGATTGGCACGGCGTCGTTTTTGGGGTCGAACTCCATTAGATCGCGCAAGCTGATAGGTGCGGAGCGCCGCACAGCCTCAGCGTATTTCTTGAATGTAGCGTAAGAGTCCGTGGCCACCGCATTTTGGAGGGTGTGCATCTGTGTGCCATCAAAGCCGTGGTTTTCGCCCTTGCGACGATAGCGGTATACACCGCCAACGGGCAGTGCGATGACCTCATTATCAAAAGCACGGTTGTGAAGCTCGCGAACCTTGTGTTGTAAACCAGAAAGACCAATACCGGAAATTCGTGATGTCATGCCGGGGAAATAGCTTGATACAAGCCAACGGCTTAAGCCAACGGCTTCGAATTTGTACGCGCCGCGATAGCTCGATAGTATAGAGATACCCATTTTGGACATTATTTTCAGCAGGCCTTGATCAACGGCCTCACGATAGCGCTGAACGCAATCGAAAAGTGGCATTTCTCCGAAAAGTCCGCGCTTATGCCGATCTATTATGGTTTCTTGTGCGAGATAAGCGTTCACAGTTGACGCCCCAACACCCACAAGAACGGCAAAATAGTGGGTGTCCAAGCACTCGGCAGATCTAACATTGAGTGATGTATAGGTCCGGAGGGCGTTTTCTATTAAATGATTATGGACTGCAGCAGTAGCCAAAATCATGGGGATCGCGGCGCGCTCTGTGTTTATATTACGGTCGGATAAAATGAGATGTGCCGCTCCGCCACGCACTGCGTCCTCGGCAATGCGTTGTAACTTATAGATTGCTCGGCGGAGTGCGTGCTCGCCTTTATCAGGGCGGAATGTGCAGTCCAACTCGACTGCAGTATCACCGAGGAAATCACGCATAGCTGCAAAACCGGCATTCGACAGAACTGGGCTATCTAACTGTAGTAATCTTGTCTGGTTTGCATCTTCGTCTAAGATATTTCCAAGGTTTCCTAGCCTGGTCTTCAGGCTCATGACCCGGTATTCTCGTAACGAGTCGATCGGTGGATTAGTGACTTGGCTAAATGATTGGCGGAAAAAATGATGCAGACCGCGATATTTGTCCGAAAGAACCGCTAGCGGTGTGTCATCACCCATTGAACCCGTTGCCTCTTTAGCGTCTTCAACCATTGGCTGGAGTAACAGCTCTAACTCCTCAAGAGTGTACCCGGCGGCGACCTGACGTCGTCTCAATTCGGTGTTGGAATATTCAGCATTTGCTGCCTGTACGGGACGGATTACATCGTCTATTGGCGTCATATTCTGGACCCAATCGCCGTAAGGTTGTGACAACGCCAGTTGCTGCTTTAATTCCGCATCGTGGAAAAGTTTCCCCTCGTGTAGATCGACTGCAATCATCTGACCCGGTCCCAGGCGACCTTTTTCAATGATTTCAGTCTCACGCACTGGGACCATGCCGGCCTCTGACCCCATGATGAGCAATCCGTCTACTGTGATTGTATATCTCATAGGCCGCAGCCCATTGCGGTCGACCCCGCCGAGGACCCAACGGCCATCGGTGGCTGTGATTGCTGCCGGGCCATCCCAGGGTTCCATAACGCAGTTACAGTAGCTGAAGAAGTCGCGCAATTCTGGGCTCATTGTTGTCTTATTGGACCATGCGTCAGGGATCATCATGCACTTAGTCATCGGCGCAGTCCTCCCACCTCGAACGAGTAGTTCGAAGGCGTTATCGAGCGAGGCGGAGTCGGAATTACCGGGCTCAATTACCGGTTTAATGTCCTCGACGTGTTTCCCGAAAATTTTGCTCGCCATCCTCGTTTCGTGGCTGCGCATCCAATTAACGTTGCCGGAAAGCGTGTTAATCTCGCCATTATGTGCCAGCATCCGAAATGGCTGAGCTAAACGCCATGTGGGGAATGTGTTGGTCGAATACCGTTGGTGATAAAGAGCAAATCGCGAAACGAAACGTTTATCTAGAAGATCAGGATAAAAGGCGGAAAGTTGTTCCGCTAAAAACATTCCCTTGTAGATAAGAGAGCGGCAAGAAAGCGAACAAATGTAAAAATCGCGGATATTTTCTTCACGTGCGCGGTTTTCTATTCTTTTGCGGATAATGAAAAGATCTCTCTCGAAATTCTCCATGTTCACGCTCGTGGGCCCCTCGATCATAATTTGTTCGATTTCGGGGCGTGTAGCTGAAGCCTTCTCACCTAGCGCGGAGAGGTCAATGGGTACCTGACGCCAGCCGTAAATAGAGTAACCGAACTTCAGTATTTCAGCCTCGACAATGAAACGGCACCGCTCTTGTGCCTCCAGGTCTGTGCGCGGCAAAAAAGACATGCCTACAGCAATTGGGCTCTCGCTGGCAGTATGTCCGGTGCGAGCGACGTGATCCCGAAAGAAATCCTGCGGTATTTCGACCATGATACCTGCACCGTCGCCTGTCATCCCGTCAGCATCAACAGCGCCGCGATGCCACAGGGCTTTCAAAGCCTCGATACCGGCCTCAACGACCGGGCGGCTCGGTTTACCGTCGATAGCCGCAACCAACCCTACGCCGCATGCGTCTTTTCCGTTAGTATCGACGCCAGCTTCATTTTGGAGACGTGCCGCATTAATTTCGAAACAATCAACGTAGGATGCGGAACTCGCACAAATGTTTTCAACATTTTTTGTTTTTTCGATCATTTTCACTCCGCGGCGACTGCTGTTTGAGCAGTTATTTTTTCTTGAATAAAGTTATGAATACCCTCTGCCGCATCTCTGCCGTCCCGGATCCCCCAGACCACTAACGATGCGCCGCGAACGATATCTCCAGCGGCAAAGACACCGTTCAAATTAGTCATCATCGTGCTATGATCAATGCGCACGGTACCCCACTTTGTGACTTGAAGCTCGGGTGTGTCAAACAATGAGGGGAGATCTTCCGGATCGAAGCCTAGCGCTTTGATAGCGATATCCGCATCAGCTTTAAAACTCGATCCAGCGATTGGTTCTGGGGTTTGTCTCCCGGAGGCGTCAGGAACACCTAGATGAATACGCTGGGCACGGACAGCAGTAACCTTTTCATCACCAACGAAGGCTTCGGGGGTGGAGAGCCAAGTGAACTTTACGCCTTCTTCCTCAGCATATTGCACCTCACGCCGCGACCCTGGCATATTGACCCGGTCTCTGCGGTAAAGGCATGTGACTGACGTTGCACCCTGTCTGATGGCGGTGCGTACGCAGTCCATAGCGGTATCACCACCACCTATAACCACTATGTTCTTGTTCGCTGCATCAAGTGCACCAGTTTGAAGTTCCGGAACGTTATCGCCAAGGCCCTTGCGATTGGACGCCACCAGATAATCGAGCGCCGGCACGACATTCTCTAATCCAACGCCAGGCACTGGGATATCACGTGCTTTGTATACGCCTGTGGCGATTAGAACAGCACTATGGCGCTCACGGATTTCTTGGAATGTGGCGTCTCTGCCAACTTCGAAATTACGATGGCATTTTATACCACTTTGTTCCAATAATTTGACGCGGCGTTGGACCACTTCTTTTTCAAGCTTGAAGTTTGGGATGCCATAAATTAACAGGCCGCCTATCCGATCATAACGGTCATAGATATGAACCTGATAGCCCTTACGGCGAAGCTGTTCTGCAGCTGCCATCCCAGCCGGCCCACCGCCAATAATCCCAACCGACGCTTCAAGCTCTCGCGATGGCAACGCTGGCTTAACCCAGCCGCGTTCAAATGCAGTATCGGTAATGTATTTTTCGACCGACCCGATCGTAACAGTGCCGTGCCCCGATTGTTCAATCACGCAATTGCCTTCGCACAGTCGATCCTGCGGGCAAATGCGGCCACAGATTTCTGGGAGGTTATTGGTCGCCGAAGACACCTCAAAGGCCTCTTCAAGTCTGCCTTCAGCTGTTAACATTAGCCAGTCAGGAATGTTGTTATGAACCGGACAATGTACCTGACAGAAGGGTACCCCACACTGGGAACACCTACTCGCCTGTTCGGAAGCCGCACTTTGGTCATAGCGTTGATATATTTCCTCGAAGTCTTCGCGCCTTTGTTCCGCAGAACGTTTTTGTGGTGTCTTTTGCGAAACATCCACGAATTGAAGCATTTTGTTGGCCATATCATTTAACCGCGTGTTCGAGTATGATCACCGCGTCCAATCTTTTGTATTTAAACCATTGCTCTATTTAGTATATAAAAGCCGAGGTGGCGAGAAAAAACTTTCCATTAGGTCATGTAGAATGACCTAATGGATTCGTGTGCGGTCAATTAAATCGCAGTTTTCGAGGTGGTTCCTACTCTTAATTTGAATTAGTACCAATTTGAGACCAATAGTTTTCTTGGAGCCGACTCAGTGGTTGATGTATAGGCGTTAGTGACGCACCGAGCGCGTTGGAGAATGCAATGCCCATGACTCAGCTTACCGTTATAGCCTTGATCCAGGGTATAACAGAATTTCTGCCTATAAGCTCTTCCGGACACCTCGTCCTGATCCCGAGTATCACAGGCTGGCATGATCAGGGGCTTGTAATTGACGTTGCTGTACATATCGGAACGCTCGGTGCTGTAATGGCCTATCTCTGGCGAGACATAGGGAAGATTATTATTGGCATACTTAAGCCCGGCAAAGTACGTCTTAATGTCGGGCTCCGATTAATTTCTTACCTGACGGTTGCAACCATACCGTTGGTAATAGCTGGCGGAATTGTCTACGAGTACATTGGTGCCTCGCTGCGAAGCGCGGTAGTTGTGGGTTGGGCGACGCTTGGTTTTGGAATTCTTTTATTTTTTGCTGACCGCTATTCTGTCACAATAAATCGATTGGAACATATGACAATAACCCGAGCGTTCATAATTGGCGTCGCCCAGATACTAGCGCTCATTCCGGGTGCCAGCCGAGCTGGCACTACCATTACTATGGCACGATGCCTTGGATTTGAACGCGTTGAAGCTGCAAGGTTCTCGATGCTACTCTCGATTCCAGCGATCGTTGCGTCGGGTGTACCCGCCACCTTGGAGCTAGTAAGGTCCGACGTTCCGCAAGCTCTCAACGACGCCATTTTTGCCGGTACTATGGCGTTCATAACAGCATTTGTTTCGGTGTTTTTGATGATGCGATGGTTGAAGAAAGCTAGCTACACGCCGTTCGTTATTTACCGTATTTTTCTTGGTGTCGGCATCTTGGTATGGGTGTATGGCTGAAGCCTGTTCTCTTCCTCTGCGTCAGTATAAAATTTTTGAAATGCCTGATCCACAGGTAACGAACCTGCTAGTTCGGGGGTACGGATTGATTCGTTTGTTGAAAGTTGTGAAATCAGGTGTGCCAAATGCCGCGTCTGTATCGTTTAAGATAGGTCGGAAGTATCGTATCAAGAGCTGTGGCGCGAATACCGAGATCAACAAGGCCAGGAAAATCTCCCGACGTCACGTTATCCTTTCGCAATAACCTCACCTGATCTCGTGTTATGGGCGTTAAAGGACCGAGATTGAGTGCTGTCGGCACAGCAAAAGCAAGTTCCGCCATGGCCGCTTGTATGTGTGCAACTGGAAAAGGTATTGGCAATAAAAGGCGCTTTCGGCGGATTGCGGCAAGTGTGATCTCTAACAGTTCTCGGAAAGAGTATACGTTCGGACCGCCAAGTTCATAGGTTTGGCTACTTGTGGCCGAGCCCCCGGCAACCGCGGCAACGGCATCAGCGACATCGCCAACGTATACTGGTTGAAATTTTGTATTACCGGAGCCGATCAGCGGCAAAACCGGAGAAATCCGGGCCATAGCAGCGAATTTGTTAAAGAAATCGTCTTCTGGTCCAAAGACGACGCTCGGACGCAAAATGTGCGCGCCGGGAAAGCTGTCTAACACGTGCTTTTCGCCAACCCCTTTTGTCGACGCATAGATTGAATCGGATTCGTCATCCGCCCCAATCGCGGATATTTGAACAAAAGAGGCAACTCCCGCTGCCGCTGCTGCTGTTGCCACGCGCGCTGCGCCCTCGGCCTGAAGGCTAACAAAATTCTGGGCCCCCCTATTCTGGAGAATACCCACCAAATTGATTACAGTATCCGCTCCGGCTAGAGCTGCAGCTACTGATGCATCATCGCGGATATTGGCGGCTATTGGGATGATCTGTCCCACCGTACCCATCGGCTTAAGAAACCCTGCGCGTTCAGGGCGCCGGACCGCGGCGCGCACGTGAGCTCCGGTTTTAGCAATTTCTCGAACGACATAGCGGCCTATAAAACCTGATGCACCAAAAATAGTAACAATATTCATGTAAGTCCCACCTGGCGGTTCAAGTTGAAAGATTTAACTATAACAACGACACATTACGGCTATTAAAGAGTGAAAATTGTAGCGTCAACTTAAACGGCAAAAGCTGTCAATATTAGGTAATCCCGATTGCATTCCACGCCAAAATTGCTAATAACCATCAAATAACTGCCCAGGTGGCGGAATTGGTAGACGCGCTGGCTTCAGGTGCCAGTGGCCGTTAGGCCGTGGAAGTTCGAGTCTTCTCCTGGGCACCACTCTAAAGACCCTTTATGGCAAGTATCACGCAAATTGCAGAGCGCTGGTCTTGCTTGGCAGAATCAGACGACTCAGGTCGTTTGTGGCATATCTGTCGGAATTAAATTCAAAAACGCCGCGGTTCAAAAAAGCACCCCCTATTGGAGGTGTTTCCACCTTTACATTCATAAAATGTACATGTTACACGCCGTTACTTGAATTCAATCCGGTTTTGCGCGAGCACGGGCAACGAATTAAAACCGCTTGTTTGAGGCTTGTTTTGAGCAAGTGCTATTTTTTATTTGTTGCGTGTTCGAGTGTGTTTGGCGGCGCAACTGGTCCGATAAACAAGGGAAAGGGCCAAAATTCGGTAACACGAAATTTTGGTCGGGAATGGAGATGCCTTGAAGATTGAGTTACATCACGGCGATCTGCCCGATAAGCTAGATCTGGGCAACGTCGTTGCCATCGACACTGAAACTATGGGACTTGATCCTCATCGAGATCGCCTTTGCCTGGCGCAACTCTCATCTGGGGATGGGACTGTTCATCTCGTCAAGTTTGCGCGAAATCATTTTATTGCGCCCAACTTATGTCGTCTTTTGGCTAATCCGGACGTTGAAATCTTATTCCATTTTGGGCGGTTCGATATTGCGGTTATGTGTCATTACCTTGGCGTCTCTGCGAAACCTGTTTACTGCACTAAAATAGCCTCTAAGTTGGTGCGTACTTACACTGATCGTCATGGACTAAAGGATTTATGCCGTGAACTTCTGGGTGTGGATATTTCCAAGGAGCAACAATCGTCTGATTGGGGGGCTAAAGAGCTCTCTGAGCAACAGATGAAATACGCGGCTTCAGATGTTCTTTATCTACACGCATTGCGCGAAAAACTAGACGATATGTTAATTCGCGAGGGTCGTATGGAAATTGCTCAAGCGTGTTTCGATTTTCTACCTTACCGTGCTGAACTCGATCTATCCGGTTGGCCAGCAGCCGATATTTTCAGCCACTAAAGTCACGCTTTAAATTGAGCGACTTGCAGATCCGCTTGTGATTTTTTTTCGTTTTGGGGTCGCCAGCTTCGGTGGCTTCAGATAGTATTATTAATGATAAGCATCTGATATCGTTGGATCATATATGTCGGATACAAAAGAATCCTTGCTTGTTTCTGAGGTACCTAAAGTGGCTGCTGCGCTGGGTTCGGCGCGAAGCGTTATTGAAACCGAAATTGCTGGCCTAAAAGACCTGTCGCTTGCGCTCGATGCGCGTTTCGTAACGGCAGTTGAACTTTTGGGCAAAGTTCGTGGCAGAGTAATTGTGACCGGAATGGGTAAAAGTGGTCATATCGCGAGGAAAACCGCGGCGACACTTGCCTCCACTGGCACACCTGCGCAATACATCCATCCTGGCGAGGCCAGCCACGGCGACTTGGGTATGATTACGGCTGAAGATGCGTTAATCGCTTTGTCAAATTCTGGAAAGACCGCTGAGCTCTCTGATATTGTTGCTTATGTTAAATTAAAGAGAATACCTTTTATTGCGATTACATGCCATGCTGACAGTGTGCTTTCTAAAGCAGCCGACGTGTCTCTCGTGGTTCCCGATAGTCCGGAAGCATGCCCGCTTAACCTCGCACCGACCACGTCGACTACGGTGATGCTAGCGCTGGGTGACGCAATCGCGGTCACTTTGCTTGAAAGGCGTGGGTTCTCATCGGCTGATTTTCGACTACTGCATCCGGGTGGACACCTGGGTTCACGCCTTATAAAAGCGAAAGACATCATGCGAAGTGGCAGTGAGTTGCCGCTTGTATCGACAAAAACCCCAATGACTGAAACCATTATAGAAATGACAGCAAAGCAGCTGGGGTGTGTCGGCGTGCTCTCTGCCGAAGGGCAGCTGGTCGGGGTGATCACTGATGGTGATCTGCGCCGTCACATGGAAGGTGATATCCTTGCTATGACTGCATCCGAAGTCATGACTGCAAACCCCAAAACCATAGGTGAGGACGCCCTCGCTGCGCAGGTTCTAGCAATGATGAATGAAAACAAGATAACCGCATTCTTTGTGGTCGCTCTTGATCAGCCGCTTGGTATTATTCATATCCACGATGTTCTGAGAACTGGCCTCTCGTAACTGATGGTGGGCCTGCTGCCAAACACTGACATAAACCGCAAAATTTCAGGCGGTTTGCAGACAATACCGCGCTTCCGCTCGCGATACAGTCGTTTTGTAGTGCTAATGAGATATGCGCTCCCTGTTGTTGCTGGCGTCGTATTTTTATTGCTTGTGATCTGGCCTGACCTAACGCCCAAGCCTGATCGTTTTGCATTAGGTATTTCCGATCTAAATGTTGAGATAGATGGCGGACAAAGGGTCGTAAACGCTCGTTTTACAGGTGTCGATAGTGAAAATAGGCCGTTTTCCATTACAGCTGATTCTGTGGTCCAGGATAAGGATGCGGGATCTGGGGTTAAGCTGAGCCGTCCAAAGGCGGATGTTACGCTACCGAGCGAGTCTTGGGTCGCTATTGCGGCCCCGAACGGCACATTTTGGCGAAAGCGGGAGGTTCTTAACCTTGTTGGAGGCGTTGATTTATTCCATGATAAAGGATACGAATTTCGAACTCAGGACGCGAGCATTGATTTTCGTAATGGCGCTGCTTCAGGCGACAAGCCTGTCCAGGGGCAGGGGCCATTCGGAACCATCGCAGCTGAGGGTTTTCGAATAACTGATAGTGGTGGCCGCATTTTTTTTAGCGGGAAGTCGACACTAGTGATCTTTCCAACTGGGAACAAACCAGGAGCCTAAAAATGTCCGCTAGAGTTTGCCTTTTGATTGTGCAGCTTGGGCTTGTTGCATTGATACTGTCTCCTCGCCAATCACTTGCGCAGGGGATAGGCCTTCCTGGCCAGTCGGGGGACAAACCTATCGAAATTAAAGCTGATGACGGTATCGAGTGGCAGCAAAAAAACAAAGCTTATATTGCGCGGGGTAATGCTAGAGCGGCACAAGGAGACGTAGCTGTGTTGGCGGATACTCTCATTGCTTTTTATCGGGAGACAGAAACTGGTGCTACTGATATTTGGCGGATAGACGCGACCGGTAGCGTTCAGATTGTGAGCCCCACGCAACGTGCATTTGGGGACAAAGCTGTTTATGACGTCGGCCAGGGCATTCTTATTCTTACTGGTGGAACGCGGCTTGAAACGGAAACGGACCGCATCAGTGCGCGTGACAGTATCGAATATTGGGAAAAAAGAAATCTTGCTATTGCACGTGGCAACGCTATTGCTACCCGCGGAGAAAATCGGCTTAGTGCGGATGTGCTAACTGCTCATTTCACCAAGGACCCGGGGGGAAATTCGCGGGTGCATCAAGTTGATGCATTCGACAATATAGTGATTACGACCCCACAGGAGGTGGTCAAATCGAAACGGGGCGTGTACGATGTCGAGACTGGTATAGCGACACTCACCGGGTCGGTAAAGATTACACGTGGGGAAAACCAACTTAATGGCGAATTCGCTGAAGTAAATCTTAATACCGGGGTTAGCAAATTATTCGGCCGCGGCCCGGGCGGTGTACGGGGAATTATTATGCCGGAGCGCAACGCTGGAGGCTCAGGAGTCGGCTCTTCTGACAAGGGGGGTTAGCTGTGAGTGATGAAGAAAGAGACACTAAGATAATTGAGGCAGGCCAGCCGCGATTGATATCCTGCAATGATGGTCTGCAGGCCTTGAAAATTGGCAAACGCTATAGAAAGCGTCCGGTGCTGCGCGAAGTAAGCATCACGCTTAAACGTGGCGAGGTGGTCGGCCTTTTAGGGCCCAATGGAGCCGGCAAGACAACTTGTTTTTATATATTTACTGGATTGATAGCTTCGGATTACGGTTCAATTGTGCTCGATGGACAAGATGTTACTAATCTGCCCATGTATCGGCGTGCGCGTTTGGGGATCGGTTATTTGCCCCAGGAAGCGTCGATCTTCAGGGGTATGACGGTCGAAAACAACATACGTGCCGTGCTTGAAGTTTCTTATGAAAGCGCAGAAAAGAGAGAATCTCGGCTTGAAGAATTGTTGGCGGAATTTTCGTTAAGTTATTTACGGCGAACCCCCGCATTGGCCCTTTCAGGCGGGGAACGCCGCCGGGTTGAAATCGCGCGGGCATTGGCATCCAGTCCAAACTTTATGCTTTTGGATGAACCTTTTGCAGGCATCGATCCGATAGCTGTCGATGACATACGAAGCCTTGTCATACACCTCAAGGATCGAGGGATCGGTGTGTTAATCACGGATCATAATGTTCGAGAAACCCTTGATATCGTTGATCGCGCCTATATCCTCCATGACGGCGCTGTCTTGATGGAAGGAGCGCCATCTGCAATTGTGGCGCATAAGGATGTTAGACGCGTATACCTTGGTGAACGGTTTAGTCTCTGAAAAATCCTGTAGGTGAATGTGGGATAAATATATATGTTGCTCCGGCCGCGATTGGATTTACGCCATACGCAATCTTTAGCAATAACGCCGCAATTGCAGCAGGCGATAAAGTTGCTGCAGATGTCAAACGTCCAGTTGACAGATTTTATTGAACACGAGATTGAGAAGAATCCCCTTCTAGAGCGCGAGGATGCTTGGGTTGGGGCAGAGATTGATAACGCTCAGGCGCCAATTACAAATGGTGAAATCGATTTCGATTCTAATAGAGAGATTTGCGCATTGGCCCCGGATGATCTTGCGTATGAGAACTCTAAACTCTTCTCAGACCCCAATGACCATGAGAGTGCACGAAGCGAAAAGCTAAAAGATAGGCCTCTCAACACGCAAATTCAGAACGTTTACGAACCAGAACCCCTATCGTACGGGATGGTATCTGCTCCTGGTGAGAATGAGGGTAAGCTTAAATGGGGGGGCGTCAAAAGAGTCGGTGGTAATTTTCACGATGATTTCTTTAGTCTCGAGAATGTGGCTGCAAAGAACATCACGCTGCGCGACCATCTATTCGGACAGGTAAACATAGACTTTGACGATCCTATAGAAGCTATAATTGCTTATAAATTGATCGATATGTTGGATGATAACGGATGGCTCTCTTGCAGTTTGCAGACGGTTGCGAATGAGTTAAGCTGCCCGGCTGAGCGTGTTAAAAAAACGTTAAGGCGGTGCCAGGAACTAGACCCGCCGGGGGTGTTTGGCCGCACACTCGCAGAATGCTTGATGTTGCAATTGCGTGAAAAGGATCGGCTAGATCCCGCAATGGAAATTCTGCTCCAAAACCTGGAACTGTTAGGACAGCGGGACTTCAGCCAGTTGCGCAGGCTCTGCGGTGTAGACAAGGAAGATCTTCTTCAAATGTTTACTGAGATCAAAGAACTTAATCCAAAGCCGGCATCCGGTTTTGATCAAGAAGTAATGCAACCTGTGGTACCAGACGTTTTTGTAAGGCATACGAAAGAGGGTTGGGTTGTTGAGTTAAATAATGATGTGCTGCCGCGGGTTTTAGTCAACACTAATTACTATTCTCTTGTACGCGCGCACGCCCGGTCTAGAGAAGACAAGGAATTCGTGAGCGATCGATACAACTCGGCTAATTGGCTAGTACGTGCACTCAACCAACGAGCCGACACAATCCTAAGGGTTACATCTGAATTGGTGCGCCAACAGAGAGCATTCTTTGAGAACGGCGTCGAGTTTCTTAAACCGCTGACTTTGCGTGAGGTAGCGGAACAGCTGAGCGTTCACGAAAGCACTGTTAGTCGGGTTACCACTAACAAGTATATTGCTGTGAATCGCGGTATTTTCGAAATGAAGTATTTTTTCAATTCGGCTGTCGGCCAGAATGTTGATGGTATGCAGCGCTCGTCTGAGTCTGTCCGCTTCCGGATTAAGACGCTTATCGAGAGGGAAGCTCCAGAAAGCGTTCTTTCTGATGAGAGTATTGTAGGCATCCTCCGCGCGGATGGCATCAATGTAGCGAGGCGGACAGTCGCAAAGTATCGAGATGTAATGCGAATTCCTTCTTCCGTGCAACGACGGCGCGAAAAGGCGCTACACGCCTGATTGAAGTGCTTTTGGGCATTATTTCCTAGACACTACTTCTATTGACTCATGTTTCGGCGGTGTTAATTACTACGCACGTCTTGTTTTAGTTCGTGTTTCCGATGACAATAAAATCAGGGAATGCGCAATCTTGCCTGTTCGCACTTACAAATGGGAGATGCAGCTTCGACTAAGTAAATCGGCATTGGAGATTTGCTTATAAACGATTTGATATTTTTCACCGCTGCGCGATACAAAAACTTGTTTGGTAATTGACAGGCGTGTTTTCTTTTCCGAAGCGTCTGAAATTTGGTGTTTGTTATTCGACAGAACAGGGGTGCACTCAGGCCATGGTTTGTGCAGGCTGGGAAATCAGATTGGCCAAAAAAGTTGCCAGATCAATATGGAAATACCAGATATCCTTAGCGAAGATGGAATACTAATCTCGCTTGACGTAGGAAGTAAAAAACAAGCACTCCAGGTCTTGGTAGAACACGTGGCGAGCCAGACCAATCTAGCTGAGCATAAGATTTTAGACGTCCTTTTGGAGCGAGAAAGACTCGGTACAACTGGCGTTGGAAGCGGCATCGCTATTCCGCATGGGAAGTTACTTGAACTCAATCAGATGATCGGCTGTTTCGCGAGCCTTAATAATCCGATCGATTTTGAGTCGCTCGACGGCAAACCTGTGGATCTGATATTTCTTTTGCTTGCGCCTGAGCTTGCAGGCGCTGATCATCTCAAAGCTCTTGCTCAGGTTTCACGTTTACTTCGCGATACGGGAAGATGCGACATGTTGCGGCTGGCAACCACACGGGAAAAAATATTTAACCTTCTGGTACAGAACCCCGGAACAACCACAGGTCGGTAATTTGTCTGCAAATATTGTGCGGTGGTCTCTACTGCCTAAAGTCCTTAGTCTTTGAGGTCGCGGTTACTGAATAAAGTGGATCGCTGTGTCCCGGATTGGGCGAAAGGTTTATTATTCGAATATTTTCATATGCTGCCGATTTATTCATGCAAGCCGTGACATAATCGCAACGGCCAGTATGGTCGAGAAATCGCCAAATTGAGACTGCTTTAGTTGGGAACATCCTATTTGAAAATGAAACTATTAGACGCCCGCCAGGAGATAGAACTCGACTAATTTCAGCGAAAACCGTCGACGGGTCGGTAAGATATTGGATAGAGACCGCAATTAAGCAGGCATCGAACGTGTAACTTTTGAAAGGTAGAATAGAATTCGTGTTTAAATTTTGTACGATGTAAGAATCTAAACGCGGGTTGGTTTCCAATTCCTTCGCGTTCATTCCTAATCCTACTACGGTTTTAAGCGACAACGCAGCAGGCAAATGCGATACGCAGCTCGACATTAAGTCAAGGATACTATCCCCATGGCGTAGTTGCTTCGCATAATACGCTGTGAGCGCGGCGCAGGCGGCATCGTCGATATGAGTAACCAGACGAGCCGGGCGGTAGAAGATTTCATCTGGCGCTTCGTCCATCCTCGTAAAATGATCGGGATGCAAATCGATGCCGTCGAAGCTATTCATAGAATCAATGGTTGTGACAATTGGCCCTACTGCAATTCATATTCAGTCGACTCGCACGCTCTATGGCGTTCGCGCCGTTTTCCCCTGCCGGTGAACTAAGGACCTAGAAGGGGCAAAACCCTCTAGCCCGTTTATCCTGGTGGAGCCAGGCGGAATCGAACCGCCGACCTCTTGAATGCCATTCAAGCGCTCTCCCAACTGAGCTATGGCCCCGAACACTGGATTTGACAATTCACTTTATGAAGAGTCCGAAAACGTCGCAAGATCTAATTTTCAGGTATCGTGATCCCTGTTAGAATCTGAGGCGTGTTCCAGTGCCTCCGAAACCACGGATGAGTTCTCAATTTCGGAGCCATCTTCATTTTCGGCTAAAAGTTCGTCGGCATCATCGTTGTCAAGATCTATATCATCGCTGATATCGATTGCATCTTCCTCACCGTCAATAAGAAGCCCGTTTTCATTTTCCGCTTCTTCGTTTGGCATGGTCTTATTTTGCGCTTTTCCTTTCGCTTGATTTGCAGCTGCCCGCGCACGTTTGGGTCTCACAAGCGCTAGGGGATCGAATACCGTCTCGCAGCTCGGACAGATAATAGGATCGCGCTGCATGTCATAGAAACGGACGCCACAGTTTAGACAGGTGCGTTTAAGACCCCATTCTGGCTTGGCCAAGTTTATCTCCATCAAGAATTTTAATTTACAATGTGCCTTTGCCACGTTCGAAGGTGTCTGTCAAAAGCAAAATCAACCCGTCTTTATTCCGTGACTTGCGTATGCCGGTAAGTATGGTACGGATGCCAGCGCGGCGATAAGGCTTTACTGACTGTGAAGGTGGTCTCTTGACTAAATTAATTGCTCATTCCTCTAGCGCCCTTACTGGCTGCACCGAGGTACCTGGTGACAAATCCATTTCGCACCGAGCACTTATAATAGGCGCGGTTGCACTCGGCCGCACCATCGTTAGGGGGCTGTTAGAGGCTGAAGATGTGCTTCGGACGGTGTCAGCCCTGACAGCGCTTGGTGCGATTATTAAGCGATCCGGTGAGGAGTGGCTTATTGACGGTGTTGGGGTTGGTGGGTTGACGGCCCCAGAAGATGTTATCGATATGGGAAATTCTGGGACCGCGGCAAGGCTTCTGATTGGTCTTTTAGCTACTCACGATATCAGGGCGGTTGTCACGGGCGATCATTCTTTGCGATCGCGCCCAATGGATCGAGTAATGGAACCTCTCTCCCTTTTTGGTGCGACATTTGATGCATTTGAGGGTAGACGACTACCTTTGTCAATGCACGGCGCCGCCGAACCGATTCCGGTCGAGTATGAAGTTCCAGTGGCCTCAGCTCAGATCAAGTCTGCATTATTGTTTGCTGGACTCAATACCCCTGGAATAACAACTATTATTGAACGTGAAGCTACTCGTGACCATACAGAGAAAATGCTCAAGAATTTCGGCGCTGAAATTCATGTTGAAATGGCTGAAAGTCACCGCATTACTATTCGTGGGTATGCAGAACTCTCAGGGCGCGAGGTTTTCATTCCGGGTGATCCGTCTTCTGCGGCATTTCCTGGCGTTGCTGCGCTTATTGTCCCGGGGTCTGAGGTAACGATCAGGAACATAGGCGTGAATCCGCGCCGCGCGGGTTTGTTCGAAACACTGCGAGATATGGGTGCTAGCTTAGAAATCGCAAACAAACGGATTTTATCGGGAGAGCCTGTTGCAGACATAACGTTTCGTCATGGGCCATTGACGGGCGCTGACATTCCTGCATCGCGGGCACCATCTATGATTGATGAATATCCTATTGCGGCAGTGGCAGCAGCGTTTGCCTCCGGCCAAACTTTGTTTAGGGGACTCGCGGAGCTACGGGTTAAGGAAAGCGACCGATTTATCGCTATAATAAATGGTTTAACCTCCTGTGGTGTGCCGGTTCGTGCTGAAGGGGATGATATATTAGTGGAAGGTCTTAACGGGCAATTACCCGGGGGCGCTAAAATATCGGTGAATCTAGACCACCGCGTTGCTATGGCTTATTTAGTTTTGGGCTTAGGATCAGAGAAGCCTGTAGAGATCGACGACGCGACGGCAATCGGCACGAGTTTCCCGGGTTTTTTAAAGCTGATGAGGGGGCTTGGGGCTAAAATTGACTCCGTAGAAAGTTGACTGTGTCGATTGTTATTGCGGTAGATGGGCCGGCGGCGAGCGGAAAGGGCACCTTAGCGCGCCGTCTGGCTGCAGAATTAGGCTACGCCTATCTCGATACCGGTCTTTTATATCGAGCGGTTGGCGTCGAGATACTGCGCGTCGCTGCGGATCCTGCCGACGAGGCGATAGCAGCGGATATAGCGCGTGAATTCTGCATTTCAGAGATGAATTTCGCAGACCCTGCACTGCGAAACGAGACTTCCGGTCATGTTGCTGCCGTCGTTGCCACTCACGCCAATGTCCGCGCCGCATTAGTTGGTTTACAACGTGAATTTGCGAGAAACCCCCCGGGCTCAGCGCCGGGTGCTGTTTTGGATGGACGAGATATAGGTACAATAATCTGCCCCGGCGCTGATTATAAATTCTTTGTAGATGCTGCCATTGAGGTGCGCGCAGGACGGCGAGCAAAAGAGTTGCGGGAGAAGGGCGATCCGAGTATATATTCCCGCGTTCTGCATGATATGAAGGAACGCGATTTACGGGACCGTACCCGAAAAATCGCACCACTGGCACCAGCAGCAGATGCGTCTGTCATTGACACGACAAATTTAAGCGCAGATGCTGCATTTGCCTTGGCGATGTCCTTGATTAAATAGCTTAACACATGGAACAGCTAATTGGATTTCCGATTTGGACGCCTATTTGGGCGCCCAAGTCTGATCGGGTTTTTTTGTTCCGGGAAGGAACAACCAGGATTTAAAATGGCCACTAATACCTCAAACGCTGCTGATGCAGCTCAAAAAGAAGACTTCGCAGCTCTTTTAGAAGAAAGCTTTGGTGACGGCGACATGTCCGAAGGCTCAGTAATTAAGGGCACAGTGCTCTCGATCGACGGCGACAATGTTCTGATTGACGTTGGTTTAAAGTCGGAGGGACGTATTCCGCTCAAAGAGTTCGGCGTCCCGGGACAGGCTGCTGAGATCGAAGTGGGAGATGTAGTCGATGTTTATCTAGAACGCATGGAGAATAGAAACGGCGAGGCGGTGCTCAGCCGTGAGAGGGCGCGTCGAGAAGAGGCCTGGACGCAGCTTGAGATTGCCTTTGAAAAAACAGAGCGCGTCACCGGAACTATTTTCGGCCGGGTTAAAGGCGGTTTTACCGTCGATCTTGCCGGCGCCGTTGCCTTTCTACCTGGTAGTCAGGTTGATGTACGCCCAATTCGCGATGTCGGCCCAATGATGGGTAATCCCCAGCCATTTCAGATCCTGAAAATGGATCGTCGTCGCGGAAATATAGTTGTTTCACGCCGGGCAGTTTTAGAGGAGTCCCGAGCCGAACAACGAAATGAGCTCCTTGCGAATCTTAAGGAAGGTCAAGTCCTTGAGGGGATGGTCAAAAACATCACTGACTACGGCGCATTTGTTGACCTAGGTGGTGTGGACGGGCTCCTTCATGTCACCGATATCGCGTGGCGCAGGATCAATCATCCCACTGAGGCGCTGTCTATTGGTCAGAATGTTAAGGTTCAGGTTATACGTTATAATTCGGAGACTAAGCGCATATCGCTAGGCATGAAGCAATTGGATGCAGACCCGTGGGAGGGTGTAGAACTGAAATACCCCCTCGGCGCGAGGTATACTGGGCGTGTCAGCAATATTACGGACTATGGCGCGTTCGTTGAATTGGAGCCAGGGGTTGAGGGTCTGGTCCATGTCTCTGAAATGAGCTGGACGAAAAAAAATGTTCATCCTGGAAAGATAGTCTCGACTAGCCAAGAGGTCGATGTAATGGTGCTTGAGGTAGATTCGCAGAAACGGCGTATCAGCCTTGGGCTTAAGCAATGCCATGACAATCCATGGGATGCTTTCGCGGTAGCTCATCCCGTTGGCGGCGATATCGAGGGTGAGGTGAAAAATATCACTGAGTTTGGTTTGTTCGTGGGCTTGCCAGGTGAAATCGACGGAATGGTTCATTTATCTGATTTGTCATGGGAGATAAATGGAGAGGAAGCTGTTAAAGGATTCGAGAAAGGCCAGATCATCACGGCACGCATTATTGACATTGATGTTGAAAAAGAGCGCATCAGCCTAGGTGTGAAACAACTTTCGGATGACCCGCTAGCAGGTGCGATAGAGGGCATATCGAAGGGGGATACCGTTACTTGTACAGTCACGGCGATAACCGATGGCGGGTTGGAAGTTACAGTTTCTGGTTCATTACCTGGATTTATTCGCAGGGCAGATTTATCGCGGGAGCGCAGCGAACAGCGACCTGACCGCTTTGCAGTTGGTGACCGCGTTGATGCCCGCGTGATTAGCGTGGACAAGCGGGAACGCAAACTAGTTTTGTCGGTTAAAGCGCATGAGATGGCAGAGGAAAAGCAAGCAATGGCCGACTTTGGTTCATCAGACTCCGGCGCCAGCTTAGGTGACATATTAGGTGCAGCGTTAAACAAAGCGAAAGAGGAGGGTGCAGGAGAGGCGACTGCCGATAGCGGGGCTATCGCGACGGAAGAAGTGTCTCCGGGCGAACCCTCTATTTCGGATGCTTCTGACATAGTTGAGGAAACTGCTGAGGACGATCGGGAGAAACGCTAAATTCTTGCTTCGTAATGCTAGTATTCGTTGCAGGGGGCATTAAACCTATTGGCACATGAATCAGATTACCTCGTTGACCGTCGACGTCTTAAACGACATCTCACCTTTTGGCGTATAGTATCAGTCGTTTCGGTAGTAGCTGCTATATCGTTGGGGTATGGTGGTTTCAAAGATACATTGGGCGGCCGAGAGTTCATCGCGCGGATCGCGGTAGAGGGTGTAATCGTTCACGACGATGACCGTATTCAAGAAATCCGAAAACTAGGTGATAATGACGCTGTAAAGGCGGTGATTGTTCGGATTAACAGTCCGGGCGGCACTGTTTTTGGGGGCGAAACGCTCCATAAGGCATTGCTGTCGGTCGGCAAAAAAAAACCTCTTGTCGCGGTTCTTGACGGAATAGCGACTTCCGCTGCGTATATGACGGCGATAGCGACGGACCGTATTTTTGCTAGCGAAGGTACATTGACAGGATCGATTGGTGTCATCTTTCAGACAACTGAAATCACTAAACTCCTCGAGAAAGTGGGGGTGTCAGCGCAATCGTTTAAAAGTGGGTTGCTTAAGGCTGCACCGTCCCCCCTAGAACCAGTTACGCCAAAGATTGAAGTTGCAATCCAGGCGCTGGTTACTGAGATGTATCAAATGTTTAAAGATATGGTGCTTCGTCGTCGCGATATGTCCCTCGCCAATGTTGAAAAATTTTCGGACGGTCGCGTTTTTACCGGGAGACAAGCACTGCAGTCTGGGCTTGTAGACCAAATCGGCGGTGAAGAAGAGGCGAGAAGCTGGTTGGCAGAAGAAAGAGGGGTCGCAGCAGATCTCGAGATTCGAACGGTGCGCTTGCAGAACAATACGGGTGACTTACCTTTCCAAGTAAAGAGTCTGGTGCGAAAAGTGTTTTTTTCCGAACCACTTACACTTGACGGTATAATTTCCGTCTGGCACCCTAAATTACCTTGAGATTTTACTTTCAGCTCATCAATCTGCTCAATCATTATATCCGGCCTGAGTGAATTGGACGGTAACAAACGGGTAGTTGGGATATATCCGTATAGAATTTGTCCAGATTTCGAGGGGAGGCCACCGTATGACTAAATCCGAACTAATTCTGAGATTGGCGGAAGAAAATCCGCACCTTTATCAGCGTGATGTGGAAAGAATAGTCTCAGCCATTTTTGACGAGATCTCCACAGCGCTGGCACGTGGTGATCGCGTAGAGCTTAGAGGGTTTGGTGCATTTTCTGTAAAGACGCGTGAGGCGCGGACTGGTCGGAATCCACGTACCGGTGAGTCTGTCAGCGTTGCTCGAAAATTCGTCCCCTTTTTCAAATCTGGAAAAGATCTTCGTGATAGATTGAACGGTCGAAAATAACGTTGGTTGGGGGCCTAGTACTAATAACACCGCTGAACGTTCTGAGCGGGGCTTCTCCGGTACAATAGGCGGATTTTAATCCTATGCGCTTGATTTTAGGTATTTTAATATTCGTACCATGTGCAATTTCACTCTCTATCTTTGCTGTTGAAAATCGCCAGGTCCTTGCGTTGAAATTCTCGCCATTAGCTGCAAAGTTTGAATTACCGGTTGCTATATGGCTTTTGACTTTCCTCGCTGTTGGAATGATCGCGGGACTTGTAATCGGCTTTTTATCGACAATTATATGGCGTCGACGCGCCCGGAAGGCGGAGCGCCTTAACCGTATGTTTGAAGGAAAACCAGAAAATTCTCCCGAAATTATCCCGGTCGTGCCGACACGTGCTGCTTTCCCGGACAATGGGTCAACGAGAGAGGGCGGCCAAAGTCGGCTAACATTGACTGATGATCGATAAGTTTCGAGGAATAGGCCTGAATGGTATGTTTATCGCTATAGTGTGCTTTCACAAGCGTTAATTATGGCCTATTAAGCGCACATGACTGATATCTCGCCCGTTGATAGGCTATTTTGCGCAATTGACACTTCCAAACTCGATGACGCTTTGTTGCTTGCCGATCTACTGTCCGGTGAAATCGGTACTTTAAAGCTGGGGAAAGAATTCTTTACAGCCCACGGTCCTGAGGGCGTTCGCAAAGTGGCTGCGTTTGGTCACAAGATTTTTCTTGATCTCAAATACCATGATATCCCGAACACGGTAGCCGGTGCCATCCGCGCCACCCAGCATATCAAATGCGAGGTATTGACGGTACATGCTTCGGGTGGCTCAGCGATGTTGCGTGCTGCGGTAGAGGCTGCAAATGGTCTAGGAGAACGACCCCTTAAAATAGTTGCCGTTACGGTATTGACTAGCTTAAACGATAGTGACCTTGAGACTGTCGGGCAGGTTGGCGCTGTATCGGACCAGGTGTTACATTTGGCGAGGCTAGCCGAGGCATGTGGTTTAAGTGGCGTCGTTTGTTCCCCTTGGGAGGTTAACGCTTTGCGTAGTGAAATGAAGGAAGATTTTGCGCTGGTCGTGCCGGGCGTTCGGCCAGAGTGGGCGAGCGAAGACGATCAGAAACGTGTGATGACGCCAGGTGAGGCGGTCGCCGCCGGCGCCGATTATTTGGTGATCGGGCGCCCCATTACTCGTGCGCCCGACCCGGTGGGTGCAGCGCGCCGGATTATCGACGAAATGATAGCTGCAACCCCATGAAAGTAGCTACAAAGATCTGCGGCGTCAGTGATCGCGCCTGCATGGATGCCGCTGCTGATGGGGGGGCGGCATACGTTGGCTTTGTATTTTTTCCCCCTTCGCCCCGAAATGTGACGCTGAGTCAGGCGGCTGCTTTAGTACCGAATTTGCCAGACGAGGTTGAAGCCGTCGCACTAGTCGTCGATCCTGATAATTCTCTGCTAGATGCCATTGTAGGTATTCCCGGTATTTCAATGCTCCAACTGCACGGTGTAGAGACGCCCAGCCGAGTATTAGAGATTAAGGATCGCACCGGCCGCCCCACGATGAAAGCGGTTAAGGTCTCAGAAGCATCAGATCTCGACGCCGCAACTGCTTATTTCGATGTAGCGGATATGCTGTTGTTCGACGCCAAACCTCCGCCCGATTTGAAAGATGCATTGCCAGGTGGCAACGCTATTTCTTTTGATTGGAATATTCTTACTGGTCGTGAGTGGCCGATGCCATGGATGCTTTCAGGCGGATTGGCTGCCGGCAATGTTATTGAAGCAATACAAATAAGTGGCGCGCCCGCCGTTGATGTATCTTCTGGTGTTGAGAGGACATCGGGCTTAAAAGACCCTGATCTAATAAGGTCGTTTTTGTCCATCGTAAAAAGCGCGCTATGAGGGCTGTGCGTCCGCATGCAGTTGCGCTAAAACTTCGAGGATTATGACTGAAACACTTAATACATTTCGGGCCGGCCCTGACGAAGACGGGCATTTCGGTATTTTTGGCGGTCGCTACGTTGCTGAGACGCTTATGCCACTGTTGCTTGATGTGGAAAAAGCTTATGAGGAGGCAAAGGTTGATCCTGCTTTCCAAAAGGAGTTTAGCAACCTTCTGGAACACTATGTAGGACGGCCCAGCCCGCTGTACTTTGCCTCGCGCATTACCGAGAAATGTGGGGGCGCTAGGGTCTATTTCAAGCGCGATGAGCTGAACCACACCGGTGCTCATAAAATCAATAATACCCTCGGCCAGGTATTGTTAGCTCGACGCATGGGTAAGACGCGCGTGATAGCTGAAACCGGGGCCGGCCAGCACGGTGTTGCAACGGCTACTGTCTGCGCGCTGTTCGGAATTCCATGCGTCGTCTACATGGGCGCAAGGGATATTGAACGGCAGGCGCCAAACGTCTTCCGCATGAAACTGTTAGGAGCAGAAGTCGTGCCGGTGGAGACAGGGTCGTCAACGCTGAAAGACGCTATGAACGGTGCGTTACGAGATTGGGTCGCCAATGTTGATGATACCTTCTACGTGATTGGGACTGTTGCTGGTCCCCACCCTTACCCTGCAATGGTGCGGGATTTTCAGTCGGTTATCGGCAATGAAACTCGCAATCAGGTTGTGACTGCTGAAGGGCGTCTGCCAGATACCCTCGTTGCTTGTATTGGCGGTGGATCGAATGCAATGGGATTATTTCATCCGTTTTTAGACGATGATAATATCGAGATTGTTGGTGTTGAGGCAGCTGGCGAGGGTATTGAAACTGGGCGTCATGCAGCTTCTCTTGCTGCTGGCAAACCAGGTATTCTGCACGGTAACCGAACATATCTATTGCAGGATAATGATGGGCAGATAATCGAGGCGCATTCGATTTCTGCCGGTCTGGACTATCCTGGAATCGGCCCAGAGCACGCATGGTTAAACGATACCGGGCGTGTGCATTATGTTTCGGTCACTGATGCGGAGGCGTTAGAGGCTTTCCAGCTCTGCAGTGAGCTTGAAGGTATAATCCCAGCTCTCGAACCGGCTCACGCGTTGGCTTACGTACTAAAAGTTGCGCCCAATTTGACGTCGGATCATTTGCTCGTAATGAATATGTGCGGTCGTGGAGACAAAGATGTGTTTTCTGTTGCAGAAGCTTTGGGGGTAAATCTTTGAGTCGTTTAGGCGACCGGTTTTCATTGCTGCGGGATGAAGGGCGCGGCGGGCTGGTAACGTTTATTACTGCCGGCGATCCAACGGGAGCCATCTCTACTCAAATACTTTCTGGGCTGCCCTCCGCCGGTGCAGACATAATAGAACTTGGTATGCCGTTCACGGATCCAATGGCAGATGGTCCTTCGATTGAATTAGCTTCAGGTCGGGCGCTGGCGAATGGCCAGGACATGGAAAAAACATTGTCTTTGGTCTCGGACTTTCGAAAACAAGATGATTTAACTCCCATTGTCCTGATGGGTTATTACAACCCGATCTACGCATATGGGCGCGAAAAATTTTCAAATGATGCTGTCGCGGCGGGAGTTGACGGTTTGATAATGGTGGACTTGCCGCCAGAAGAGGAGGAAGAGTATCGGCCGTTCGGGGCAGCCGCTGGTATCGATATTGTAAGATTGATAGCGCCCACATCTACCGATTATCGAATTGCCACGCTCGTCGAGAATGCCTCTGGATTTGTTTACTATGTTTCTGTGAGAGGAATCACAGGTACTACTTCTGCGGCGAAACGTGACATCGTGTCTAATGTAGGGCGTATTAAGGCTCATACCGACCTCCCAATAGCGGTTGGTTTTGGTATACGTACGCCTCAACAGGCAGCCGAGGTCGCTGCTATTGCTGATGCAGCTGTGGTCGGTACAGCGATAGTTGAGAAAATCGCAAATAAACTCGACGCGCAAGGCAATCCTTCCCGAGGAATAGTTGAGGAAACATTGGACTTTGTCTCCGACCTCGCAAGTGCAGTTCGCGGCGCAAGGAACAGGTCTATATCGTGAATTGGATAAGTAATTACGTACGCCCGAAGATTCGGTCGCTTGTGGGTGTTAAGTCAGATGTACCGGAGAATCTTTGGGTGCAGTGCCCGTCCTGTGAGCAGATGCTTTTTCATCGAGACCTAGAGGAAAATCTTAAAGTTTGCAGAAATTGTGGCCATCATATGCGCCTTGGCGCGAAAAAGAGGCTGGAAACGTTATTTGATCGAGGCGAATTTACTGAAATCGAGCTCCCAGAAAACGTTACTGATCCCTTGAAATTTAGGGATCGCAAACGGTATTCGGACAGATTGAAGGAAACACGCAATGCCACAGGTGGTAATGATGCTATTATAGTCGCTCACGGAGCGATCAACGGGCATAAGACAGTTGTCGCAGTATTTGACTTTTCTTTTATGGGTGGGTCGATGGGAATTGCAGTCGGCAACGGCATCGTCGCGGGCGCGCAGCTCGCTGTCTTCCAAGAAGCCGCGTTTGTCGTTGTCCCATCGTCGGGTGGAGCTCGCATGCAAGAAGGCATACTTTCGCTGATGCAAATGCCTCGGACGACCATAGCGGTTCAACAGGTCAAAGAAGCGGGGCTTCCCTACATTGTTTTGCTAGCTGACCCGACCACCGGTGGTGTGTCGGCGTCCTTTGCTATGTTGGGTGATATCGCGTTGGCTGAACCGGGCACTATCGTTGGTTTTGCTGGTGCCCGCGTAATCGAGGAAACGATCCGCGAGAAACTGCCAGAAGGATTTCAGCGCGCTGAATACCTTCTCGATCACGGGATGATCGACATGGTGGTTGAAAGACACAATGTAGCGAAAACCCTAGGCCAAATTATTGATTTATTGCGGAGAAGGACGCCTGAGGGTGGCGGGGGTCAAACTACCCAAGAGAGCTATGATTTGGTCGGGGAAAGAAATGACCCAAAGGTCCCCACGACTGACTGATTTTATTCTCCAAAGGTTAACATCGCTTCACCCGAAGTTGATTGATCTCGGTCTAGGCAGAACGGAGCGCTTGCTTAGTGCGCTAGGTCACCCACAGAGGTTTTTACCGCCGGTTATTCACGTTGCCGGGACTAATGGTAAGGGGTCAACGATTGCGTTTATGCATGCAATAGCGCGTGCGGCTGGCCTGACTGCGCACGTTTACACTTCGCCACATCTCGTGCGTTTTAATGAACGTATCTTGCTGAATGGTATTCCAATTGACGATGCAACGCTTTTGTCGATCCTTGAAGAATGCGAGATTGTTAATGACGGCGCGCCAATAACTTTTTTTGAAATCACTACGGCTGCGGCATTCCTTGCTTTTTCGAGGCGGCCAGCAGATTTGCTGCTTCTAGAAACTGGGCTTGGAGGCCGGTTCGATTCAACCAATGTGCTGCAGGCGCCGGCAGCGACCGTTATCACGCCTGTCTCATTAGACCACATGGATTTTTTAGGAGACACGATCGCGAAGATTGCGTTTCAGAAGTCAGGCATTCTGAAACCCGGCGTTCCGTGTATCGTCGCGCCACAAGAACCGGAGGCTTTGGAAGTAATTGAGGCTAGGGCGAGGGAGATTAACGCACCGCTTTCCATATTTGGCAAAAATTGGACAAGCGGGCCAGTTGCTAAAGGTATGTTTTATCATGATGGAGACAGTGAATTCCATTTGCCGAATATCGGGTTGGTGGGCGCCCATCAGAGCCATAACGCTGGGGCTGCAATCGCAACGATGCAATGTTGGCGGCCAGGCGCTTTTGGGTTTGCTGAAATTTCGGAAGGAGTATCAAGTTCGTCATGGCCGGGCCGTCTTCAGCGCCTCTCGAGCGGTAAATTTGTCGAGGCATTGCCCGGTGGGTGGGAGCTCTGGCTCGACGGCGGCCATAACCCCGCTGCAGGCGCTGTTTTAGCAGAAGCTGTCGGATCCTGGTCACGCGTTCCGCTCGTGCTGATTTGCGCAATGCAGGTTAACAAGGATTTGGAGGGTTTCCTGAGGCCGCTTTTAAAACATGCGGACCGCCTAATCGCCATCGACCTGCCAAATACAATAGAGGCTTATAAGCCCACTGAAATCACCGCAGTAGCAGAGACTGCGGGTCTGGAGAGCAGGACGGCGAGATCAGCGGCAGACGCGGTGTTGACAGCTGTAAAGGGACCGAGAGGAAGGATTCTTGTCTGCGGTTCCCTGTATTTAGCTGGTCAGTTTTTAGCCACCACATCCTCAACTGATTAAATTGCGCTGTCTCAAAAACGCTGATTCGGAGTTCAGGCAGCGTTTAGTATAGTTGACCGTTGAAAACCAAAGTGAATTTTTGGTCACTATTCGACAGGAAGAGCGCTGGCCATTACGGTGTTTAGGCGCCGAGAGAAAGCGGTTGGGTCGGGTATTTGTTCGCCTTCAATAATGCGAGCTTGATCGAGCAAAAGCCGGGCGGCTTCTTCGACCTTTTCGCCAGCCCCCTCCTTTCCAACCGACTGCGCGAGCGCGGTGATAAGCGCATGCCGCGGATTAATTTCTAGTATACGTTTAAAAGATTGTTGGAGTTGATTTTGCTGCTTTAGCATGCGTTCGACCCGCAGGTCCATATCGCCTTCATCTGAAACCAAGCATACGGCGCTGTCGGTCAGGCGTTCTGAAACTCGGACGTCCTTCACTTCGTCATTTAGGGTAAGTTTGAACATTGCGATAAGAGCGTCGACCTTACCTTTTTCCGGGGAATTATCCTCATCTTTTACAGAGTCCTCTTCAATATCGGTTTCAATTTTGTCGAGGTCTGCGCCTGCCCGGGTAGCTGATTTGAATGGTTTCCCCTCGTAAATTCCAACAGCGGGAATCCAGAACTCATCGACTGCATCTGTTAGCAGCAGAACTTCGATTCCCTTCGCGGCAAACCCCTCCAATTGTGGACTTCGACGCACCGCATCGAGTTCCTCGCCAGAAATATAGTAAATGGCATCCTGCCCTTTCTTCATCCGGCCTACGTAGTCGTCTAAACTGACAAGATCGTCATTACCCGTTGTGGAGTAGAAGCGGACAATCTTTTGTATTGCATCTCGGTTTTCAAAGTCTTCGTACAGACCCTCTTTAATCACCGGACCAAAATTGTCCCAGAACAATTTGTACTCGTCAGCTTTTTTTTCAGCTTTTTTTCTAAACTCTGATAGCACTCTTTTGACGATAGTCGAGCGCATACGTGCAATCGTCGGGTTGTCTTGAAGGATTTCGCGGCTCACGTTAAGCGGCAGGTCTTCAGAATCGACTACTCCGCGCAGAAATCTAAGCCATGCCGGCACGAGATTTTCTGCATCGTCAGTGATAAACACCCGCTTGACGTACAATCGTACGCCGTGTTTTCGACTGGGGTCAAAAAGATCGAAGGGTTTTGCCGAGGGCACATATAAAAGGTTGCGGTATTCCAGCTTTCCCTCTACGTGCCAATGGACCGTCAGCCAAGGCTCGTCGAAGCCACCAACGTGGCGATAAAACTCTGTATACTGCTCCTTTGTGACGTTTTTCTTCTGCCGTGTCCATAATGCTGATGCTTCATTAACGGTTTCTTCACCATCGTCCCCGGTCATCACTATGGGAAGCGCGATGTGATCCGAATAGGTCTTTATAATTTGACGCAATCTAGAGTTATCCAGATATTCCTCATCAGTTTTTCGCATTTTTAATCGAATAGTGGTGCCGCGACCGTCTCGGTTGCCCTCTGCGATAGTAAACTCTCCGGTGCCGTCTGATAACCAGCGCCATGCTTGTTCATCTCCGGCACGTTGGCTTATTACCTCGACTTCGTCAGCAACCATGAATGCCGAATAAAAACCCACTCCGAATTGGCCGATGGTATTTAAATCAGCATCGTCGCCTTGTCCGTGTTCCTCTAGATAAGCCGACGTTCCAGACCTCGCAATCGTGCCAAGATCCGATATCAGCGATGTTCGGTTCATGCCGATGCCGTTATCGGAAATTTCAAGCATACGAGCCTTCTTGTCGACTGACACGAGGACACGAAATTCTGTGTCGTCACCTAAAAGTTTTGGATCTGTTAACGCCTCATAGCGAAGACGGTCGCATGCGTCTGAAGCATTAGAGATGAGCTCGCGCAGAAAAATCTCTTTTTGGCTATATAGAGAATTAGCTACAATATGGAGAAGACGGGAGACCTCGGTTTCGAAACGCAGTTTTTCTTCGGCCATTGGCTATTTGCTCCTGATTGCTCGATCGAGATTTACCAAAGGATATGCTGCGTGATGATGAAGATTTCAACCCCTTGTCAGGTGTTCTTTCCCTCGCCATTCTGTTGTAATGTCTGGCGTGGAACAGCAGCCCGTCGTGGCGGCTATACTCGGCCCCACCAATACCGGCAAAACCCATTATGCAATCGAGCGCATGCTTGGTCATGTAAATGGAATGATCGGGTTTCCTCTGCGTCTTCTGGCGCGGGAAAATTACGATCGAGTAGTCGCAAAAAAAGGCGCGGCACGAGTGGCGCTTATTACCGGCGAAGAAAAGATTATTCCGACTAGCGCGGAGTATTTTATCTGTACAGTGGAATCGATGCCGCTCGATCGTGACGTAGAATTCTTGGCAATTGATGAAATTCAGATGTGTGGCGATCCGGAACGTGGGCACGTATTCACTGATCGCCTGTTAAGAGCACGAGGCACCAAAGAAACGCTGTTCCTCGGATCGGATACCATTCAGCGTGTTATCAAGCAGTTGGTGCCTGGCGCGGAATTTAAGAGTCGTCCGAGGCTCTCTAAGCTGACCTATGTTGGCGCGCAGAAGATCACACGTTTGCCGCGCCACACTGCTATCGTTGCTTTCTCAATAAACGAGGTCTATGCGATAGCTGAATTGATGCGGCGACAGCGAGGTGGCACTGCTGTAGTCCTTGGTGCGCTCAGTCCGCGCACGCGCAATGCACAGGTAGAGATGTATCAAGGCGGCGAGGTCGATTATTTAGTAGCGACTGATGCTATTGGTATGGGGTTGAATATGAATATCGACCATGTTGCCTTTGCTGGAAAACGGAAATTCGATGGTCGCAATTACAGGAACCTTGCAACATCTGAAATTGCTCAGATTGCAGGCCGTGCGGGCAGGTACATGTCCGACGGCACTTTTGGGCCGATAAGTGAGATGGGTTCTTTTGGCGACGATGTCATCACTGCAATTGAAAAACACAGTTTTGAGCCTTTGACGGGAATTTACTGGCGGAATTCGGATCTAGACTTTCGATCAGGAAAAGGATTGCTTAAATCCCTAGAGGTTCCGTCCTTGCGCGCTGAGCTGCGGCGTACGGGGGACGCGGACGACAAAATTGCGTTGGTTAATTTACTTCGTGATGAAACGGTCGCAAGGCGAGCAACTACGCCTGACTCGGTCCGTTTGTTATGGGAGGTTTGTCAAATTCCGGATTTTCGGAAAACTATGGCGGATGTGCACGCAAATCTGTTGGGAAAAATATTCCGCGAACTCAGCGACACTGATTTTTTGCCAACGGACTGGGTGGCGAGACAGGTTGCGCAGCTTGACCGGGTCGATGGCGATATTGACACTTTAATGGCTCGGATTTCTCATGTGCGCACTTGGACTTACATCTCGCACCGTTCTGATTGGCTAAGAGACTCGCAAACTTGGCAGGCGCGGACGCGAGAATTAGAAGACAAGATTTCGGATGCCCTGCACAACAGCCTCACTCAGCGTTTTGTCGATCGGCGCGCCGCCGCACTTACCCGGATGCGGGATAGTGATAACTTCGATGCTGTGGTCGGAGAGAGAGGAGACGTAGAGGTCGGGGGCGTTTTTGTTGGCCATTTGGAAGGATTTCGTTTTGTTCCCGATCCTAGCGCCGCAGCATCTGGCCGCACGACGTTAATGACTGCCGTAAACAAGGCTTTACGTGAGGCGCTTTCTCCCCGTGTAAACGCGTTTTGTGTAGCACCTGATAGAGAGTTCGCTATCGATCAGGGAGGTGCGATTTTTTGGTCAGGGTCTGTAGTGGCAAGCCTTTTAAAAGGCGCGAACATTATTACGCCTCGCGTGGTTGTCCTGCCTAACGACTATCTATCTGGCGGTCAACGCGAGCGCATGCATAAACGGCTGGTGGATTGGATTGAATCCCAAGTGGCCGAAGCCTTGGAGCGTCTAGTCTACCTTAGGAATGCGCCGCTGGAGGGTTTAGCTCGTGGGCTTGCCTACCGAATAGTCGGGGGGCTCGGGTCTATTCCGCGAGCCAGCGTGCTCGGCGAATTGCGCGACATGTCGAAGGAAAATCGTTCTGCATTGCGTGCCTCAGGGGTGCGTATCGGTCCAGAAACGCTATTCGTACCCGCTCTGGTTAAACCGAGGGCTGTAAAATGGCGGGCGCTCTTGTGGTCGCTGTTCAACGAGAAACCGCCCGCCGCCCTGCCCGGAGCCGGCTTGGTGACGATACCGGTGGGTGACGACAATGAGCAAGATTACCTTACGGCTTGCGGTTTTTCATGCCTTGGTAAGAGGGCGGTTAGGGTTGATGTCTTGGACCGGTTGGCAGGTGACCTGCAACGACAGTCTCGTTCTGGCAACTTGGAGATTGGAGCGACTGAGCTAAATCTGTTGGGTCTTTCAATGGAAGACGCCCGCCCTGTATTTGAAGCGCTAGGATACGTAGCAGAGGAAAGAGGTGAAAAATTGACCTGGAGGTGGGCGGGGCGCCCAAGAACGAAGAAGAGGGAGCGACAAAAAAGTAGGGCTGAGAAGGAGCCGATAGGGTCTGGTAATAATCGAAGAAAAAACAGCGAGCATCAAAAGTTTGATGAAACTTCCCCATTCGCCAAGTTGCGCGATCTCAAGCTAACGTGAATCAAGACAGTATCCGCCTAGATATATGGCTATGGCGGGCTAGGTTCTTCAAAAGTCGCACGCTTGCGGGAAAGGTATGCACGGAGGGCAAGGTGCGAGTAAATGGAAAACTGGTGTGCAAGGCGCATTACCGAGTGCGGGTTGGCCAAGTGCTTACCTTTCCAGGGGCGCGGGCGGTTTATGTAGTCCGAATCAGAGGCTTGGGGTTACGGCGTGGCCCAGCTCAAGAGGCACAAAAATTATACACAAAGGTGTTACCCCCTCAATCTTCAGTCAGGATCGCTGGAAAATCACCGACTGGTTGTTAGCAGGCATTTCGACCCTCTCTACGAAGGCCATTTCGTTTCTTTCCGCTTCGGCAATTACCGCCTCTAAATTCCGGACGCCCCAATTGCTATTTTGCTGGCGTAAAGATTGATCAAACGTGGCATTAGACTCCGCAGTGTGAGCGCCATCGATTCGGTACGGGCCATATAAATATAACGGCCCGCCGGGTGGCAAAAGATTGGCCGCATTGCGCATTAACCCCTCAGTTGCGTCCCACGGAGATATGTGAATGACATTAATGCAAATTACAGCGTTGGCAACGCTTATAGGCATTAAAACGTCGGATGCATTGATCGAGAGTGGCGCACACAAATTAGGGTGTTGCGCAGACTTCGCCCAAGCTTGAATGCTCTGAACGTTTATCGGGTCGGGATCACTTGGCTGCCACATAAGATCAGGAAACTTTCCGGAAAAATAAAGTGCGTGCTCGCCAGATCCGCTGCCGATTTCCAGAACGGTACCGGAGGTCGGTAATATACGAGTTAGCACATCAGCGATGGCGGCTCGGTTTCTGGTAGTTGCTGGAAAGTGTCGGGCTTTTCTCGAGGGCAAATCCATAAATACATCATAGGCCAAAAATAAATTTTTCACACGATTGCGACTTTTGTTTGCTTGTGATACCCACGCTCATGCTTGAGCGTTTTAAATCTTTTCTAGGTGAAGGAAAATCCGTCGCCGCGGCTAAGGAGCACGCACACACGCCTGATGAGTTTCACCTGGCGGCAGCTGCCCTTTTAGTGCATGCGGCTACGATAGACTCGGTATTCGATCGGAAAGAGCGTGATCGAATCGAATGGCTATGCGAACACCAATTTAAACTCGAACACGAAGAGGCTCACGCTTTGATCGAAGCGGCAGAATTAGAAGCTGGGGAATCCGTTCAGCTGCTTAGTTTCACGCGTACCATAAAAGATGGTTTTTCCTATGACGAACGTATTCACCTGATGGAAATGCTGTGGGAAGTCGTATATGCTGACGAGGTGATCGAAGCTCATGAGGCAATGCTGATGAGACGCATTGCTGGCCTTATTTATGTCGAAGACCGAGACAGCGGTATTGCCAAATCGCGAGCGCGAGCGCGACTGAAAAATAAAAGCTCTGCCAAATAGATTCCCGAATAAAATAGTTGGTCAGTGTCTTAAAAAATACTACTTTCCCAATAGATGGAGTTTGAGCCGTGAAGTTAGCGGCACTAACCATGGGGAAAAACAGTGAAGGCCGCGATGCCTGAGAATATTATACGGAGATTGGTATGACGTACGTCGTCAACGATGCCTGCATTAAATGCAAGTTCATGGATTGTGTCGAGGTGTGCCCGGTAGATTGTTTCTATGAGGGCGAAAATATGCTTGTTATTCATCCTGATGAATGCATAGATTGTGGGGTTTGTGAACCCGAATGCCCTATAGACGCAATTAAAGCCGACACCGATGATACTGTAGAAGATAAAGAAAAATGGTTATTGATTAACAAAAAGTTTTCTGCAATATGGCCTAATATTTC
>CAJWSW010000022.1 GCA_913046035.1 uncultured Alphaproteobacteria bacterium | reverse complement strand
CAAGCAGCTTGGTATAACCGGCCTTCCGATTACAAACGTTGAAAACGCGTGTTCGTCATCATCTTCAGCATTTCGCCAGGCTTACATATCCGTGGCGGCTGGAGTTTACGACGTGGTCTTGGTGATGGGCGTTGAAAAACTGACAAAGTTCGGAGGTGGCACGCTACCCCTTGAAAAAGAGGATTTCGAGGTTACTCACGGGCTTGTGATGCCAGCTCTTTACGGTATGCGGGCACGACGTTACATGCATGATTACGGTCTTACAAAGGAGCAACTTGCTTCGGTAGCTGTAAAAGCACATAAGCACGGCGCAAAAAACAAAGATGCCCAGTACCGAAACGAGGTCACCCTAGAGGAAGTAATGGGCGCGCGCGAGATCGCGGATCCTTTTACGTTATTACATTGTTGCCCATCTGGAGATGGCGCTGCAGCTGTTATCATTGCATCTGCTGAAAAAGCGCGGCAGTTGACGACAAAACCGGTCCGGGTTGCCTGCTCTGAAGTCAACTCAGGGAAGTATATGACTGGCTTTAGAGATATGACCACACCTGAAATCACAGTACGTGGCGCAAAACAGGCATATGAAGAGTCGGACATTGGCCCAGAGGACGTTGATGTCGCTGAGGTTCATGATGCATTCACCATCGCAGAATTGTTATATTATGAGGCGCTAGGGTTCTGCGGTCGTGGTGATGCTGCTAAGCTGCTCGAAGACGGTGAAACATCGATAGGCGGTCGAATTCCGGTTAATCCATCCGGTGGATTGCTCTCCAAGGGCCATCCCATCGGCGCCACCGGTGCAGCACAAATCGTTGAGGTCGTGCGTCAGTTGCGCGGCCAGGCTGGCGATCGGCAGGTAGAAGGGGCCAAAGTGGGCCTCACGCACTGCACGGGCGGCGGTATATCCGGCTTCGATCACGGAGCCTGTTCCATTCACATATTTTCGGTATAAAATGAAACCACCACCATTTACTTTCCATGATCCCCGCAGCATCGACGAGGCCGTTGGCCTTCTCGCCGAAAAAGATAACGCAAAAATTTTAGCAGGCGGACAGTCACTAATGCCGATGCTTAATATGCGTTTCGTGCTTCCCGACGATGTAATCGACATAAATAATATAGATGACCTGACTTACATTCGCGACGACGGCGACGCCCTTGTTTTTGGAGGAATGATCCGTCAACACGAGATCGAGTCCTCCGATCTCGTCGCACAGAAAATACCGCTAATGCGGGAGGCTATACTTCAGGTTGGTCATCGCCAGACCCGCAATCGAGGAACTTTTGGCGGCTCACTGTCCCATCTCGATCCGAGCGCGGAGTTACCAAGCGTTTCGATGGCACAAGACGCCACTATAACAGTTCGCAAAAGGGGCGGAGCCCGTGATATCGCAATGGCGGATTTGCCAATGGGATACATGACCCCGTCATTTGAATTGGATGAGATGGTTACTGATATTCGCGTTCCGCTGTGGCCCGACGGCCACGGTTACGCCTTTGTTGAATTTGCCAGACGCCACGGTGATTATGCCATTACCTCATCCGCAGTCCTTCTAGATGTGTCAGATGGCGGCAAAATTACAAGGGCTAGCGTGACGGTGGGTGGTGTTGGGCCGTCGCCTCTCAGGGTGACAGCTGTAGAGGATGGTTTGCTGGGCGAGACCGGTTCTGCTGAGTTATTTACCGAAATAGCCGAAAAATGCCGGGATATTGACGCGATGGAGGACGTTTATGCTCCCGCATGGTATCGTCAGCATCTGGCCGCGGTACTCACTCGACGAGGGCTTGCGAAGGCATTTAGTCGTGCCTCAAACGGAACGGAGATTAATCTTAAATGAGCGATCGTAGAACCATTTGTGTTAACATTAACGGGAAAGCGTACGAGCGGGAAGTTGAGACGCGGTTACATCTGGCCGATTTTATCCGTCACGAGTGTCTGCTGACAGGTACCCATGTGGGCTGTGAGCATGGAGTTTGCGGGGCTTGTACGATTTTGCTGGATGGCAAGACTGCACGTTCTTGCTTAATGCTCGCAGTTCAAGCAGACGGCAAAGAGATTTTAACCGTCGAGGGTATTGCCCCCAATGAAACCGAATTGCACCCGCTACAGCAGGCGTTTCAAGACAATCATGGACTTCAATGCGGCTTTTGCACACCGGGGATGTTAACCACTTTACTCGAATTCCTTGATGAAAATCCGGATCCAACAGAACGCGAGGTTCGCGAGGCGATTAGCGGGAATTTGTGTCGTTGCACTGGTTACCAGGGTATCGTTGCCGCTGCCTTAGACGCAGCGAAGAGGCTGCAGGCGGGAACTTAGCCCAATGGGCGCAAAGATGTTTGGCGCAAGGGTTTCGCGCCTTGAAGACCCAAAATTGCTTACCGGGCGAGGCGGCTATACCGACGATATGCATCTGCCCGAAATGCTGGAAGCGGCATTCGTCCGCAGCCCTCACAGCCACGCCAGGATAAAAGATATAAATATATCGGATGCGCTTAAACACAAAGGCGTTTGCAAAATTTACACTGCGTCTGACCTGCCGGATTATCTGCGTAATACTACTGTACCTTTTCAAGTGCCAAATCCTGCGATATCGCAACCATTCCAACAGCGTTTACTTGAGGATCGAGAGGTCTGTTTTGCAGGGGAACCCATCGCCCTTGTTGTTGCCGATACAAGGTACAACGCCGAAGATGCCGCAACCTTGGTTCAAGTTGACTATGATATTTTACCCGGGGCAGCTGATTGTAAGTCCGCTCTCGAGGACAGTGCACCCCTCTGTCATGTCGACTCTCCCAATAATGAAGGTGCAAAATATAAGGTTGGATATGGCGATGTGGCCTCGGCATTTGCCAATGCACACTTAACCCACAGTGAAGAATTTTGGATCCACCGGGGCGGCGGATTTGCGATAGAAAATCGTGGGGTTGTTGCTCAGTATGATGAGTTAGATGATGTAGTAACAATCTGGTCTGCGACACAGTCACCATTTCTGGTAAAGCAAAACGTTGTCGACATGCTGGGCTGGGAATCCGACCGGGTTCGCGTTATAGCGCCGGATGTCGGTGGCGGGTTTGGCCCGAAGACAATTTACTATGTCGAGGAGGCGTTGATCCCCCTCGTCGCCAAGGATCTTGGAAAGCCGGTGAAATGGATTGAGGATCGGCGAGAAAACTTTCTCGCTACTAATATGGAACGCGACCAGTACTGGGACATGGAGATCGCTGTCGACGCGGACGGGAAGTTACTCGGTGTACGTGGGCAAATGATCCATGATACCGGCGCTTACATGCCGTGGGGAATAATATCCCCTTATATCTCAGCGACGACGCTTCCGGGGCCATATGTCCTGCCATCATATGAATTGGAAACCTTTGTTGCGTTGACTAATAAGGTTGCGGTTACACCGGTTCGCGGTGCCGGTAGGCCTCAGGCTGTCTTTGCGATGGAGCGTCTGATGGACCGTGCGGCCGATAAACTCGGCCTCGATCGTGCAGAGATACGGCGGCGTAATTTAATTCAAACAGAGCAGATGCCGTATGCCCTCGGACTGATTTTCCGAGATGGCAAGCCTATGACCTACGACTCTGGTGATTATCCTAAGTGCCAGGAAGAGGCGCTTCGTCTCGGAGATTATGAGGGTTTTCGACATAGGCAGGAGCAGGCGCGGGCAGAAGGCCGCCATATCGGAATCGGTATTGCCAATTATGTAGAAGGCACAGGCCTTGGACCGTTTGAGGGAGCGACTGTGCGAATACAGCCTTCTGGGCAGATTTGCATATATACCGGTGGTGGCGACTCTGGTCAGGGCCATTGGACAACGCTTGCCCAAGTTTGTGCCGATAAATTTGGTGTTGGTGTTGAGAAGATTGATGTGCAGAAAGGTGATACAGGAAAAATTGCCTCCGGTGTCGGAACGTTCGCCAGCCGCATCGCTGTGAATGCCGGTTCTTCGGTACATCTTGCTTCTAATGAGGTTCGTCAGAAGGCCATTAAGGTGGCGGCTCACATGCTAGAAGCGGCTGAAGAAGATATGGATATTGAGAATGGTAGCGTAGTGGTGAGGGGCTCAGACCTGTCCGTATCACTGTCTGACGTCGCGAGGGCTGTTCAGGGGATGCCTGGATTTTCCCTGCCCGGCGGAGTTGAACCGGGGCTTGAGGCAACGCACTACTTCTCGCCGTCTCAATCATCTTACTGCAACGGCACCGCTGTGGTAGAGGTAGAAGTGGATCCAGATACCGGTCATGTTGACATCTTAAATTATTCAATGGCCCACGACTCCGGCACGTTAATAAACCCATTTGTCGTGGATGGTCAGGTGCAAGGAGCTGTAGCCCAAGGCGTTGGCAACGCGCTCCTTGAATGGATGGTGTATGATGATAATTCAAATCCGGTGTCTACTACGTTTGCTGAATATTTGCTTCCTTCTGCCCCCGAAACGCCAAATGTGGACGTCACACACGTTGAGTCCCCAACACCAATAAATCCGCTCGGCGTTAAAGGCGCGGGCGAGGGAGGCACCATTCCCGCAGCCGCCGCAATTATCTCAGCTATAGAGGATGCATTGTCGCCTTGGAATGTAAGGATTGCCGCCGCCCCACTGACACCCTCAATGATTGTAAATCAGGTAAGGGCGGAAAAGGCTGTCGCCTGATAAAAAATTCGGGTGAATGCAGACGAGCAGAAGTTGAGTTGTATTGTAACTTGGCTTTGATAGCCCACGTACCAATCTAAGTATTTGCTTAGGATTTATTGGGCGTTAATCGTAGTACGGGTTGGCCCCAGCTGAATGATCCGTAACGTCGACCACTTGGGCAATAGTAGGGACAACTTTTTTGATCTCAACTTCGACGCCCTGCCGTAATGTCGCCGAGGACGCAGAGCAGCCTTGGCATCCTCCTTCAAGACGGACAAACGCGGTGTTTTCTTTTACGTCAATCAATGAAATATGTCCCCCATGGGCAGCCACCTGAGGATTTATTTGATCATCGAGAAGTTGAAGGATCGCTTTTCCTTCTTCAGTCTTTAGCCCTGGCCGGTCTTCCAAGTCAATCGCGTCACGGACGTCTTCGACTTCAGGCACGTAGTGTTTAAGCATATTCTGGATCGGTTGCATGAGCCCGTAAGCCGCACCCTCGAAACGTAGATAGGCGACGCCATCCTTAAATGCTTTGAAGGTTATATCGCCGCCTCCGTCTTTTGCTGCCGGCCGTATGCGGCTATCGACAATTTCCCTAATCTCAGCCGCCGGGCCAGTTAACTTTTCTTCTGCTTCCTCGATTACGGGTGCAATACTCTCATCCACTACTTCTAAACCCGACATGAAGTGATCCATAACCGCTGCAAGAATTTGGGGTCGCAATATATGCCACTCGGCATTGCCGGATTTGGTCACTCGAATATCATCAGGGCCAAGTGTAACTCTAATTACGTCACCTAAATCAAAAATGCGTTTTGCGAGAGGTGATCGATCGGCGTCAGCGGCTTTCAACTCTGCGCCATCCGGATAAACATCTCGCCCGGGAATGAACCGGACTGTGTTGATATCGGAGGTTTCTTCAGTTTGAATGAACATCGCCGCTTCCATCACTGTTCTATGATTTTCTACCAATTTAGAGTGTTTGTCAGGAAAGCAAAGCGAGAAAATTGATTCGGTTCTGTTTTGATGGAGAACGCGGATTTGACAACTAGGACATTAACGTTGCGCACGGCGTAATAAAATCTGTTCAGTACAAAAGTTGCGTGGTTTCCATAAATTTCAGGTTAACGGGAGCAGGGCAAGGAGATTCTATGAAGGAATTGGTTAAAGAAATAACGGTATCGTGGGCGCATTGCGATGCCGCTGGTATCGTGTTTTATCCAAATTTTTATATCTGGTTTGATCAGGCAACTGAGCACTTATTTTCTGAAAACAGCCTGTCCTACGAGGAACTTGAGCAAGAATTTAATATCAGTGGGATGCCTTTGGTGGAAAACGGCACAGATTACATGAATGCCTGTAAGCTGGGTACCCGGTTAATAATGACTAGCCGGGTCGATGAATGGGCGAGAAAAACATTTATTGTGAAACATCGCGTTGAGCATTCAAATGGAAAGATTGCTCTTGAAGGGTTTGAACGCCGCGTGATGGTTATAAAAGATCCGACGTCAGAATGGGGCATCAAAGCAATAGATGTTCCAGAAGAAATACGCCGCCGATTTTTTTGATGGTTAAGCTATATAAAAATCTACGCTACTCTAAACTGTTTTGCCAACTTTAAGCCCTGTCCCTGATAGTGGGACCCGATAGCCGTTCCGTAGATTTTATCCGGCCTCGCCGTTAAATGCTCATAACGCAATCTTCCGATAATTTGTTCATGTTCGAGGAGAAACGGGACATCGTGTGACCTAACCTCTAAAACGCCGCGCGAGCCGGCCAATGGGTTTTGAGAGTCCCATCCGAAGCCAGGGTCGAAGAAACCAGCGTAATGGACACGGAATTCTCCGACGAGGGTGTCGTAAGCAACCATTTCGGCTGCATAATCAGGAGGCACAGTGACAGCTTCGCGGGTTGCTAGAATGTAGAAATCATCGGGGTTGAGAATAATCCCGCTACCGCGCGCAGCGACGGGTTCCCAAAAGTCAGCGGGGTCATATTGGTTTGGTTTGTCTACGTCGATAATTCCAGCATGACGCCGAGCTCGCCAGCCTAGGATCCCATCTACACCGTTGCTGCGCAGATCCAGGCGAAGGCTGAGGCTTTGATGCTCTTTAATCTCATTTGGATCGATCTCGGAGTCGACTAATCCATTTTCCTCATGAAGTTGTAGCAGATCTTCTGGCGTTACCTCGGAGTGTCCCCTGCGCAATCTGAGTTGGCTCAAGCGAGATCCTGTGCGTAGTTTGATTGAAAATGTTTTGGGTGATACTTCAGCGTAAAGTGGTCCGGAATAGCCAGGGCGTATAAGGTCAAACCTTGTGCCTTGGTTGGAGATAACGCGGGTGAAGATATCAAGCCGTCCGGTTGAGCTTTTTGGGTTGGCGAAGGCAGACAAATCGTCGGGCAGGGAGAGGTGTTCCAAAAGCGGAACAATGTAGACGCAGCCTTTCTCGAGGACTGCACCATCAGTCAGATCAATGCGATGCATTTCGAAGGCGCGAACTTTTTCCTCTACCGAAGCATTCGGACCGGGTAGGAAACTTGCCTGAACGCGCCAGGCAAATTCGCCCATCCGGAGGTCTATGCTTGCTGGCTGAATAAGATCGGGGGAGATGGGCTGTGAAGCACTCACAGTGCCATTGGTAACCATATCAAGGAGTGCTTGTGACGGAAAGATCCCTTTCGGCTTGCCTTCTACATAATCAGTTGCAGGGTATTGCGTCATATTTCAAGTTTACGCGAATCTCTCTATCGGTGGCGAGAAATGGGTGCTTTCACTTGTGGATAGTTTATGAGAGTTTTTTGGAGTGAGTTGTACTATATATGAGCTTGAAAAACTTTATTTTAAACTTGAAGTAATTCATTCGTTGGCATCGTAAGGGCGTTATTGTTGTATGAAAATTGAGGTTATCGGCGGCGGTCCCGCGGGACTTTATTTTTCACTTCTCATGAAGAAGGCTGATCCGTCTCATCAAATCAAAATTTACGAACAGAACCAGGCTGATGACACGTTCGGCTTTGGCGTTGTTTTCTCGGCGGAAACGCTGGGCCATTTCCGGGACTACGATCAAGTTTCGTATGACCGAATTCGTCAGACGTTTGCTTACTGGGACGATATTGTCACCTATTACAAAGGCTCAGAAATCGCGATTGGCGGTAATGGGTTCTGTGGCATGTCGCGGAAAGACATGCTGCTGATACTCCAAGGGTGTTGTGGTGAAGTCGGCATCGAAATGGAGTTCCAACGCGAAATCCACTCGCTTGATCAATTAAGACCAGATGCCGATATGATCATCGCTGCCAACGGAATTAATTCATGGGTGCGCGATGAATTCGTTGATCACTTTAAACCGAGTTTCGATTGGCGGCCAAACAAGTTTGTGTGGCTCGGGTCGACTAAACCTCTACCAGCTTTCACTTTTGATTTTCGAGAAAACGAAGCGGGCATCTGGAACCTCCACGCTTATCAGTATAATAGTGAGATGAGTACCATGATTGTCGAGACCACGGAGCAGACGTGGAAGAAGGCAGGCATGGAGAAAGCGTCGGAGGATGAGACCGTTGCTTATGTCTCGAACCTCTACGCAGACTTACTCGACGGTCACCCAATAATCACAAATCGGTCTGTTTGGCGAAACTTCCCCATGATCCGGTGTGAGACCTGGGTGAAGGACAACTTAGTTATTATGGGCGATTGCGCACATACGGCGCATTATTCCATTGGGTCAGGCACTAAACTTGCTATGGAAGATGCTATCGCACTGTTTGAATGCTGTAAGCAGGAGGCTAACCCTCGTGAAGCGCTCAAGCTTTATGACGCATCGCGAAGGGATGAAGTTGAGCGGACGCAACATGCCGCCGACGTTTCACTATCTTGGTTCGAGAACGTCAGGCGTTATTGGGGGATGGACCCCGTTCAATTCAACTTTAGTCTGATGTCGAGATCTAAGGCGATCACGTACGATAACCTGCGGCTAAGAGATCGTGAATTCGTAAAGGCGGTTGACAAGGCATTCTCCGATGAAGCGGCAGAGAAATTCGGCGCACCGCAGCTGAAAAAAAAGAGCGTCCCGCCGATGTTCGCGCCGTTTCAACTGCGCGAAATGCGTCTGTCGAACCGAGTTGTTGTATCTCCTATGTGTCAGTATTGCGCTGAAGACGGAAATCCTGACGACTGGCATTTTAGCCATTATACCAGTAGAGCAATGGGTGGAGCCGGGCTGGTATACACTGAAATGACCTGCGTCTCACCAGATGCGCGCATAACCCCCGGGTGTGTCGGTATCTGGACCGACGCCCATGAAGCGCAATGGAAACGCATTGTTTCTTTCGCTCATGAACGCACTGACGCAAAAATGGCGATGCAGATTGGTCATGCAGGCCGCAAAGGGGCTACAAAGCTTGCCTGGGAGGGTATGGACGAACCATTAGATGTGGGCGCATGGGAGATTATTGCTGCGTCCCCGTTGCCGTATTTGGCCAATTCGGCAGTGCCGCGCGAAATGACACGTACCGACATGGACCGTGTTAAGGCAGATTTTGTTGCTGCCTTTGAACGCGCCGCGCGCGCTGGCTTTGATATGGCTGAACTTCACTGCGCCCACGGGTATGTATTGGCTTCATTTCTCTCACCATTCACTAACCAGCGCACCGATGAATATGGGGGACCCCTTCAAAACCGTCTACGATATCCACTTGAGGTCTTTGACGCATGTCGCGCCATTTGGCCTAAAGAACGTCCGATGTCGGTGAGGATCTCAGCGACGGACTGGGTTGAGGGTGGAACCACTAGCGCGGATGCAGTTAGTATTGCAAATGCCTTCAAAGAACATGGTTGTGACCTCATTAACGTTTCTACGGGTCAGACTGACGCTTCTGAGAAACCAATCTATGGACGAATGTTCCAAGCGCCTTTTTCAGAGCAAATTCGCATCGAGGCAGATATTCCAACAATGGTCGCTGGAAACATATCCGATTGGGATCAGGTCAACACTATTATCGGTGCCGGCCGCAGCGACTTGGTGGCTTTAGCGCGCACTCATCTCTACAATCCCTATTTTACCCAACAAGCGGCAGCCCATTACGGTGTTAAAGATGTCGTTTGGCCAGAGCAATATATGTCAGCGAAGTTCGCAGCATTCAGACAATTCGAGCGCAACCGCCTTCAATTGGAAGAACTGCGCGAGCAAGCCAAGCCTGTTACAAATAGGGAAGAAGGGCGCAGCTTGGATACAAAAAAAACGCTTGAATGGGAAATGAAGGATGCAGCCGTCGGACCGGCTGAAGGATCACGTAACGAAGCTGCAGAGTAATATCCACCCGTCAGCCTTTTAAGGGTCGTTAGATCCAGGCCGTCAATCATTTCTGATCTTGTCTTCGCGCTACAGTTTGGCGCTAAATTTCGTCACCGGAGAACCCGAAAATGACCATCAGACTTTATGAACTCCTCGGCGATAGTGACCGTCGTTACAGTCAGTTTTCGTGGCGTGCGAAAATGGCGCTTAAACATAAGGGATTGGAATTTGAGCCTTTACCGTTGTTGCTTACAGATAAGGAAACCATCGCTTTCGCTGACGCAAAAAGCGTACCGGTGATGGTCGACGATGAAGTTATAAAGGTCGATTCCTGGGACATAGCACTTTATCTTGATGAGGCTTATCCAGATAAACCGAGCCTATTGGGTGGTTCAATAGGCGAGGGTGTAACCCGGATAATCAATTCATGGTGCGACCGTGCAGTTAATGTTGCTCTTGGGCCATTAATTGCACGCGACGTGCTTGATGCGGCGCATATGCAGGATCGTAAGTATTTTCGAGAAACTATGGAAAAAATGTATAAACGCACGTTAGAGGAGGTTCAGGATGGCCGCGAAGATCGGGTCATAAATCTTTACCGGACACTTGATCCGATCCGAACATCATTTCGGAAGGGGCAGCCCTTCATTAGCGGCGACGAGCCAGCATACGCAGATTATGTCGTGTTTTCTCAGTTCCAGTGGGCTCGTGTAACCAGCCCGTTCCAGTTACTCAGTGAGGAAGACCCTGTCTATGCTTGGCGTGAACGGATGCTTGATTTGTATGAGCAGTTCGCGCGTGACACAGTTTGCTATGAGGTCTCTGGAAGGTAGTTTGCGGTTAACGATGGGTGCTATTTGAACTTACTCCCGTATTGAACTCAGCCTCTGTTTTGGCGTTTAGTGGGTATTACGTTTTATCGCGAAGCCTAAACCGCTGAAGTTTTCCTGTCTCGGTCTTGGGTAATTCTCCCACAAATTCGATTTCCCGCGGATATTTGTATGGCGCTATTTCATTCTTGACATAGTCCTGAAGGATTTTTGCGGTTTCAACGTCTGCATCAAACCCCATGCGGAGGACTACGAAAGCCTTCACGATATTTGTACGTTTTTTATCTGGCTTGCCCACAACTGCGCATTCTGACACCGCTTCGTGATCGAGTAAGGCGTTTTCGACTTCAGGTCCCGCAATATTGTACCCGGCAGAAATTATCATATCGTCGGCGCGGGCGATGTATTTAAAGTAGCCATCTTCATCCATTTGATAGACGTCGCCGGGATAATTCCAACCATCCTTTACATATTGGGCTTGTCTATCGTCAGCGAGATATCGGCATCCGGTGGGCCCCTGCACCGCTAATAGCCCGGGAGTATTGGGAGGCAATTCCTTACCCTCTTCGTCCACTACTTTAGCGCGGTAGCCAGGAATTGCCCTACCGGTGAAGCCAGCCCGCATTTCTGATGGGCTCGCGGAAACGAAGATATGGATCATTTCAGTCGATCCTAATCCATCGACGATCGGAATACCGGTGGCGTTAAAAAATGCTTCCCATGTAGCTTTTGGTAGTGTTTCTCCGGCGGAAACACATTTTTTTAGGCTTGATATGTCATAATCATTCGCGAGATCTGCGAGTTGCCGATACATGGTCGGTGCGGTGTAAAGACCTGTTATTTTATACCTTTCAATTGCAGCCATCATATCCTCTGGCCGGAGAGGGTCTGGAAAAAACCTCGTAGATGCGCCGAAACGCATAGGGAAGCAGGTCAGCCCGCCCAGCCCAAAAGTAAAGGCTAGTGGCGGTGTTCCGGTGAAAATGTCGTGAGGCTCTGCCATTGCGAATGAGCGAGGAAAGCAATCCGTCATTGCCATAATGTCACGATGAAAATGCATAGTAGCCTTGGGAGAGCCAGTTGTACCGGACGTGAATGCTATAAGTGCAGTGTCATCTGCAGCTGTATCGCAATTGTCAAATCCCCCTGTTTTGGAAGCTATCGCGCAGTCTAACGATACTTCGCCGTCACCAGTTGCAGTGAAATAGAGAGGGTCGCGCAGGTCAGGTGTATGTTGGCAAGTTTTCTGCATTTCATCTGCTAGCGTGATATCGCAGAGAGCATGCTTAATTTCCGCCTTTTTAACGATATAGTTAAGCTCACGCGCTCGAAGAAGTTGCATAGTGGTAACACAAATGCCACCGGCTTTAAGAACAGCGCACCAGCATGCGACAAGCATCGGATTGTTAGCTGATCGGAGAAGCACACGGTTTCCCGGGATTAATCCTTGGTCTTCTACTAAAACCTTGGCGATGCGGTCGGAAATAGCTCGAAGCTCGTTGTACGTCCATGTTGTTTCTTCATAATGAAGCACAGGATTGTCACCAAAACCGGTAACGCACATCTGGTCTAGTAGTTCGGCGCCGGCATTTATACGGTCAGGATAAGACCGCAAAATAGGGAGACCGTCGAAATCGAACTTCGGCAATGCTTCAAGAGGCGGGAGATTATCTGCCGCAAAAGTGTCGACGTGGGCAGTATGTCCGCCTGGAAGACGCTTGCTCATACCTTTATTCAGCCGCTTTCATGGCTTCCTCTCCTTCAACGACTGATAATGCTTCCCCCGCTATGATCAGCTTTTGTATTTCGCTAGTGCCTTCGTAAATCCGAAGTCCCCGAATTTCGCGATATAATCTCTCCACAGTGGATCCGACGACGACGCCCATGCCGCCCGAGATCTGCACGGCTTGGTCAATCACCTCCTGTGCCATCTCGGTCGCGTATAATTTAGCCATCGCAGCTTCGCGGGTTACGCGGCCACCTTGAGTGTCTTTGGTCCAAGCAGATCTGTAAACGAGCAGCGCCGCCGCATCTATCTTTAAAGCGGCGTCTGCAAGTTTCTCTTGTATCAATTGATAATCTGCTATGGGCTTTCCAAATGAAATACGTTGACGTGCTTGCGCTATTGCTTCCGTATTAGCGCGGCGGGCGAAGCCGAGCGCAGCCGCACCGACGGTCGAACGGAATACATCAAGTGACGACATTGCAATTTTAAACCCATCCCCTGGTTCACCAAGAAGGTTGCTCGCAGGCACCCTGCAATCCTTAAATTCGAGGCGACCAAGAGGGTGGGGGGCAATTACGTTAAAGCGATCCGTTACTTCTAATCCCGGTGTGTTAGCTTCGACAACAAGCGCCGAAAGGCCTCTTGCGCCGGGGCTATCTTCAGTGCGACAAAATACTACGTATTGATCTGCTAAACCTCCGTTTGATATGAGAGTCTTTGCACCGTTTAAGATATAATGTTCGCCATCGAGCCTGGCATTGGTTTTCATGGCTGCGACGTCGGATCCAGAGTCAACCTCTGACAAAGCGAAGGCGGCAATTCGTCGTCCGGAAGCGACATCAGGTAAGTACTTTCTTCGCATAACCTCAGAACCGAAAAGTGAAATCGGGCCGGAGCCGAGTCCCTGCATAACAAATGAAAAGTCCGCCATACCAGAATATTGTGCGAGGATCTCTCGCATCAGACAAAGCGCCCGGACGTCAAGCGAAGGATATTTTCCTCCCCAAGGCGCTGGCACTGAATACTGTAACCAGCCGCCTGCCGCGAAGCGTTTAACTAATTCGCGCGCAAGCGCGTCCAGACCGGCGTCGTCCCTGGGTTCGTGGTCCGACAGTGGCGCAATTTTCTGATCTGCCCAGATGCGAAAATCATTGGCCAGTTGCCGATGAGATTCCTCGAGGAAGGGCCAATTTAGATAGGTTCGTTCAGTCACGGTTTAGTTCCCTTTAAAGACGGGTTTCTGTTTAGCGGCGAAGGCGTCGTAAGCGCGTCGAAAGTCGCGCGTCTGCATGCAAATAGCTTGCGCTTCGGCTTCGGCAGTAATGGCATCGTCGATGCTCATGTTCCATTCCATATGCATTTGGCGTTTGGTAATGCTATGCGCAAAAGTCGGACCATCGGCAAGTCGCGCAGCCTGTTTTTCCGCTTCTGATAATGTCTCGCCAGGTGTCGTCAGTCCGTTGAAAAACCCCCAATTGTGCGCTTCCTTACCCGACATCGCCCTTCCAGTATAGAGAAGTTCGGATGCGCGACCCTGGCCGATAATGCGCGGAAGAATAGAGCAGGCGCCCATGTCACAACCTGCGAGACCGACGCGAGTAAAAAGGAAAGAAATCTTCGCATCCGCTGTTCCATACCGTAGGTCGGAAGCCATTGCTAAAATCGCACCAGCACCGGCACATACGCCCTCGACGGCTGCGATAATTGGTTGCGGGCAGGCCCGCATAGCCTTAACCACATCGCCCGTCATTTGGGTAAATTGGAGTAGTTCTTTCATGTCCATATCGAGAAGTGGGGCAATGATTTCGTGGACATCACCGCCGGAACAAAAGTTCCCGCCGGCGCCGGTTATGACGATGGTCTTGATATCGTCGACATACTTTAAGGTTTGAAAGGTGTCTCGTAATTCAGCATAAGAGTCGAAAGTAAGTGGGTTTTTGCGATCCGGTCGGTTGATGGTAATTGTTGCTACTTTTTCAACGACGCCCCAGGCAAAATGCCTGGGGTTCAGCTCGCCTCCGCTGATAATCTTCACTCTGCTGCCTCCAAGTTATTTTTCTGTTCGGCGGTGAGTATAGATTCTTTCAAGCGGGCCAACAGGTCATATAAACTGTTCAATTCGTTGGCAGTAAGTTGCTCCATCATAGCCCGGATCCAAACTCTGTGGTTTTCCGCCATGTTTGCAAAGTTTTCTTTACCCCTGCTCGTCAGGCTTACCATCTGAATGCGGCGGTCGTCCGGCGCTGGGGCTCGCTCAACCATGCCCTCGCTTGCAAGCCTCTCGACTAGACCGGTTACGTTTCCGTTGGTAACCATAAGGCGTTTCGAAAGCTCCCCCATTGACATTGGCCCTTTGTGGCGCTCGAGCTGAGCCAAAATGTCAAAACGGGGTAGGGTGGTACCTGCCGTCTGCTTGAGGCGTGTTCGAACTTCTGTGTCGAGTAGGTTGCTGCAGGTTAGCAGGCGCAGCCAAATACGAAGCTCCATTTCATCCTGTATTTGGACACCTGTTTCGTAATCCTTCCTTTCAAAATTTACTTCGTCCGCCTTCACATCACCTCTCCACCGGCAACAGATATCGCCTGTCCGGTTATGGAGGCAGACGAGGGGAGGGCTAGCCAAGCTACTGTCTCTGCTACCTCCCATGGCTGAACGAGACGCTTCTGCGGATTTGAAGCCGCTAACTCCATCCGTGTTTCTTCGATGGAGCGACCGGTTTTCGTTACAATATTGTCAATTGTTTCGTGGAGGAGATCCGTCTCAGTGTATCCTGGGCAAACAGCGTTCACTGTTATACCCCTTGTTGCGGTTTCAAGTGCCAACGAACGGGTAAGGCCAATCACGCCATGCTTCGCAGCGCAATAAGCCGACACATACTCATATCCGACAAGCCCTGCTGTTGACGCAAGGTTTATGATGCGCCCATAGCCTGCTTCAAGCATGCCTCCAATGACCTCCCGGGTGCAGTAAAAGGTCCCGTTTAGATTGACGCTAATCATGTTGTTCCAAAGATCCTGACCCATTCTGTGGAATGGGGCACTTTTGCCCAAGCCCGCATTGTTAACGAGAATAGAAATAGGACCATTGGCTGCTAAAATGGTTGTAAAAGCTCTGCCCACATCATTCATGTCGGTTATATCTGCCGGCTCGATATGGACAGAAACAGAAGTGGCGTTCGAAATATCGTCGGCACGTTTGATCAGTCCATCCCGATCGCGGCCTATTAATGTTAAATCCGCTCCTAGGCGGCCGAATGTCTCTGCTATTGATGCCCCAATGCCACGGGTGGCGCCTGTAACAACTGCGTGTTGACCACGTAATGGGCTTCCTGTGATTTTGCCTTCCGGTGTCTTTTGAAGGGAATTGTCCGGTAGTTTATTCATTGTCAGCGGCATTGCTTAAATAATGTTTTAAGCTTAAAACTTTTGAAGATCGTCCGCAAGGGACATTGTTTTAAGAGAAGTTAAATGAAGAACCTTAATCCCCCTGGTTGGAAGCGGCCGAGTGGTTATTCCAATGGTATAGCAGCGGAAGGCCGTTTCGTATTTGTCGCAGGTATGGTCGGCTGGAGTGCCGAGGAAAAGTTTGAAACCGGGGATTTTGTCGAACAGTTCCGCAAGGCATTGCAAAATACGGTTGCCGTGCTCAAGGAGGGTAATGCAAAGCCGGAACATATATGCCGGATGACTATGTATTTTACTGACAAAAGAGAATACCTAGAACGTCTTGACGAAGTAGGTCAGGCGTACCGGGATGTCATCGGCAAAAATTTTCCTGCCATGGCAGCTGTACAGGTGGTCGCACTCATGGAAGACGAAGCCAAGGTGGAAATCGAGACTACCGCGATTGTGCCGGTTTAGTCATTAGTACGTCATTCCACCTTTTGTAATGGATGCGAGTATCGATGCCCAGCTGGAGATACCTCAACATCTACCAACGCAGGAGAATAGCGTGGAAATTTGGTTCAGTAAGTCAATTCTGGCGACGCTCTGTATAGTGCCATCCTTTATTGCGGTACCTTTCATGAAGTTTCGTTTCGGGGTAGACCCGCTTGTGTTTCTAGCGTGGTATTTTGGTGCGACTTCGATAAGCATCGTCGTCTATCTCTTAATCTGCGGACGAAGCGAGGAAATTCTTCCACCCGCGTCCGCGCTCGCAATCATTATCACAATTGGCGCAATATTCGGCGCGCTTGCCAATGGTTCTTTATTTCAGGCGATTGGACTTGCTCCTAATCCTGGACTTCCCCCTGTCATGTATGCAACGTCCAGCATGATAGTCTTCTTTCTTTCCGTCGCCTTGGCCGGGACTTTCCCATCATTATTTAAACCGGTGGTTGCAGACCTCGGACGTGTTCTGGGAATCGGACTTATATTGGTAGGGCTTTACCTTCTCGCAGGAGGCAAAGTTACTGATTTTTTCCGCGCCGGGGGATAGTGGACAAATGCCACCCGAGCACCCATCTTTCTGGCGTCGAACTCTAAAAGGTTGAAACAGGAGAATTTTAATGACAACTGAACGCGCTGTTCTTGCCGGTGGCTGTTTTTGGGGTATGCAGGATCTAATCCGCAAGCTTCCTGGCGTGAAGGATACCTGTGTTGGTTATACTGGCGGAGACGTGCCGAATGCGACCTATCGTAATCATGGGATGCACGCAGAAGGTATAGAGATTTTCTTTGACCCGACGGAAATCACCTACAGAGACCTATTAGAATTCTTTTTTCAGATCCACGATCCAACGACCCGAAATAGGCAAGGCAACGATATGGGGCCTAGTTATAGGTCTGCAATCTATTATTTGGACGATACCCAGAAACAGGTGGCCGAAGATACGATCGCTGATGTGAATGACTCGGGTCTATGGCCTGGCAAGGTTGTTACTGAAGTCGAACCGGCCGGCGACTTCTGGAAAGCAGAGCCTGAACACCAAGATTACCTTGAGCGAATTCCCAATGGATACACCTGTCACTTCATCCGCTCAAATTGGAAATTGCCTCGACGCGAAGCGGCGGAGTGAAGCTTCGCGAAAAGATTCAACTAATCGCAGGGAACAGGATGGACGTGTCTCTCCATTTTGAGATAAATTCTCGAGATGGTTACAAACCCGTATATTGTAGATGATCCGGCACAAAACGATTTTCGGCTGAACCGCGAGACGCTTGTCGACCCGGAGATCCTAAAGCTTGAGAAAAAGCGGGTCTTCAACACCTGCTGGATATACGCTGGCCACGATTCAGAAGTTTCGAGTCCGGGGGATTTCGTGACGCGCACCGTAGCGGGGCGCCCGGTGATCATGACCCGGGACAGTAAGTCCGGGATGCGTCTTTTTTTGAACACCTGTCGTCATCGCGGTGCGCAGGTTTGCAGAGAACGCTCTGGTAACACGAAACGGTTCTACTGTTTTTATCACGGCTGGTCATATGACAATGATGGCGCATTAGTCGCTGTACCCGGTGATGATGCCTACCCAGATAGTTTTGATAGGTCAGAATTAGGTCTGATGCAGGTGCCCCGTTTTGAGCAATACAAGGGATTTTGGTTTGTCTGTTTCGATCGGAGTGCTCCCAGCTTGGACACCTATCTTTCGGGCGCAAAGGAGTATATCGATTTAGTCGTCGATCAATCTCAATCCCAAGAAATGGAGATTGTTACGGGCGTCCAGGAATATGATGTTGAGGCCAACTGGAAGCTGCTCGTTGAAAACTCGTTTGATGACTACCACCTGCACTCAACCCACTCGACGTGGCTTGAGTATATGAAGGATGCCGGGGTAAATGTTAAAATTCCGAAAGGTAAAGGCCTTCTTCTGCCGAAGCGCGGTGTTGGAAAAAACCTCGGAAATGGCCACGCGGCAATAGACAGTCAGAACTTTCGCGGTCGACCCGTTGCAGCTTGGATATCCATCTATGGGGAAAAGGCAAAATCCCTTGTTGAGGCGGCAAAAAGGGAACTGATCGAACGCTTGGGAGAAGAACGCGCAGAGCGGGTTGCGAATACGAACCGCAACCTATTCGTCTTTCCAAACTTGATGATCAATGATGGTTCATCGGTTACCGTACGGACCTTTTGGCCTGCAGAGGTTGACCGTATGGAGGTTACGGCTTGGGCGCTAGGTCCGGTTGAGGAAAGCCCGGAAATGCGCAAAGTTCGTCTTGACGCATTCCTGACATTTTATGGCCCAGGTGGCTTTGCTACCCCAGACGACGTCGAAGCCTTGATGCAGGTGCAGCGGGGTATTGCAGAAACGGTGAATGAAGTACCTTGGTCGGTCATGACCCGAGGTATCGCAAAAAATGGAGAGCAGTTGAATTCTGATGAATTGCACTTGCGCACATTCTGGCGGCGCTGGAATGAGCTTATGACTGGCAACATGTTGTCGGCGGCGGAGTAGAGTTCAAGTGATCATGCAGAAAGGGGATGACGAACGCTCAGCGGTCGAAGATTTCCTGTATCACGAAGCGGCTATTTTAGACGACTGGGATCTTGATGCATGGTTAGACCTTATGTGTGACGATGCCATTTACCTTGTTCCGCCGAATGAGGCGCCGGAGTCTGACCCTGAAGACACACTTTTTATTATTGCCGATGACATCCATAGGATCCGCAGCCGTGTAAAACGTCTAAAAAGTCCCGACGCACATGCAGAGTATCCGCCATCTCGCACACGGCGGTTAATTACAAACATAAGAATACTCAAGAGTTCGGAAAGGGAATTGACAGTAACTTCTAACTTCTCAGTGCATAGGTTTAGGCGTGGTGGGAAAGGTGGAGTTTATATCGGCCGATACGTGCATCGTTTACAGAGAGTCGCTAGTGGTTTCCGGATCGCAGAGCGAAGAGTGATCCTTGATGCTGAGGAACTCGGCGCCTTGGGCGCTGTAAGCTTTATCCTATAATTAATCCGTTGGTCTAAATACAAAGTTACTGCAAGCCCGCGCGTGGGTTGAATAAACGAACATGAATGACCCGAAACTTCGAGCAATCGGGCACCATTCGTCACCCGTATTTATTCAATCCCATATTGATTCACGATGTTCTTTAGCGAATTTGGTAAGGCTGTTTGAACGAAAGCCTTATTATATTAATCGTCCGTTGATATTCAGTTTTGCGGGCGTAACTGCTACTCATCCTGCATTGACAATTTCATAAGGCACGTTTCATGCCCGAAGCAGTACCGGCCGAGGACGGGTTAGTCCGCAATGAATCTGGGCCTTTGTCTAACATTCGAATACTCGATCTTACCCAATTTCTTGCCGGCCCATATGCAACGATGATTTTCGGTGATTTAGGCGCCGAGGTTATGAAACTGGAGGCGCCGGTCGGTGATTGGTCCCGGGTGCTGCCGCCAAACTTTGTTGGTGAGGATAGCTGCTATTATCTGTCTATCAATCGCAACAAAAAAAGCATTGTTGTCGACATGAAAACAGATGAAGGGTTGGAAATTGTTCGTCGCCTTGCGGATGAGAGTGATATTCTGGTCGAGAATTTCCGGCCGGGTGTGCTAGACCGGCTTGGGTTAACGTATGATGAACTTTTTAAACGCAATCAGGGTCTTATCTGGGCCTCTATAAGTGGTTTTGGCCAGACAGGAAAAGATCGAGATCGACCCGCTTATGACATGATCGTACAAGCTATTTCTGGCGGAATGGGAATGACCGGTGAGCCGGGACGTTCTGCCGTTAGGTCAGGGATCCCATTAGGTGACCTCAGCGCAGGAATGTATGCGGTTATTGGGGCATTGGCGGCTCTAGAAGAACGCAGATCTTCGGGCCTCGGCCAGTATATCGATATCTCGATGTTGGATTGTCAGGTATCAATGCTCTGCTACCAAGCCGCCTATTATCTTCATTCCGGCAACAATCCAGGCCGTCAGGGTTGGGGTCATGACTCGATCCCTACCTACCGCGGTTTTAACTGTGCTAATGGCACATCTTTAGTTATCACCGCTAACACAGAACGTATGTGGCAGGGCTTGTGTGATGTTTTGGAAATTGCTGATTTAAAGAAGGATGCTCGCTTCATACTTAATGAGGATAGATACAAAAATAGACATGAATTGTGGCCAATCCTCGAGGGTGCATTCATGATGCACGAGGCGGATCACTGGGTGCCAAGATTATTAGAAGCGGGTATTCCTGTGGGTGAGATCAACAGCCTGGATAAGGCATTGTCAAATCCGCAAATTGTAGAACGTGAGATGGTTTTGCCGCTTAGCAATGAAGATGGCGTTGAGATAAAGGTTGCAGGTAATCCGGTTAAATTATCACGTTCGTCAAAAACCAAACACCGGTATCCGCCTAAACTAGGAGCAGAGACCTCGGATATTCTTGGGCACGTGCTTGGTATGGGCGAAGAGGAGATTGCCGACTTGTTGAAATTAGGTGCTGTGAAGGAATACACGCCAAAAAACACCAAGGGAGAGTAAAATGGAAGACGCCCTAAAATTGGAGCAGGATGGCGAAATTGCACGACTAACGATCGACAGGCCTGAAAAGGGAAACATGCTGACACTTGAAATGCTCGATTATTTATCGGCATTGATCATCGATGCGGGGTGTGATCCTGACATTAAGGCGATTTCGCTGACTAGCGTCGGTGATGATTTCTGTCTGGGTCGGGACCCTGACGGGGCACCCGAGAAGGCGCCGAAAAATGGAATCGAGATGCGTGAAGCTCTCACGGCGCCTATCCTCGGATTTTATGACGCAGTCCGCAGTGCCGAAATACCAGTAGTCGCGACCGTTCAGGGAAGGGCCGCTGGTTTCGGGTGCGCTGCTGCAGCTGTTTGCGATGTGACTGTTGCAGCAGATGACGCGAGGTTCTCGCTACCTGAGATGAAGCACGACCTACCGCCGACAGCAGCGATTTCCGCTCATATCGATCGATCGATGCCGAAGTCCGTTGCCTGGATGGTTTACTCCACCGACGAGGTAGATGCCCAAACCGCCCTTTCGGCAGGCTTTGTCAGTCACGTAGTGCCAGCTGGCGATCTTTATGATCGTTCTACCGAGGTCCTGTCGACGATCACGTCGAGGAACAGAACTTCTCTTGAAACCTGTAAGACGTATTTGGCTAATTCGCGTTTGATGGAGACACCGCAAGCTTCGGATTATGCCGCGAACATTCTGGCGTTGGTTATGTCTTCCAAAAAATAACTTTGGACGATTCCGTGTGAGGGTGGGATGGGGTCTGTCGTACTAAACTAAGTGCCGTTTGCCGTTCAGTAATTTTGCGGGCTAGCTTTTGGTTTCGTAAGATGGACGAAAGCCCCTGCAGTACTCTCGCTTAAATTGATTTTATCATACTGCGGTCCATCCGCCATCTATGGGCAGTGTGACGCCTGTAACCATCGACGATGCCCGGGACGACAGATAGAGAAGTCCGCCTGCGAGTTCCCAAGGCTCTCCAAACCTGCCTAGGGGCGTATCGGCCTCAATAGCCGCGACTAGTTCCGGGTTAGATTGCATACGCGCCGCTCCAAAATTTGTTCGAAAAAAGGTTGGCGCGATAGCATTTACACGGATACCCTTTCCGGCCCATTCAACCGCCAGGCCGCGCGTGATATTTACTAAAGCGCCCTTGGCCGCTTGATACCCTATATGCGCGAAATGTCGATTGCCTACTAGACCGACAATAGAAGCGAGGTTGACGATGCGTCCATCGCCGTGGCTTTGCATGTGGTAAGCGGCCGCTTTGCTGCCCATCACAACAGCGGTTTGATTGACCTCGATGACGGCATCCCAATCATCGTCAGTCATTTCCATTGTAGGACCACGGCGTGTGATCCCAGCATTATTTACCAAAATATGAAGGCCGCCGAGGATTTCTGCTGCCTGATCAATCGTAGATTTAAGCGCGACCCTGTCTGCGACATCAAGTTCAAGCGCCACGGCACGCCCACCACCTTCCGTAATCTCTGCAACTACCGCATCTGCCTTCGATTTATCAACATCTGTAACTGCGACGGCTGCGCCCGCGTTGGCGAACACAATCGATGCGATGCGTCCAAACCCATCCCCTCCGCCAGTCACAAAAGCAATTTCACCGTCGAGCCGAAAGAGTTTTTCTATTGCGAGATCTTGGTAGGTGTTCATAACGGTTATTCCCTAAATTTTTGAACTCTTTAATATTTGAAGTAAAACAATCCCCATTAATCCCGTTACAATAAGGATGGTCCCACCGGTGATAAAAAACCCGATGGATAGAGACGTGGCGCCAACAATTGCTCCCATTGCGACAGGAACGGCTAGAGAGGCTGTTCGGTTCATCGTGGCGCGCAGGCCAACGCTTAATCCCTGCTTTTCGGTGCCGGCGCCGCGTGTAAGGACTGAGAGGATCATCGGAAAAGCGGTACCAGAGCAAACTCCTGTCGCGCAGGCAACTGCGACTAGCGACCAGAAATCTTGAAATAGAGGTGCGACGCTGAATGTCATTGTTGCAAGCGCGGTGCCTATGAGAACTAACCAATGGGGCGCAATCCATCGCGATAATTTGCCTACGCAAAGGCCTGCGAAACTGCCTGCGAGTGCAATACAGCCAACAATTAAGCCAATTTCATCCCTGTTAAACGCGATGCTCTCCATATAAACGGCGAAGAAAGTGTGACGCATCGCATAAGTACCGGCGAGGACAGCAGATACGATTATCACATAACCAATAATTGGTACCCGAAGTAATCCAAAGCCGGCGGCGTAATGTGACCACTGTGGAAGCAGGTCTAACATTGTCACTTTCGCTGCTGCACCGTTGTCCATACTGCGCGGCACGGCGTAAGTAATGGATACGAATGCCAGCGACCAGATCGACACCATCCCGAATGCACCCCAGGCACCAAAGTGATGGAACGCCATTCCAGCAAGCACCGGACCAAGAAAGTTTCCTAACGTCGCAAGGAAACTAAATCGTCCCATAAGGGTTGGCTCGCCTTTCGTCATTCGGCCTACTAACGCCTGCGCCCCAATCCAACAAGTGAGGTGCAAAAAACCAACCACTACCTGCAGTACAAGCATACCCGCAATTGATGGAACCACCGGGTATAACAAAACTAATACTGTACCCAGAAGTCCGAGAGTAAGTGTCACCCGGCGGGTACCCAGTCGGTCCATGATTGCCCCGGCCTGAATGGAGAAAAACATCGCTAAAACGGCTCGCATCGCGATTGCCATGCCAATCCAAAATGCGGTAGCACCAATGTCGAGTGCCCAAAGTGGAATAATCAGCGTCATCATTGGTATTTGGCTCAAACTAAAAAATCCAGTTCCAAATACCGCGGCTCTGCCGAGACGGGTTTTTATAGCGGTTCCGGATGCCGGCATATTCAATGATGTGCTCCGAATTGCATGGGATACGTGACAAGCATATATTTTGGTTTATAGAAGATTGTTAGGGGAAAATCTTAGCCATGGCGACGACTATTGCTGATATCGAAGTTGTTCCACTCTCAAACGCATGTGGTGCTGAGATCCGAGGTGTCGACCTGACCAAGCCACTAGACGAAGAGGCCTTTAAAAAAATTGAGGCGGCCTGGTTCGACCATCTGCTCATCGTATTTAGAGGGCAGAATATTTCGAATGACGATCAGGTTCGGTTCTGTCGCTATTTTGGCGATTTGGAGGAAGTGCGCACGGGCAAGTTTGCCAATGAGGAAATGCGGCACACAATGATGATCACGAATGTCACGGACACCGGTTTTCAAACGGCACTCGAAGACGGTGAAATGTGGTTTCATTCCGATCAGTGCTATTACGAGATACCCTGCCGTGCATCGACGTTATATGCAATGGAACTTCCAAGGGTTGGTGGAAATACACTGTTCGCGAACTGCTACGCTGCATGGGAGGCATTGCCCGGAGAGCTTCGTAAAAAATTGGCCGGCTTAAAGGCCCGCAACATATACGACTATGCCGGTAATCCCGTCACGAGGGGGGATAACATTGACCCAAATGCCCCGCAATATTTTCATCCGGTAGCGCGCACGCACCCTGCAACTGGGCGCAAAGCGCTTTATGTTAATCGTCTTATGACAGATATGATCGAAGGGCTTCCCGAGGACGAGAGCGAGGAAACCCTCAAACAGCTCTTTGAACACAGTGAAAAGCCGGAATTCGTCTACGAACATGTTTGGAAGATCGGAGATCTGGTGATGTGGGACAATCGTTGTAGTATGCATGCCCGCACCCATTTTGACCCAACTGAACGTCGCATGATGCGACGGATTACCGTAAAAGGCGAGGCGGTTTCGTAAAATTAATCCTGAAATCGAATGTTTCCAATAGGTGAACGTAGCGGGTGACTTGCTCGCATCTAAGTCAATGAGCAGTGAGCATCTTCGAGCAAAATATCAAAAAGGCTCTCGTATGGAGTCTTACCAGCGGAACACGCAATGGAATTGGTTGAAATCCAAGTCTTCGACAAAGGTATTAGCAATACCGTTGGGACATGGGTAATCTATATATTATATATAAAATATATACGGAATTTTTGTCGTGGACATTCGTCAGCTGAGGTACTTCTCGGAAGTAGTCAACGCAAAGAGTTTTACTAAAGCCGCAACCCGGGTTCACATCGCCCAACCCGCGCTTGGCCTTCAGGTTCGCAAATTAGAAGAAGAGCTTGGTGTCGAACTACTTCATCGACATTCCCGAGGTGTTGAGACTACCGAAGAAGGTAAGGTGTTACTGCGCCACGCCAACGCCATTCTTAAACAGGTTGAACAGGCACTGCACGAGGTAAGGGATCTCTCGGGTGAACCACGTGGGGAAATTGTGCTGGGAATTACCCCCACCGCTAGCGCCCTAATTGCGACGCCGCTGATACGGGAGTGCCGCGCCTGCTTCCCTGATATATCGCTCACCTTGTTTGAAGGTTTAAGCGAAGAAATAATGAAAAGGCTCGACGATAATTCTCTTGATATGGGATTTACCTATAATCCCGGCGCTGTCGCCGGGATAGCAACAGAGCCGCTTATGTCTGAAGACCTCTATTTGGTTGGGTCAATTGGGAAGGACGACCCGGGGAGGACCGTTTCTTTTAGCTCAGTTTGTGAACGAAGTTTGATACTTCCGAGCACTGGTTTCGGTCTTCGAGACTGGCTTGAGGAAAGGGCGGAAGATAAAAACCAAACGATTAATGTCGCGTTAGAGATCGATTCTGTGGCAATAATTCGGGATCTCGTGGAAGATGGTCTGGGCTGGTCCGTCTTACCTTTTCCTGCTGTGCAACAAGCCGTAAAATCTAAACGTCTTTTTGCGTCACAAATTGTTCGTCCTAGGGTGCCGCGGACCTTGCATATCGGCTATGCGAGTTCCCATACGGAGACCAAAGCCTCTCGCGCGATTCGTGGAATTATTGACAAGATTATTTCTTCTAATATTGCTAGCAGTCAGGGGCAGCTGCGAGCTCCTTAGAGTGACTTAATACCATATAAAAAAAACATAGAAGATATTAAGGAACGGTTTTTAACAGAAGCACAATGAGAGAGTAAAAGAGCAAATTATTAACAAGCGCACCTAGTAAGAGAGGGTCTAGAAGTATGAGCACGAAGTCGGTAATCGCCGGTATCGATAAGGCAGTACATAATTTTGTTAAGCATAACCGGATGCTAAATGAACCACTGACGAAGGGCCGAGCACACACTTTTGTCATGCAACATCGGCTTAATACCCGTCAACGGAACTCGGTATTAAAGCTTCGGGTTGCGACGAATACACCTGAATGGGATGTGAAAATAGATATTCTTGAGGCATGCGTGGAGGAACTTGTTTCTGACGCGGAACACGGTGATGGTAGACCCCATTGGAAAGTATTGGAGGATTTAGGTGTTGATTGCGGAATGAAGCGTGCACAAATAAAAAGTGCGAAACCTCTTCCATCGACTCGAATGTGCTGGAGGGCGTGGGATGGCCTCATGAGCAATCGGCATTGGTTGCTTGGTTTGATGGGAAATACGTGTGCAGAGCGAGCCAATGTTCCTGGTTATGGTTCTGGCGAACTAAAGAAAAAGGGCTGGTTCGGCCTTGAAAACCGACGGTGGGGTGAAATGTTCAACCTGAGCCCAGAACAACGGCTATTTTTCGGGATGCATTCAGAGGCTGATATTGTCCACTCGGATCTTGGTTGGAAAACCGTTGCTCAACACGCGTCGAAGCTCCGCATGGAAGACGAAGTTATTGATGCTTGTGAAGAAAACTTAATTGTGTGGAACCATTATCTAAATGGCATCGCAGAGGCAGGCGATGTTTTGGATAAGAAGATGGGTTGGCGCAAAAAAGTCGGATAAGCCAAGTTCCCTTTTGAAAGAAAAGGTTTTCACTGTTAGTAAATTAGGGCGAGGGCAAATCCTCGCCCTAACTTTTTCCGGGGTTATTGTAATGTCAAAGCTTATCGTCACATTTGCTGCAAGCGATTACGAACACATGCGCGACTTGACGCGTGGTGATATTGAGGCGGAAGGGATCGACCTGAGGTACCTAAACCTTCAGATTGAGGAAACGTTTTTTCGGTTTATAAAATTTCGGGAATGGGATGTCTCCGAAATGTCATTTGGTAAGTATATCGCCCTTAAATCTCAGAATGATGACAGTATAGTCGGTATTCCAGTATTCCCGTCTCGGGTTTTTAGGCAATCTTCCTTATTCGTGCTGCCGGATAGCGGTATTAACGAAGCAGCTGATCTTCGCGGTAAGCGGATTGGAATTCCAGAATGGGCTCAAACAGCATCTATCTATACTCGGGGATGGCTGGTTCACGATATTGGCATTCCCCTCAAAGAAATTGAGTGGTTGCAGGGCGGGGTGAACTCGGCTGGGCGTAAAGAAAAAGTGGAGCTTAATATTCCGAAAGGTGTCTCCTACACCCCACGTCAAGATAAATCCCTAACGCAAATGCTGTTCGATGGGGAGATTGACTGTGTGATGTCTGCCCATCCACCAACCCCAGTGGAGGAGGGCGAGAACACTATCGTCCATCTGTATCCGAACTACCGCGAAATTGAAGAGCAATACTACCAGGATACGGGTATATTTCCGATTATGCATGTCATTGCTATAAGGGGAGATTTCTTCCGCGAGCACCCGTGGGTCGCGACTAATCTCTTTAAAGCATTTGAAGAAGCGAAGAATCGGGCCATGTTCCGATGTCTTGAAATGACGGCAACGCGTGTGCCCTTCGCATGGTGTTTCGATGCCGCTCAACAGGCGAAGAATTTATTCGGAGACGACTTCTTCCCCTACGGCGTTGAAAAAAACCGCAAAACCTTGGAGGCATTTCTGCAATATGGTTTTGAACAAGGTGTGTGTAGGCGGAAAGTCGAGGTGGAAGAGCTTTTCCCAGAGGAGGTCACCCGTATGCTTACAGATTTCCATGTTTAAAAAGTTCGGCAAACTAGGAGATCAATAATTAATTAACGACGGGCTATATACGATAGAACGTAGGCGGAAGAACGTAAGCGGCTTTCCGCCGCGCTGGCAGAAGGAACGAAAAATATGCCTTCACTAAAACAAATTGCAGCACCGGTGGGCGCGCTGTTGCGAGAAAGACAACAGACAGTATCGGTTTCAGAATCTGCTGCCGGTGGCCTAATTTCCGCTGCACTTTTGGCGGTACCGGGGGCTTCTGCTTATTTTGTTGGTGGAGGTTCGGTCTATACGCAAACCGCTCGACGCGGCATCTTGCGTTTCAATGATGCTAAAGCGGAAATGAGGGGCTCAACCGAGGAATACGCAACCCTCACTGCGACGGGGATCCGCGAAATACTTGATACCGACTGGGCGATAGGGGAGTCCGGCGCGGCTGGCCCAGGCGGAAACCGCTACGGTGACCCGGCGGGGCATGTTGCGCTGGCCGTCGTCGGACCTGTAACAGCGACGAGGGTTTTTGAGACTGGTAACGAAGATCGCGAAGATAATATGTGGTCATTTGCTATGGCGGCTCTCGACCTGCTGCATGAGACGATAAAGGCAAACTAAAATGATCACTGTTTATGGCCTCAGAAACTGCGACACTTGCCGAAAAGCCCTAAAGTGGCTTGATATGGAGGAAATTCAATATGAATTCCACGACTTTCGCAATGAGGGGATAGAAGCAAAAGAATTGGCTGTTTGGTCTAAGAAGGTCGGCTGGGAACGCCTTCTTAATCGCAGGAGCACTACGTGGCGCAATCTGCCCGAGCAGAAAAAAAAGGATTTGGAGGAAAAAAAAGCCAATAAATTAATGATTGCAAACCCAACCCTCATAAAGCGTCCAGTGTTTAACTATGATAGCGAAATTATTGTCGGTTTTGGAGAGCTCGAACGGGAGGCATTAAAAAATTAAGCTTATGACGCTCGTCCCAATGTCGTGGTAACGTCGACAATAGCTACCTTTCCTTTTTCGACCTCAACCACCGCCTGACCGAGGATATCAGTAAGCTGATCCGGTGTTTTTACAGGCCCTTCGGCCCACGCGCCGAAACCACGTGCAACTTTTGCAAAATCTATGATTGGATCACGCATCGCTTGGCCAATCCAGGCATTTTCCGTCGGACGGTTTCTGTTATGGGCTATTTCAACTTGATGCACTTCGTCATTTCCCCAGGTCGAATTATTATTGATGATGTGCAACATTGGAATGCCATAGTGGACAGCAGACCAGATGCAGCCCGGCGCCATTAGGAAGTCGCCATCGCCCCCAATAGAGACACAGAAACGTCCTTTATCTCGAAGTGCGAGCGCCGCTCCGATCGCCGCTGACGCGTTATAGCCAACACCACCGCCGCCATCGGCCCCAAGGTATGCACCTGCACCTGGAAAATTCCAGACTACTTCGTTGAAGCTGCGATGATTAGCGGAGGTCAGCGTCCAAGGCTTATTTTTTACAGCCTGATAGATTTCATGGATCATCCGCTCGACTTTAATTGGAGATTGGTCCCAGTCTTTTCGTGCGATTGCGGTCTGTGTTGCACGCAGCCTGTCATGTCGTTCAGCCAGCAACATTTTCCGTTTTTCAATTCTACTACGGCTGTTGGTATTGGCACAAAGCGCCTTTTTAAAAGCGTTGATAAACCGAGTTACGCCGTATTCAGGTTCGCAAACAATTTGAAGGTCAACCGGCGGAGTAGGTCCGCCAAACGCTGTCCACGAATTATTATCCAAAGCATTCAGCGACATATCGATGATTTTTGGTGGAGCTTTTTCGCGAGCTTCGACGATGTCGGAACGACGCCGGATTGCATAAGTGCCCATTACATTGTTTATATCGATGCAGTCGAGGCAAAAAATTACATCGGCTTCGCGGAGAGCATCTTTGTCACCGGATAAATTTTGAGGGTGTCCACTAGGCCAACAATAAACCGCGCGGTCATTAAATGCGCCGGCACCGCTAAGCTCTAATAGTTCAATTAATGGCTCGCGCATCCGTTCATAAATCCCAAAACGACCACCAACGATAACAGGAAATTCGGCATTGATGAGGGTTTCCACGGCCTCCGCCAGCGCTTCGTCATTGGGGCCCATTGGGGGCGGGGCGTTATAACGTTTTAATGTGGTATCGATCGGCTCCATCGATTCGTCTACCAGTTGTTCTTGAATATGAGTGTCGATTGACACGTAGACTGGCCCAGGAGGAGCAGTTTCGGCGATGGTCTTGCCGCGAATGATGGATTTAAGCGTTGAATTTCCTGTTGGCGGCTCATCTGTCCACTTCACCCAATCCTTGATGATATCTGCTTGGGTACTCGCGGAATGGTTCCATTCAATGAAGCGTCGTTGATCCGGGTCTAAGGGCCCCGCGCCGCCAAGAAATAGTATTGGTGTCCGATCACAATACGCGTTGTACAGACCCATCGAGCCGTTCATTAGCCCGACTAAATCATGCAAAATACAAAGTGATGGTTTGTCTGCAGCCTTGGCATACCCATGCGCCATCGAAGCTGCGGACAATTCGCTGGTCGCCAAGATTATCTCAGGATTTATATTTCTATTGTGATTTACCAAAGAATCATGGAGCCCCCGATAACTCGCGCCTGGAAGCAGGAACACGTAGTCGAAATTCATTTGTCCGAGTAGTTCGGCGATAGCGTCGGAAACAAATTCCGGCTCTGATCGATTGGATGGCAAATTTAATGGGGTGTCATGGTGAGCAAAATCTTTCGGTGTGTCATTCATTATTTCTTTGGTTACCCCGCCTGAGATTAATTTTGTTCATCCAATACCAAAGTTGTTGTCTTGACCAGCAATCATATAAGAGAAGAAAATTCACCTTGTTTCTATCACTCCAGGGGCGTGTTGTGTTTGCGTCTAATAATCATACGTTTATTTGCGGGAAAACGCTGTCTGGGATAGGCTCTTTCGCATATTACCGTTTAAAGAATCGTTCTTTAGTGTGGCGGACTAATAAGTTTCGATTACCGAAGGAAACGTCTAATGGCTGTTGGGAGACTGGGCAAAAAAGATAAATCGGAAACTCTGCCCAATGTGCGAAACATACCTTATACAAATATGCGCGATTGGCTGGACGAAGCTGATAAGCTAGGTGAGGTAAAGTATGTTTCAGGTGCTAGCTGGGAACGCGATATCGGTATGGCAACCGAAGTGGTTCAGCATAATGAATCTGCACCGTGCGTAGTATTCAATGATGTTCCTGGAACACTCCCGGGGTCTCGAGTTCTTGTAAACTTCTTCGGCGGAAAGCGCATGAACATGACGCTCGGTTTTCCGCTTGAATATTCTAAGATCGATTTGTCGGATGCCTTCCGGGAACATTATTCAGAAAATATGCATGAAATTCCGCATGAAATTGTTTCTGATGGCCCGGTTATGGAAAACCTCATTGAGGGTAATGACGTCGATATCGAGGCATTTCCGGCACCGATTTGGCATGAGGGCGATGGCGGTCGCTACATCGGCACCGGGTCTTACAATGTTACCCGAGACCCTGACTCTGACTGGATCAACGTCGGCACCTATCGTGTGATGATACACAGCAAAAACGAGGTGGGATTTTATATTTCACCCGGAAAACACGGGCGGGTTCATCGCGACAAATGGGTTGAGAAGAATGAACCGATGCCGACTGTAATCGTCTTGGGTGGAGATCCGATGACGTTTCTGATGGGGACATCGGATATTCCTCACAATGTTTGCGAATATGACGTTGTGGGCGGAATTCGCGGCAAAGCTATGCAACTCGTTAAAGGTAAGCACACTGGCTTGCCTTTTCCCGCGGACGCTGAAATTGTGATAGAGGGTTACGTACATCCAACGGACAGGCGGCCAGAGGGGCCGTTCGGCGAGTGGACGGGCTATTACGGCTCAAAAATGCGAGCCGAGCCAGTGATGGAAATCACAGCAATTTATCATCGAAATAACCCAATTCTGTTGGGCTGCCCGGCGCAGCGCCCACCATACGAGGTTGCGCGATACAGGTCGATCATTCGCTCGGCGATGCTAAAAGATAATTTGTCTCAAGCGGGTGTTCCGGATGTTACCGCTGCTTGGCTTCATGAGGTTGGTACTGCAAGAATGCTTATGGGGGTGGCCATTAAGCAGCGATATCCTGGGCACGCGAAACAGGCGGGTCATGTTGCTTGCCAATGTCAGGTTGGCGCTTACGCGGGCAAATATGTAGTCGTAACAGACGAGGATATTGACGTATCCAACTTGGAAGAGTTGATTTGGGCAATGTTAACACGATCCGACCCAGCGACTTCGATCGACATCATAAAAGGCGCTTGGTCAACACATCTTGACCCACGTATTTCCCCGGAGGACAAAGAGGCTGGCAACCTTACGAATAGCCGCGCAATCATAGATGCATGCCGGCCGTTTCATTGGAAAGATGAGTTTCCGCCTGTGAATTCGCCATCTCTCGAGTTGGCGCGGGAATCGCGGGAAAAGTGGGGTTACCTGCTCGATTGAAACAAGCGAAGCTATTCGCCAAACGATTTAACGGAGAACCAAGCTGATGGACGGATCCATTGCCAACCAATATGTGCAGACTGATCTGCGAGATTTTCTTGCCGCGGTTGATGAAGGCGGTGAATTGAAAAACGTTATCGGGGCACACTGGGACAAGGAGATTGGTGCCGTCACGGAGGTTCTTTATCGAGAAAAAGTTGATCGCTCGCCTTTGCTTCTTTTCGACGATGTCCCGGGTTACGAAAAAGGTTTCCGTTGTCTTTATGGCATGCTCGGCTCACCCCTGCGTTTGGCGCTGGGCATGGGAATTGATCCAGAGACTTCAGGTGATCGGCGCGCAATGCTTGACGCTTACCGCAGTCGCATAAAAAAATATGAACCGGTCGCACCACGGATAGTTTCAGAAGGCCCGGTTCTTGAAAACGTCGATCGCGATGAGGATGTTGATCTGATGAAATTTCCCGTGCCTGTGCACCATGAGAAAGATGGGGGGCGTTATATAGGGACTGCCTGCGGAGTAATTACAAGAGATCCCGATACTGGGCGTGTAAATGTTGGAACTTATAGGGTGATGCTCAACGGAAAGAATATCGCCACTTCATACATATCCAATGGAAAGCAGGGTCGTATTCAGCGCGATAAATACCTGAAAGATGGAAAAAGATGCCCTATGGTAATCGTGGTTGGTATCGATCCAGCAACCTACATCGCTGCGCGCTACACGCTGGCTGATAATATCCCCGAACTTGATTGGGCGGGTGGTTTATCGGGTCAGCCGATGGAGTGCATCGAGGGCGAGGTGACCGGGTTGCCTTTCCCTGCAAGGTCAGAACTCGTTCTCGAAGGATGGGTATCACCGGATGAGACGGCTCTCGAAGGACCCTTTGGTGAATGGACTGGGTATTATGCGGGTAGTGCAAGAGAAGAACCGGTGATCCACATCGAACGTGTCTATTACCGAAATAATCCCATACTAACTTGTGCCGCAAGTCAGAAGCCGCCCCACAGCCATCTGTTTGAACGCTGTTTCATCCGCTCCGCAGGCCTCTTAGACTCACTCGAGGGGGCAGGTATCCCAGACGTAAAAGGGGTTTGGGTGCACCAGGCGGGATCCGGCCGGACATTTGTAGCGATCTCGATAAAGCAACGGTACTTCGGTCACGCTAATCAGGTCGGTTTAGTAGCGTCCCAGGTAAACCCTATCGGATATGTTGGTCGATATATTATCGTAGTTGACGAAGACATTGATCCTACAGATATCAATGACGTCATATGGGCGATGGGAACTCGATCTGACCCTAAACGGGACATGACAGTGCTAGATCGGACCTGGTCCTCCAGGCTTGACACAATGGTGTTTGATGAAAAGTTATACAACAGCCGCGTTGTGATCGACGCGTGTATACCCTATGAGCACATTGATGACTTTCCCGAAGTCGCGATGACATCGCCTGAATTGGCAAAAGAAGTTCGCGCGAAGTTTCCAGACGTTTTCGATTAAGTTAGAGGTTTTGAAGACGAAAAGCATTATTCGTTTCAGCCACGATCCGCGCTGCAGTGAGGCCGCCGTTGTCGCTGGCGTGAATACGATACAACGGTTGACCCGCCCTTATTTCATCGCCCGGCTGCGCTAACAGGTCAACACCGGCGCCCTTATCCTTCGGCGCACCAGCAGCGCGGGCGATAGACGAGAGCTCAAAACAATCAATGGAAGTGACCCGACTATTTTGTTCAGCAGTGATCATCGTAGTGTGACTGCCGATTTCGGTTTTTTCAGGCGGTGGACCTTGCGCAGCGCATATGCGTTCAAATGTTTCCCACGCGGCACCGCTTCCGAGTAATTCACGGGCACGGGTGGTAGCCGCTTTCTTGGTAGTGCTCGGGTCGTAGGCCAGGATTGTCGATGCAAAGGAAAGTGATTTTTCTTTTAGGTCTGCAGGTGCATTCCTGTCGTTCCTTAGGACAGAAATAACATCACGAGCTTCGAGCGCTGGTCCGATTCCTCGGCCGATAGGCGCTTTCCCGTCAGTTACTTTTACCTCAATTTCGAGGCCTAAGGCATTGCCAACGTATATAAATAGGTTCTTCAGATGCTTTGCATCATTAGAGCTTTTAACTTTTGCGGATGGTCCAAGTGGTATGTCAATAATGCAGTGAGTAGCGCCCGCTGCGAGTTTTTTGGATAAGATCGATGCCACGGACCAGTTAAGTGTGTTTATTTTCAAAGGCCGGGTAATACGGTTCATGACCTCGTCGACGCGGGAATGGTTGAGCCTCCCGTTCCAGGCTATGCAGCCGTTGGTTGCGCGAACCACGCGGCGGACATCATCCACGTTTAAATCGACCCTTGCCAAGACCTCCATTGTGTCTGCAGTCCCTGCAGGGGATGTAATGGCGCGCGAAGATGTTTTTGGGATTACTAGTCCGTGAGCAGCGACAATGGGGATAACGATCATTGAGATCCGACTACCTGGAATGCCGCCCATCGAGTGTTTATCGACGATACGCCCATTTCCCCAGTCGATCGATGCAGAAAAATCTGCGCGTGCTTTTGCGAGATCTACAGTCTCGTCATTGGCGAGTGTTTTTGAGACGGAAACCAAAAAATCTGCAATTTGTTGGTCGTCGTACCGCCCTTCGACAATATCTTTGATGACGGCACTGTAATCATTGTAATTTAAAGGGTGTCCAGAAAACTTGCGGGACATAAGAAATTTACTTTTGGGTGCCTGTAAATTGAGTGCCCTAATAAATTCAGCGACTGCATCCTGTGGTGTGCCATCGTTCAAAATTGTTACTTTGGCTGCTGTTTTAGGAATCATTGCCGCTTGGCGGCTGAGGCGTTTACGGATCTCAGCTTCGGTTTCTCGTTTGCGGTGCTTTAAACGATCCGCGAGGATATCGGGAGATGCGGATATCTCCAAAACAACTGCAGGCGCGTAGTTTGCAATAGCGTTTTTGATTACGCTGCGGGATACATTTGCAATCACGGATCGGCCCCTATCCAAATGCCCACAATACGAGGCCGGGATCGCGTACTTAAAGCCGTGGGCTTCCCAATCCAGCATAAAATCGCCTGCCCCGCGCCGGGTTTCAAATTGTCCGTCGCTAGCGTATTCGTGGTTTTCGCCGCCTGCATCGGATTGCCGGGTAATAACCCGCCGAGCGAACACCACATTGGTTTCGCCCGATAGAGCCTCTCGAGCACCATCGATGAGTGTATCTTTACCGACGCCGCTGGGGCCGACGACGAGATAGAGGGTTCCCCTCATTTATTTCTATTCGCTGATTTTAACGTCCAGGCCGATATCTACTGCTGGCGCTGATTGGGTCATTCGACCAACCGAAATAAAATCGACACCGCACTCAGCCTTTTCCTTAATGCTATCCAAGCGTATGCCACCTGATGCTTCTGTGCGCGCGCGGCCGTCGATGATTTCGATGCCTTTTTTCATTAAAGCTGCAGACATATTATCAAACATAATCACGTCGGCACCGGCCTTTGCCGCCTCCTCAACTTGTTTAAGTGTGTCGCACTCCACTTCGATTTTAGTGAGAGTTGGCGTTAAAGCTCTAGCTTGTGCAACGGCCTTGGTGATTGATCCGTGCACGGCGATGTGATTATCTTTTATCATTACACCGTCATGGAGACCCAACCGATGTGGTCGGCAACCACCAACACACGCTGAGTATTTGGATAGCATTCGCATGCCAGGTACCGTTTTACGTGTGTCAATCAGTTGGGCCTCAGTATGATCGATTTTTGATGCATATTCTCGCACAAGTGTTGCGATACCACACATAAATTGGAGGACGTTTAGCGACGTACGTTCTGCCGTTAAAAGCCCACGTCCAGGCCCTGCGATACGCATCAGGGAAGTTCCTTTTTTCGCAAGAACACCATCTTTAATTAGGGTTTTGACCTTTGCTTCGGGAACAATGTGCCGAAAAACCTCTGCAGCGACCTCGATTCCCGAGATCACAATATCCTCGCGCGTATTCATTAAGAAGTCTGCTTTTGCTTTGGCTGGTATCATAATATTTGTGGTTAGATCTTGTAGGCCAACATCCTCCGCTACCCAGTCCTCGATCATTAAATGAAGATCATCTTTTGAAGGCAGCAGGAATGAAGGGTCTAAGCTAGTTGGTGTGTGCCTTGACGCGGTCTTGCGGGAAGGTTTTTTTGAGGAACGTTTGGCGGGCATAATAGTCCTTTGTACAAAATTTGATTTAGTTGTACGCATACAATTTTAGCAGGGCAAGGTTGACCGGAAGGTTAAGACAAATTGGCGACACGTGGCTCTTTAATCTTCAAGGCTAGCGCTAAAATAATAGAACCAGTAGGCTTGAGTTCTCCGTACACATAGCCTTTTGAGGGAGTCCGTTATGGATAGCGGCGTAGAAAAAACGCGCATACTACCTAAAGAGTATGATATTCGGACTGATACTCGCGATACCCTCGCCCGGGCTACCCAATACGCCGATGAACGTAATTTTAAAGATTGGTTGATCGTTGACACGGATGCACATCATTCTGAACTTAGTTCCTGGAAAGAGGTTGTCCTGCACATAGAAGACCCAGTACTGCGCCATAATGCGATCGAGATGCAACAACGGACCGGCGCGGGGGCAGGATTATCAAACGCCGTTGGTGGTTTGCGTTATCAAGATGTCGGCGGACGTATTCCGCACCAGACGGCTCTGTCAGAGCTCATTGATGATGACAGCGTTCATCGCGATGTAACGTTAATGCGGCGGGTGATGGACGCGTTATTTATTGATTATCAGGTTTTGTTTCCGGGAAATCTATTGCAACTTGGAATGCACCCGCAGCCGCGGGTCGAGGTGGAACTCGCTTTTGCGTATAACCGTTTCTTAATGGAGCGGATTATTCCTGCTGAGGACCGGCTGAAGACACTTCTTTATCTTCCATTTTGCGAACCCAAAGAGTGTGAACGAATGGTTAAGGAGTTCGGGGACAACCCAGATGTACTGGGGTTTATGGTGACCTCTGTCCGGTATAAATCGGTTCACCATGACAGCTATATGAGGCTTTACGCGATGTTGGAGGAGGTTGGAAAACCACTTTGTTTTCACGCAGGCAACAACTGGCAGGACGACTATTTGAAGCAGTTGGATACCTTTATCTCAATGCACGCAATCTCGTTCGTCCTATGTAACATGGTGCATCTTACGAACTGGGTAATGCATGGGCTAAATGAGCGATTTCCGAAGTTGAACGTTATATGGACCGAGAGCGGGGTCGCTTGGATTCCCTTTATGATGCAGCGTTTGGATAATGAGTACCTGATGCGGTCATCAGAGGCGCCTAATCTCAGGAAGCTACCGAGCGAATATATAAAAGATATGTATTACACAAGCCAGCCAATGGAATGCACCGACATGGCCTTGCTTGAGGCGACTTTTAAAGCCATGAATGCAGAAACTCAGCTACTTTATGCGTCAGATTGGCCGCATTGGGATTTCGATGCGCCGAGCAGCATTTTCGACCTGCCATTCCTCGATGAGGAGGCAAAAAAGAATATCATGGGACGCAATGCTGCAAGGGTGCTGGGGTTACCAGACCACACCATTTAACCAAATCACCGAAAAATTGAAAAAGCTACTTGTGCTTACCTATCGCTTTATTCTTACTTGCTCGACTAGTTTGGAGATAGCTTTATCGCCTTGTCCCATCGGCCGAACCCTGGAGAACCTCTGCCTATCCTCGGGGCGCCAAGTTGCTGGCTTGGTTGCGTCAATAGCAAGTTTGCCGCCAACGCGCATTACGGTGTAATCCTCACGGACCTGTGGGATTGAGATATCAAGCGGATGGAGGCGAGTGTTTGGAATGATATGCGCCATGGTCTGCGGGTCGCAGCGGCAGGCGATAGCCCACAATACTTCCTCAGCATTATAAATGTCTACATCCTCGTCCACTGCGATTGCTACCTTTACATGCAGGTTCGGGCCGGAAAGAGCAGACATTAATGTGTCGCGCACTTGACCGTCCCAGCGTGCCTCCATTTGCACAATCATCATGAATTGCGATGCCCAAGGGGGAACGAAAACATCGAGAATGTTGGTGTTGCCGTGTGTATCTTTTAGCCGGTTATAATAGGCGGCTTCCATAGGCAAGGTAATAAGTGGCTGGTGATCAGTGAACCAAGTCGCTTGCATGTGACGAAAGATCGGATCCTTTCTATGGGTAATTCCGGTAATTTGGAATACTGGGGCAGGGCCTTCTGCGCCAGCGCCAAAGGTGGTAAATTCTCCGAACGGGCCCTCTGGTGCCCGGTCTTTTGGATGAACTAGGCCCTCAATAACGACTTCGGCATGGGCAGGAACTTCTAGATCAATGGTGTCGCATTTGATCATCTCTATGTCTTCGCCCAGGATGCCAGCTCCGTATTCTAACTCGTCGAAATCCTCATGCTTACCTGACCAATTAGACATGATTTCATAAACAGGGTGTAGCCCGATAGCGAACGCCATCGGCATTGGTTCGTCTTTGTCGACGTATTTCATGTAATGGGCGTAATTATGCCGAGCGGCCATCCAAAATGTCGCTTTCTGCGGATCATCCGTCAACATCATGCGGAGAATCGCCTCATTCCGAATGCCTGTTTCCGGGTCTTTGGTGATTGTGATGCCAGAGCCGAGATACCGACCTCCGTCCCCATGGCTATGCTGCGGGATTGGGAGGGCATGGAGGTTTACGTC
>CAJWSW010000021.1 GCA_913046035.1 uncultured Alphaproteobacteria bacterium | reverse complement strand
GCGCCTCACCCCATGTTTGATCACGATTGAATGCTGCTGGTTGCGAGAAATCAAGTTCTTTTTCTGATAAGACGTCGCGCACCAGAGAAAATCCGTTCGAGTGGAGCCCGGACGATGCCACACCCAAGATAATGTCTCCGTCGGTGATATCTTTTCGTGGTAAAAGGTTCCCCCGATTGACAGCGCCGACCGCAAAGCCGGCCAGATCGTATTCCCCATCAACATACATGCCTGGCATTTCCGCCGTCTCCCCACCAATGAGCGCGCAGCCAGCCTGGAGGCATCCCTCAGTGATTCCTTCTAAAATTTCTTCTGCGGCGTTCGGGTTCAGACGTCCAGTTGCTAGATAGTCTAAAAAAAATAGAGGTTCCGCTCCTTGAACGACTAAGTCATTCACACACATTGCCACTAAGTCGATACCGACACTGCCATGGTACCCTGTTTCAATCGCTATTTTTAGTTTGGTGCCCACGCCGTCTGCAGCTGCAACCAATATGGGGTCGTCGTAACCCGCAGCCCTCGGGTCAAATAGTCCGCCGAATCCACCTATTGCGCCTATGGCACCGGTCCGTTGCGTCGATCGCGCAAGAGGTTTAATCCGGTCGACAAGATCAGCGCCAGCATCTATATCGACACCTGATTTTTTATAACTTCGCTCGTTAATGATTCCGATGCCTCGTAGGAAGGTGATAGAATAGGGGAACAATGGCTGGGAACTCTATATCTATAATCAAAGTACTTAATATCCCGCAGCATTTGAACTGTTTAAGTCGAATCTGTTGTGTCGTCGCAATATTTTTCGCCGCTTCGGTAAATGGATCCGTGAAAGCTGCAAGTAGTTACCTAGTGACGGGTATTAAAGTTGATCGGACCGCAGATACTGCCGCCGGTGCCCGTCGAGAGGCGATCATCGAGGCTCATGATCGCGCGTTAAGCCTTCTGTTAACACGCTTAGTTCCGGCTGACCAACGCGCTTCTCTGCCTGACCTCGATCATGCCGATATCGTTCCCATGGTTCAGAGTTTCGGTGTGGATAAAGAGAGAACGTCAGATGTCCGCTATATTGGCACCCTCTCATTCCAATTTCGGCGCCAAGAGGTGCGACAGTTTATGAGAAGCGCTGGGGTGAACTTTGCTGAAACAAGCTCAAAACCGGTGCTGCTGTTGCCGGTGTTAGATTTTGGCGGAGCTAAGTTATTATGGGATGTTCCGAATGTATGGTTAGAAGCGTGGAATGCTGTTCCACTAGATAATAGACTGGTTCCGATTATACTCCCAGTCGGTAATCTTGCAGATATCCGAGATATAAGTGCTGAACGAGCGGTCATTGGAAGCAAAGGGCAGCTTGACGCGATCCGTGAGCGTTACGGTGCGGCTAAGGTAATCGTCGCTGAAGCGGTACCTTATTTGGCAACTGTTCCAGGGGAACGCAATATCAGGGTAACGGTGCATTCCCACGGTGGCAGCGTGGTAGATAAGGTGGAAGCTTATACTTTCCGGATGCAAGATGCTGAAAAAGAGGAAGAAGCGTTCACACGTATCGCGCGTGAAATTGCGCTGCTCATTGAGGAACGATGGAAGCTCGATAATATTCTTGAGCTCGATTACAGCAATAGTCTTATCGCAGAACTTGCATTGAATGGGCTTCACGAATGGGTAGAAATAAGGCGTCGCCTCGCAACGATCGCATTCGTCAAAAACTTTGAACTTGTATCCCTCTCCAGAAAGCAGGTGATGATCCGTCTTGCATACTTTGGAAGCTCTAAGCAGCTAAAAACAGCTCTCGCTCAGCTAGATCTTATTCTTAGTCGTGGCCCCGTAAATTGGGTGTTGCAAGATTTACAGAGGCCAGCTATCGCACGATCCTCCGCAACGGACCAACGAAACAAGACTTTGTCGTCCATCCCGCGAAATGCCGATATTATTATCGAACCTAAAACTGGGAGCATGCGTCGGTGAATCTACCGAACTTAATTACTTTTGCTCGCCTTCTCTCGGTGCCCGTAGTTGTTTATTTGATTATTCAGGAAGCACATCTTGCAGCCTTTATTATGTTTGTAATCGCTGGGATATCGGATGCGCTCGACGGATATCTCGCAAAGCATACGGACCAGACAACACAACTTGGCGCGATTCTTGACCCGATGGCGGATAAAACGCTTTTGGTTGGGGTTTATATCACTCTGGGTTTGCAAGGAAGCTTGGCGAACTGGTTAGTGGTACTAGTAGTCTTTCGCGATCTATTAATTATAGGCGGCATTTTGATACTGTTTCTTGTTCGTCTTGAGGTTAAAATGCAACCCCTGCCTACAAGCAAGATAAATACTGCGACCCAACTTGCGCTTGCAGCGATTGTTTTGGCGGATCTCGGTTTAAATTTCCAAATCGAAGGACTGGTGCAAGGCGGCATATACCTGGTGGCCGCAACCACTGTTATATCTGGCGCTGGTTATATCGCGTCTTGGACACGTCAGATGACAGGTATCGAAGCAAACGGATCCGACAGGAAGTGAAGAGGACGAACACAACTCAGCTTGCGTTGGATCTACGGCAACGGGCAGCAATGGAGCGAGAGGATTTTTTGGTTTCACCAACAAATATTCAAGCTGTAGCTTGGGTAGATAAATGGCCGGACTGGCCGTCCCCTGCATTGGTCTTGGTGGGCCCTCCAGGATGTGGAAAGACCCATTTGGGCCAAGTTTGGCGGAAACGTGCTGGAGCCTCGGTGTTCGAACCAGGCGGCGCGGTCATACGTGAGCCGATAGAAACACCGGTTTTTGTCGATTCGCCTAACGACCCCGCTCACGACGAAGAGTTATTTCACTTGTATAATTCTATTGCTGCTTCCGGAAAACATTTACTTGTTGCAACAGAAGTTCCGCCTGTTCGCTGGAATGGCCGATTGCCAGACTTGAAATCACGCTTATCTGCAGCGCCTCATATTAATATTGAAGCACCGAACGAAACTCTGATTGCGGCTGTGATGATGAAAATGTTTGCAGATCAACAGATCGATGTCGGCGCCGAAGTAATAAGTTATTTAGTCAACCGCATGGAACGGTCCTTTGAAGCGGCCCGCTTACTGGTGGACCGTCTGAATAATGCCTCCCTTGCAACGAAAAGGCGTATTACTGTGCCCTTAGCAAGAGAGGTCATCCAGACTCCACCCAAACAAGATAAAGAAATCTAAGCTGTCAGTCTGGGTTTGCTTGTGAATATCCTTAAGCAGAAAAACCGGTGCCTCAAAAGCCTGTGACGCCCATCAATCGGCGTGCCCTCATAGTTGTTTCTAGTCGAATAACCGGGTCTTATTGCAAAGGCGTTGGATCCTTGATTTCGATAACATTAATCTGAGGTCCCTCCGCGGTGAGGGCTAATTCTCCGCGTTTCAGTCGCAATGCGTCTTCGCCAAACAGATCTCGTCGCCAGCCAGAGAGGGCACGGACATTTGCGTAATCGTCTGCTGCGATGGCCTCAAGATCAGCTGATGATGCGACTAATTTTTGCGCTACCTGGTGCATATCGCACTTTAGTTTCAATAAGACCTTTAGTAATTCTATCGATGGGCCGTTATTCGATTTCCCCAGCGGCTCGGGTGGCGCTTCGGGAAGCTCGTGGCTTTTCATAGCACGAACCTCATTAAGCACCTCGATTATTGAGCGCGCACGATCATTGCTCACCCGGTCCCGTTTGACTGCTCTTAGCTTGAGAAGATCATCCGCGGACTTCGGCCCATGAGCGCATATTTCCGTAAGCGACTCATCTTTTAAAACTCGACTGCGTGGGATGTCATTGTGCTGCGCTAGTGTCTCCCGCCAGTCAGCTAGCGCTTTAATATTTGCAAAATAGCGCGGTTTGCGGCTGCGAATTTTCAACCGTTTCCATGCATCCTCAGGCCTGATCAGGTATGTTGCGGTATCAGTCAGGATTTCTACCTCTTCCGCAAGCCATTCCGCCCGATCAGTCTCCTCAAGACGTTTCTCAAGTTGCTCATATATCTTGCGAAGGTGTGTCACGTCGCCTATCGCGTAATCTATCTGTTGTTTTGCCAATGGTCGCTTTGCCCAGTCGGTAAAGCGCATTGTTTTGTCGATCGATTCTTTTGCGATATCGCGCACCAGCCTTTCATATGCTACTGAATCCCCGTATCCACACGCCATAGCAGCGACCTGTGTGTCAAAGATTGGCGTTGGCACCTTGCCGGTAAGATGGACGAATATTTCCACGTCTTGACGGGCGGCGTGAAAGACTTTCAATACGTTTGTATTGGCCAATAGTTCAAATAACGGAGCTAGCTCTATTCCACTTGCAAGTGTGTCTATTGCGGTGACTTCATCCCGCGTCGCAATCTGGACTAAGCAGAGGCGCGGCCAGTAGGTCTTCTCTCGAATAAACTCAGTGTCGATTGTTACATAGGGGAACGCAGCTGCGCGTTTGCAAAAACGCGCTAGGTCCGCCGTTTTTGTGATAACTATCATAACTGCCGTCTTACACGTTTTTCGGCATTACTTGAAGCCAGCCCTCGATCATTATAAAACCCGGAATGTCATGTATCGGTGTGGGCGCTAGCACGACGTCAACACCTCAAGTAAAGGTCCTAGAATGCATTCTTTCCGCACCCATAACTGCGGCGAACTTCGCGCCGAAAATGCTGGTTCTGAGGTCCGCCTTTCCGGGTGGGTCCACCGAAAACGTGATCACGGTAATCTCCTTTTCCTCGATTTGCGTGATCATTTTGGACTTACCCAGTGTGTAGTTGAGGTTGACTCGACGATTTTTCCGCAAATAGAGGCTTTGAAACTGGAGACGGTTATTTGCGTTACCGGAAAAATCGCGGCGCGCGATGGCGAGACCAAAAACCCTGATTTACCGACCGGTGAAGTGGAATTGCGCATTGACAATTGCGAAATCTTGGGAACTACCGAGCATCTTCCTTTGGAGGTCAATAGCGATCGTGACTATGGCGAGGAGACGCGTCTACGTTATCGGTTTCTCGATTTGCGTCGCGAGAAAATCCACAGAAATATAGTGCTTCGAAGTAACGTGATCTCAAGTATTCGACGGCGAATGATCGACCAAGGGTTCATGGAATTTCAGACGCCAATCCTAACATCCACGTCACCGGAAGGTGCGCGGGACTTTCTTGTGCCTAGCCGACTTCATCCAGGTCAATTTTACGCGCTGCCACAAGCACCACAACAATTTAAGCAATTGGTAATGGTCGCCGGATTTGACAAATATTTTCAAATCGCTCCCTGTTTTCGTGACGAGGATGCCCGCGCCGATCGTTCACCTGGCGAATTTTACCAATTGGATATTGAGATGTCGTTTGCGACGCAAGATGATGTGTTTGCGGCGATTGAACCGGTTTTGCATGGTGTATTCGAGGAATTCGCTGATGGTAGAATGGTTTCACCAGCGCCGTTTCCTCGCATTAAGTATGCTGATGCCATTCAGAAATATGGGTCTGATAAGCCTGATCTACGTAATCCTATCGAAATGGCTGACATCACTGATATTTTTCGCGGATCGGGCTTTAAAATTTTTGCCGGTATGATCGAGAAGGATCAAAATGTTCGTGTTTGGGCGATCCCCGCTCCAGGCGGCGGGTCGCGGGCATTCTGCGATCGTATTAATTCATGGGCGCAAAAGGAAGGCCAGCCTGGGCTAGGGTATATCTTCTATCGTAATGGCGAAGGGGCCGGCCCGGTTGCAAAAAATATCGGTGAGGAGCGTACAGCAGCTCTTCGTGCCGAGCTCGGGCTGTGCGACGAGGACGCTGTATTTTTTGTCGCTGGCGTTCCAAAGGACTTCACTTCGTTTGCTGGTCAAGCGAGGACACACATTGCTAAAGAGCTCAAGCTAATCGATGGGAACAAGTTCGAATTCTGTTGGATAGTTGATTATCCGATGTACGAAATTGACGAGAGTAATGGGAAGATTGAATTCAGCCACAACCCGTTTTCCATGCCGCAGGGCGGACTGAAGGCCCTGGAGTCAGAAGACCCACTCGATATTTTGGCGTATCAATATGATATCGTTTGCAACGGCATCGAACTTTCGAGCGGTGCGATACGAAACCATCGGCCGGAAATCATGTATAAAGCGTTTGAAATCGCCGGTTATTCGAAGGAACAAGTGGAAGCCCAATTTGCAGGCATGCTAAACGCGTTGAAGTTTGGCGCCCCCCCGCATGGTGGGTCAGCGCCCGGTATTGATCGAATGGTGATGTTGTTGGCGGACGAGCCAAATATTCGAGAAGTTATCCTTTTTCCCATGAACCAGCAGGCACAAGATTTGATGATGAATGCGCCCGCAAGTGTTGATCAAGAACGGCTCAGGGAATTGTCTTTGCGAACAGCGCTGCCACCCCAAACAAAGGTCGACTAAAGGTGGGTGATGGCCGATTAAAAAGTGCAGCCTTTTTGAGGGCTCCTCCTCACTATTTGGTTGTTCTTTTGATATTGTTTCGTCTCGCGGAAGATAAGCCCAGATATGGCAAATGGTGAAGGCGGCGCAAATAATTGGTTTTTGGTAACCGATAGGAAATAAAACAGAAATTAATAAAAAGTATGCTGCTACGCCAGAGCACCATTGAATGTTTACTTAAATGAAGCCTTTGTTTAGGTGGCTATTTTGGTTGTTGTACTTACAAAGGACGTTACTTGATCTTTGTCTCTTTGAAAATCACATGTTTTCGTGCCACTGGATCATATTTGCGAAACTCAAGTTTTTCTGTTTGCGTTCGTGGATTCTTTTTCGCCACATAGTAGTAGCCTGTATCGGCGCTGCTGAGCAGCTTAATAACAATGGTATTCGACTTTGCCATTCAGCATCTCCGGAAGAGGGATTAATTATTTAACGAAATTTTGCGGAAATTGACGGGTTCCCCACGAACTGTCAAGCATTCGAATATCTTTAGTGGTATACATTTCCTCGATGTTTCTTGCGACTATCGCGATTTGTTAAGCTTAACTATTCTTTCCTTTCTTTTGCGCTGACCACGCCGCCTCTTTTTGCGCGACGCACTGCGTTTGCGCCTATCAGACGTGCCTGTGACTAATGAAAAAACCAACGACCCGGTTTGAATATTCGCCTCTTCTAAACGGACTTTTAATAGCGTTCCGATTGCAAATATCTTACCGGTGCCACAAGCTTTAATCTGCTGTTTTTTGTGGTCTAAGTTATATTGGTCGTCTCCAATCATTGACATAGGAACCAGACCATCTGCACCGGTATCGGTCAGCGTTATAAACAAACCGGCGCGATGCACACCATTTACCTTAGCCTCAAACTCTATACCCACCTGTTCATTGAGATAAGCGGCTTTATAACGGTCGTTGGCCTCGCGTTCAGCATCAATAGCGCGTCGTTCAGTGGCAGAAATATGTTTTCCAACATCCGCAAATTTCTCGCCATCCTCTGGAGTAAGACCACCATCTCCGAGATTGTAAGCGGTGATTAGAGATCTATGAACTAACAGATCTGAATACCGCCTAATTGGGGAGGTGAAATGGGCATATCGCCTTAGCGCTAGACCAAAATGCCCTATATTGTGCTGGTTATATTCGGCTTGAGCCTGTGACCTTAAAACTGCCATGCTTATGGTTTCCATCTCTGGTCTGCCGGCGGCCTGAGAGACGATCCGTTGAAAATTCTGGGGCTTTATCACCTGCCCCCTTGTTATTGTAATGCCTAGTGGGGCAAGTGCCTCCCGCAATCCTTCTAGTTTTTCCAATGACGGTCGATCGTGCACTCTGTACATGCAGTGCGCATCTTTGCGTTCGAGCGCCTCAGCGGCGGCGATGTTAGCTGCAATCATGAATTCTTCTATTAAGCGATGACTGTCTAGTCGTTTTACGGGCTCGATGGCCGCCACGTTACCGTCGCGACCAATAATTACCCTCTGTTCCGACAGTTCCAGGTCGATGGTTCCGCGTCGGATTCGTGCTCCCTGCAAAGCGTCAAAAGCACCATAAAGCGGCACGATTACGCCGTCCAATAAGGGTGCTGTTGAATCGTCCGGACTACCGGTCCAGGCTGCTTCGACTTGTTCGTATGTAAAGCGCGCTGCTGAACGCATTATGCCGCGCACAAATTCGTGGCGTTTAAGATTGCCGTCTTTATCGATCCAAATTTGAGCGGCAATACATCCCCGGTCTTCGTTGGGAACAAGCGAGCACAATCCGTTGGATAGTGACTCAGGTAGCATCGGTATCACTTTGTCAGGAAAGTATACCGAGTTGCCGCGTTTGAGTGCTTCCCGATCGAGGGGTGTGCCGGCGCGGACATACCAAGACACATCAGCGATAGCTACAATCAAACGCCAACCGTCTGGTGTTTTTTCGGCCCAGACTGCGTCATCAAAGTCGCGCGCGTCAGCACCATCGATAGTTATCAGAGGGACTTTCCGCAAATCCACACGTCCCTTAGCTTCGATTGGTCTCGCTGCTTCCGCGGCGGCGATAGCTTTTTCTTCAAATTCAATTGGAATATCGTGGGTGTGCGTCGCGATGAGACTAGCGGCACTCTGGCCTTCTGCGTTCCCTATGATCTCCGTTACTCGGGCTTCGGGTAGTCCAAAGCTGCGCCGCCCTATCGGTTGACCCTCTACAAGATCGCCCTGAGAGGCCCCATTCTCCTGTCCGGGTGGCACAATAAATACGGTTCGCACGCGGCGACTAGTTGGAAGGATCCTGCCTCTTCCATTTATCATTTGGAAGATCCCAAGGGCACGGCGTGGCGTCGAGTCAAGCCGCTTAATGGTATTGGCGGTGTAATTACCATCGCTGGATGGGGACAGCCGGGCAAGAATCTTGTCGCCTATGGCAAACGCTGCTTCGTGGCGCGATTGCTTTGGATAAATCACCGGTGGACGGCTGTCGCTGTTCCAAGTTGTTAGAGCCGCGATAGGATCTCCATCCCGATCCAGTCCCGTAATTTCTATGACGCCCACCTTGGGCAGGGTGCCGGGCTTCCCGTAGCGACGCCCGCGGCCGCGGTCCAGGTCTCCCTTGGCGCGCATTTCTCTCAGGAGATCGTTCAGCCGTGTTCGGTCTGCACCGCGAATATTAAAAGCACGCGCTATTTCCCGCTTGCTAACCTCTCCAGCACGGCTTTGCACAAAATTGAGGACCGCTTCCCTAGAAGGAAAAGGGGCGTTGGGGCCTTTATCATTTAACGTCAGGGACTATATCCTCGATTACGAATTTGTTGCGTCTGTCGGTGCAGCGGTTTTCACCCTTGTGTTTTTCTTTCCCTTGCCCTTAATTTTTTTTCCGTTGGGTTTCTTTGACATTTTCTTTTTGGTTTTCTTAGCGGCAACCTTTTCAGTGCGCGCAGCAATTAGTTCGACCGCCAGTTCAAGTGACAAGGCTTCTGGTTCCATATCGCCTGGCAGCGACGCGTTGACCTTACCGTACTTGACGTAAGGGCCGTAGCGGCCATCACGAAGCTCAATTGGCTTCCCATCATCAGGGTGTTCGCCAATTATCTTACCTGTTTTTTTTACAGCACCTTTGCGGGCGGGTGCTTCAGCGATAATCGTTACCGCTCGATTGAGGCCGACTGAAAGAACATCGTCATCTTGCCCAAGTTTAACGTACCGGTCCCCAACCTTTAGGTAGGGCCCAAACCGCCCTACGCCGGCCACAATCATGTCTCCGCTTTCTGGATGCTGACCGACTGGGCGTGGCAGAGATAGGAGCGTAAGCGCCAAGTCCAGGTCTATTTCTGATGGCATCATCCCGCGCAGCAGCGACTGGCGCTTCGGTTTTTCCTTTGAACCTTTTTCTGCTTCGCCGAGTTGAACATAAATCCCGAAAGGTCCTTTGCGCATGGACACAGGGAGTTGAGTTGCAGGATCGCTGCCTAATTCCTTTGGGCCTGTAAATACTTCGTCTTCGTCTTCGTTGCCTGTCACAATTCGGAGTGTGGTTGTGTAGCCGCAATCTGGATAGTTAGAACACCCGATAAATCCGCCGTTACGACCAAGCTTTAAACCCAGCCGACCGTCTTCGCAGCTCGGGCATTTTCTAGGATTTGATCCATTTTCACCTTTGGGGAAAAAATGCGGTCCGAGCTCGGCATCGAGCTTATCGATTACATGAGTAATTCGCAGTTCCTTGGTGTCTTCAATAGCAGCCGAAAAAGCTTCCCAAAAATCGCTCAATAGTGTTTTCCATTCGATCTCGCCATTGGAAACATCATCAAGGCGGTCTTCCAGATCAGCAGTAAAGCTATATTCAACGTAGCGTTCAAAGAACTCAGCGAGGAATGCTACGACCATTCGGCCTCGGTCATGGGGCGTGAAACGGCGTTGCTCTAAAATGACGTAGTTTCGGTCCTGTAGTACTTGAAGGATTGAGGCATAGGTAGATGGACGTCCGATTCCAAGCTCTTCCATTTTCCGCACTAAACTGGCTTCAGTATAGCGTGGTGGTGGCTTAGTAAAATGTTGTTCCGGCGTAACGGGGCCAAGAGCCAGAGCATCTCCTTTTGACACAGGCGGCAAAATACGTCCACGTTCCTTGGGGTCCGCCTCGTCTTCATTAGTGGTTGAGGCGTTCTCGTCTTGCCCTTCCTGGTAAAGTTTTAAAAAGCCGTCGAATTTGACGACCGAGCCGTTTGCACGAAGTACCGTACTATTATCCGATGATGCGATATCGATCGCAACTTGTTCCATTTGAGCGGCTTCCATTTGGCTGGCGACGGCGCGTTTCCAGATTAACTCATACAGTCTACTCTCATCTTCGCCCAAATACCGTCGCACTTCGTTCGGACGACGGGAAAAGTCAGTGGGGCGGATAGCTTCGTGTGCCTCCTGCGCATTTTTCGACTTATTGCGATAGGAATTCGGCGAACCCGGAACATATTCATGGCCATAGTCTTGTCCTATCGCTGCCCTGACCGCAACGACTGCCTCCTGAGCCATGTTCACGCTGTCCGTTCGCATATAAGTTATTAGTCCTACGGTCTCGCCACCGATATCAACTCCTTCATACAATTTCTGTGCCGTCCGCATCGTGCGGGTTGCTCCAAATCCAAGTTTACGAGATGATTCCTGCTGCATTGTAGAGGTAGTAAAGGGTGGCGCGGCGCGGCGGTTTACCGTCTTTCGCTCGACTGTTGTGACCTGATAATTGTGTCGTTTTATTTCTGTAGCCGCGGCCTCAGCCCCATCTTTGGTTGCAATATCATATCGGCCGAGCTTTTTACCTTGTAGATGGGTCAAGCGCGCAGGAACCTTCTTACCATCACCGGTCGCGAATTCCGAAATGATGGTCCAATATTCTTTCGCCTTAAAGATTTCAATCTCGGCCTCACGTTCGCAGATTAATCGCAATGCGACTGACTGGACGCGGCCGGCCGAGCGCGAGCCTGGTAACTTTCTCCATAGCACTGGCGATAAACTGAAACCTACCAGGTAATCCAAAGCCCGGCGCGCTAAATAAGCGTCTATCAGTTCTTGGTTTAGCTCGCGTGGATTAGCCAGTGCCTCAATCACCGCGTTTTTTGTAACCTCGTGGAAAACAACCCGCTTGACATCTATGCCGTCTAAAGCTTCGCGCTCGTTTAATATTTCTTGGACATGCCAAGAAATTGCCTCACCCTCGCGGTCCGGATCGGTAGCGAGGTAAAGATGCTCAGCTCCTTTGATCGCATCCTGAATAGCTCGGATATTCTGTTCTGCTTTTGGGTCCACCGTCCATACCATGCGAAAGCCATCGTCTGGCTGAACGGACCCATCTTTCGATACCAAGTCGCGGACGTGGCCTACACTTGCCAGAACTTTATAATCTGGGCCTAGATACTTGTTAATTGTCTTTGCCTTAGCAGGCGATTCAACGACGACTACGTCCATGGCCACCAAGAGTTTGTTTACGTTCGATGTTCCGCATACCGATTGGCTGCAGGTTTTTTCATAAAATCAGTACAACTTGACTACCCGAAACTCGCTCTGTTTGTCCTATAAGCTTCATTCTCAAATGTTTATTTTGCACCGAAACGGCGACATGTGGCACCCGTAAACGGGTTCGTCAACACCTTGTGGAAATGAACCCGATCATCCTGGGTTTCTATTTTTGCGATTCTTGTCGAATTTTTGCCGCAAATCAGATCTTTAGCAGCACTGCGATGGCTCGGTATCTGCAATTGCTTGAGGAATTTCGGTTCCGATACTTCAGCTCAACCTATGGTGGATTGTATCAATCGAGTGCTCTTGTTGATTCATGTGAAATTAATTGTTTATACGGCGATGGTTTGAATAGAATCCGATAGCCTGCCATGAAGTGCGGTTATTCTTTGTGCCTCGTAGTGATCCGTGGCTCAACACCTTGAACGAGCCGGAAAATATTTTTCCAGTGTCTGATCCAAATCAGTGCCCCCATCACCGCAGCAAATTCTGCCCGCTGTGGATCGGCAAGGTACCACATATAAAATGGAACTGCCGTCATGGTCATTAGCGCCGCAAGCGACGAATAGCGGAAAACAATCGCTGCTATAAGCCATGAGCCACAAGCAAGAATGCCAACTGGGGTGCACAGTGCAAGAAGAATTCCGAGTGCAGTAGCGACGCCTTTGCCACCGCGAAACTTAAGCCAAATGGGGAACAGGTGTCCCAGAAACGCGCCGGTAGCAGCAACGATCGCTATGTCAGGACCAAACAACTTTGCGACCCAAACAGCGACGACGCCCTTTGCTCCGTCTAGCAGGAGTGTGGCTGCGGCTAGTTTCTTATTACCGGTTCGCAAAACGTTAGTGGCCCCGATGTTACCCGACCCTGTTTTGCGGAGATCTCCCACGCCCGAGAGATTTGTCAGGATGAGCCCAAATGGGATAGAGCCGAGGAGGTATGCAGCGGCAAATGCGGCTGCAATATATGGCCAACTGTAGGCCCAACTAATCGGATCGATCACGGTTAATCAATTAGGGAATGGACGTGTCGACCCCCGACTACTGTGCACATCGCCATTCCTTTTACAGTATGTCCATCGAACGGAGTATTCTTCGATTTGCTTCGCAAATTATCTGCTTTGATCGTCCAACTGTGATCGGGATCAAATATTGTAAAATCTGCGGGAAGGCCAATACCCAGCCGCCCCTCCTTCATGCCCAGAAGGTTCGCGGGTGCAGCGGTAAGCCGTCTGATCAGGTCTATAAGCGGCACATTCTCAACGTGATGCAACGCCAATGTGAGTGGTAGCAGAGTTTCTAGCCCGACAATGCCTGTTTCCGCCTGCAGAAAAGGAAGGCGTTTTGAGTCTTGGTCTTGCGGTCGATGGTCCGAACCAATCATGTCTATAGTGCCGTCAAGAACTCCTTCAACGATCGCTAAACGATCTTTTTCGTCTCGCAATGGAGGGGAGACCTTGGTGAAGGTTCGATAGTCCATCACCGAGGAGTCCGTTAGCGTGAAATAATGCGGTGCCGTATCGCAAGTTACAGGGAGCCCGCGTGTTTTTGCGTTTCTTATCGCGTTCACCGAAGCAGCCGTAGAAATATGTGCGGCGTGGTAACGTGCACCGGTCATTTCTACGAGGCGCAGATCGCGTTCGATCATCATTACCTCCGCCGCTGCTGGGATTCCGGCTAGCCCCAACCGCGTCGCCATTTCACCCTCATTCATTTGCCCATTAAGCGCCAGCCTAGGTTCTTCAGGGTGTTGGATTATAAGGAAATTGAATGTGGCGGCGTATGACAGCGCTCGACGCATCACCAAGGCATCCGCTAATGCTTTATCACCATCAGTGAACGCAAGGGCACCTGCTTCTGCTAATATACCGAATTCGGATAATTCGTTGCCGGCGCGATTACGCGTAATTGTGCCATAAGCGTATATCTTGACAATGTTAGTTTCGCGGGCGCGCCTAGCTATGAATTCAAGCACGGAAATATTGTCGATGGGAGTTTGTGCGTCGGGCAGACATACAATCGACGTGACGCCGCCGCCAGCAGCGGCGGCACTGGCCGTTTCAAAACTCTCTTTGTGTTCACCACCCGGTTCTGGCAAATGGACCCGCATATCGATCAGTCCCGGTGCGAGACAGTAGCCATGGCAGTCAACAATGCGCACATTTTCAGGAATACCGTTTTCGAACAACCCAGTACCCCATTCAACGATTTTATTCCCCAAGACTAAAACGCTACCCATCCTATCCGTCTCGGTCGCCGGATCTAACACTCGTGCATTGATGTATGCGGTTCTATCGGTCACTAGCCATTACCAGCACTATCACGCGATAGATTCCGAGTTGCGATGTCGAGACAAGCCATTCGCACAGCGACGCCCATCTCTACCTGCTCGTGGATGACGCTGCGATTGATATCATCTGCTAATTCGGAGTCGATCTCTATGCCGCGATTCATTGGGCCTGGATGCATGATGAGCGCATCCGGCTTAGCGATTGCTAGCTTCTCACGATCGAGCCCAAAGAACCGGAAATACTCGCGGGTCGATGGAACGTACGATCCCTGCATTCGTTCGGTCTGGAGGCGCAGCATCATAATTATATCGGCATCGCGAATACCACTCTCCATATTGTGATGCACCGCCACCCCGAAATTCTCGATTGCATCCGGAAGAAGTGTTCTTGGCGCCACTAAACGCACCTTTGCACCCATTGTGTTGAGCAGATAGATGTTCGATCTGGCAACTCGGGAATGAATAATGTCGCCGCAGATTGCAACGACTAACCCTTCCAGTTTTTGCTTCCGCCGGCGGATTGTCAAAGAGTCCAGCAGCGCTTGAGTGGGGTGCTCATGGCTTCCGTCACCTGCATTAAGGACTGAGCATGTAACTTTTTCGCTTAGCAACTGGACAGCGCCTGAGTCAGCATGTCGCACAGTAAGTACATCGGGGTGCATTGCATTTAGCGTCATTGCAGTGTCGATGAGTGTCTCACCTTTTTTAATCGCGCTGGAGGAAACTGACATGTTTATTACGTCGGCACCCAAGCGTTTTCCTGCGAGTTCGAATGATGTCCGTGTTCGGGTGGAATTCTCGAAGAAAACGTTGATTAAGGTGCGGCCGCGGAGAATTGAGCTTTTTTTGTCGTCTTGCCGGTTTTGATCTATGTAGGATTCCGACAGGTCTAGAAGGATTTCAATCTCTTCTTTGGGGACACCTTCCATGCCGAGGATATGTCGTCTCAGCGGCTGGAGGTCGGTCGCGGGTGCCGGTTCAACCATAAAAAGTTGTTATAATTTCCAGGACGGTACCCGGCAAGCGGCTATACACGGTACCGATTCGTATTGACGGCCTTCGAATGGATGAATTTCTGTCCCCAACCTGAGCCCCCGGGTGCTGTTGTGGCACAACGTCCGAGCGATTGCAGGAAATCTGCAGCTCGTTGAAGCCTATATCTCCGCTGGCTCAGGCTTACCAAATGTATCCTCTGGTGTGCGTTTTTCCATTTGAAAGATTACACTGTCATCAGTCCACGCATAGTCCTTGTATCCCAGACGTGATAACGGCTTATAACGAGCCACATCGAAGATACCTTCATCAGTAATGGCATCGTTGGCTATATGTACACCGACCACCACCCCGAAGACCACCTGATGGGTCGATACGGCGTCGTGCCCCGGCAGATCAATTATCTCATGTAACTTGCATTCCAAATGCACGGGGGCGCCTTCAATACGCGGTGGAGCCACAAGTTTTGATGGCAGGGGCCTTAAACCGGTCTCGGCCATCTCGTTTAGTTTTCGGTCGACAATTAACCCAGTATTATTCATCTGCTCTCGCTGGTTCCAGGTAGCCATATTGTATACAAATTCGCCTGTAAGGCGGACGTTGGCGACTGAATCCTTTTCTTTCTGGTCCTCCGCATGTCCGCCGGCGGAAAAAACAACGTACGGTGGGGCGTAGCTAAGAATATTAAAAAAGCTGTAAGGGGCCGCATTAACCAATCCATCGTGGCTAATGGATGTGATCCAACCGATGGGTCGCGGCACCACGCAAGCCTTAATTGGATTGTAAGGCAGGCCGTGATCATTTTTATCGATTTCGTAGAACATAATTTCTTTCTAATCTAAAGAGTAAGACCCCTGCATTCATTTTTTTATGCAAAGCAGTGATTGCATTTTCTGTTCTGAAACTCCGTCGTTGATTAGAACTGATTAACGATAGTTGGGCAAACAAGTGCTCATAACGAAATCAAGAAGAATAGAAGGTAAACTGAAGAGGGGAGCGATAAAGGAAATTTTTTCCAAGCTAAAAATCGTGTTGCCAAACACGGCAACGAGTATTTCTGGTTTAAGCTAGTGTTTGATGTTTCGCATGAAATCAAGGGCACCTTGCAAGATAAATTGTGCTGCCAGCTTATCGATGACTTTAGCGCGCCGTTTTCGTGAGACATCACTTGCAATTAGGTGGCGTTCTGCCGCTTGTGTCGAGAGGCGTTCGTCCCAGAACGCCATGGGAATATCGGTCTTTTCCGACAGATTGGACGCGAACTGCCGGACGGATTGACAGCGAGGTCCCTCAGTGCCGTTCATATTCAACGGCAAGCCGAGGATAAATCCACCGACACCGTATTCGACTGCGATGTTCAACAAAAATTCCGCGTCTTGGGTGAATCGCGTCCGTCGTATCGTGTTGAGCGCAGATGCAATTTTTCGCCCGTCATCTGAGATCGCCATGCCAATTGTCTTTTTCCCGAGATCGAGGCCTATTAGTGCGGAGTGGTCGGCAAGCCGCAGAGAAAAGGTTTGTATGTCACCTATAATCATGTGCGCGTTCATAACCGGGACTGTGGCTTTCGGGAAGTGTTCTTGCCGGGAATAAGGTCCAGTGATAATTTTCGCGCGCTTTCGCAGGAGATTCCAACGACATGTCTGTTGATAAGAAAACGGTGACTCGGGTGGCGCGACTGGCACGCATAAAAGTGCCTGAGGACGAACTGGATACGCTCGCAGGCGAGCTATCCAATATAATCGGATGGATTGAACTGTTGGACGAGGTAAATACTAAAAACGTTGAACCTCTAGCATCGGTCTCAGATATGAAACAGCGCTGGCGAGCGGATAAGGTGACCGATGGCGGCATTCCCGAAAAGGTAACGGTCAACGCTCCCGATCTGCAGAAAGGGATGTTTTCCGTGCCCAAAGTGGTCGAATAATGGCAGGGTCTTCAGATCTGCGCGATATAACAATTGCCGATGCACGCGATGCACTTGCAGCAGGCCAATTGTCGGCGCGCGACCTGACCAACGCTTTTCTTGAGGCTATCGAGGAAGAGCGCTACCTCAACGCCTTCATCACTGAAACGCCAGACCGTGCACTCGCCGATGCCGACGCGTCAGACGCGCGACGCGCCAAAGGTGAAACTCTCAGTCCGCTGGATGGTATTCCCATAGCTATCAAGGATCTGTTTTGTACCGACGGTGTCCAAACCACGGCCGCATCTCATATTTTGGAGGGCTTTATTCCGCCCTACGAAAGCACAGTGACGTCCAATCTGCGTGCTGCCGGTACCGTTATGCTCGGCAAAACAAATCTAGATGAATTTGCGATGGGGTCTTCGAATGAAACAAGTTATTTCGGCAGTGTAGAAAACCCATGGCGTCGTAGTAGCGATAATAAACCGCTAGTGCCTGGCGGATCGTCCGGTGGATCGGCCTCTGCGGTTGCTGGTCGATTATGTCTAGGCGCAACAGGTACCGATACCGGGGGCTCAATCAGGCAGCCAGCCGCGTTCTGCGGAATCGTCGGTATGAAGCCCACGTATGGGCGTTGTTCGCGCTGGGGGATCGTAGCCTTTGCTTCCTCGCTTGACCAGGCCGGTCCCATGACGCGCACGGTGCGTGACGCGGCGATCCTGTTGGGCGGCATGGCTGGGTTCGACCCGATGGATTCGACATCCGCTGACATTGACACACCCAATTTTGAGTCAGTGCTCAACAACGGAGTTAAGGGGCTTCGGATCGGAATACCCAGCGAATACGCGGTTGATGGCATGGACCCAGAAATAGAGTTTCTTTGGGAGCAGGGTAAATCATGGCTTAGGGGTGCAGGTGCGCAGCTAGTCGACATTAGCCTGCCACATACGAAATATGCTTTGCCGGCCTATTACATCATCGCGCCGGCGGAGGCCTCGTCCAATCTCGCCCGCTACGATGGTGTGCGCTTTGGACAGCGCAAAGAGGGTAGTGATCTAACGGAGTTGTATGAAAACACCCGCGCCGGCGGTTTCGGACGGGAAGTTCGGCGGCGAATTCTAATAGGCACGTTTGCGCTTTCGTCTGGATATTACGATGCCTATTACCTGAAAGCACAAAAAGTTCGCGCTCTTATCGCGAGAGATTTCCGCGACGCGTACGCAGCGTGTGATGTTATCCTCACACCTACAACACCGGGCGCTGCTTTCGCGATGGACGAAAAGTCGGATGATCCAATCGCAATGTATTTGAATGATGTGCTTACTGTCCCCGCTTCATTGGCGGGCTTACCGGCGATTTCTGTCCCTGCTGGGTTGTCCCATGATGGACTACCCCTTGGCTTGCACCTGATCGGTCGCGCGTTCGATGAAGAAACGCTTTTGCGAGCCGCGCAGGCACTTGAAGATGCCGCAGATTTCAAAGCCCGGCCTGGACAAAGATGAGGCTGCAATATGCAGATGCAAACTGTTTGGTACGTCCTGATACATATTAGTCTTGGTCTGATAGGATGGAAGATATTCACGTTTACCAACCAGGGTGTGCTTGCAGCTTTTGCTGCCTGCGCAGGGGTTCAGGCTTGGCCGATGTACGAGATGTACAGGATAACGTGGGAGAAGTTCGATAACATGCGGGCAAAGAAGTTGGCGACGGAGTACCGCAAAAGGGAGACCCGCGCCTATTGGATGCGGATGGGACGATTGTATTTTTTCCGGAGCTGCGCTTATGCCCTACTTACGTTGTTTGTTGCGTGGCTTATGAGAGGAGTGGGTCCACAATGAGCCTAATACAGGGTCGTACTGGCGACTGGGAAGTCGTGATCGGGCTGGAGGTTCATGCTCAAGTGACTTCAAAGTCTAAGCTTTTTTCTGGGGCGTCAACGGAGTTCGGCGCCGAACCGAACGAACAGGTAGCGCTCGTAGATGCTGCAATGCCGGGCATGCTGCCGGTGATAAACGAAAAGGCCGTGGAGCAGGCGGTACGAACGGGCCTTGGTCTCAATGCTCAAATCAATCTCAAATCAATTTTCGACCGGAAAAACTACTTCTATCCAGATCTGCCGCAAGGTTATCAGATTTCACAATATCTCGATCCTGTTGTTGGTCCGGGCGAGGTCGAGGTCGACTTGGAAGATGGCACTAGCCGCACCATAAGAATTTCTCGGCTGCATCTGGAGCAGGACGCGGGTAAGTCGTTGCATGACCAAGACCAAGCTAAGACGTTGGTTGATCTGAACCGGTCGGGTGTCGCTTTGATGGAGATTGTGTCGGAGCCCGATATTCGTTCGGCCGAGGAGGCTGGTGCTTATGTCGAAAAGGTCCGATCCATCATGCGTTATCTTGGAACCTGCGATGGAAATATGCAGGAGGGCAGTTTGCGCGCGGATGTCAACGTTTCGGTTCGGAGACCGGGTAGCGACTTCGGTACTCGGGCCGAGATCAAGAATGTGAACTCCATTCGCTTCATTCGTCAAGCGATTGATTATGAGGCTCAGCGTCAAATCGAGGTGATTGAGGATGGCGGGGCGGTTGACCAGGAAACCCGGCTGTTCGATCCCGACCGCGGCGAAACTCGGTCAATGCGCTCAAAGGAAGAAGCGCATGACTACCGGTATTTCCCGGATCCCGATCTGCTGCCGTTGGAATTTGAGCAGAGTTGGGTTGATGCTATACGTGAAACACTGCCGGAGTTGCCGGACCGCAAGAAACGCCGTTTCATAGCTGATTACGGGCTGAGCATCGTCGATGCCAGAACATTGGTAGCAGAGCGCGAAACTGCTGAATTTTTCGAAGAAGTGACTGAAGGCCGCGACCCCAGGATCTCCGCTAATTGGATTATGGGAGAATTATTTGGTGCACTCAACCGGACCGATACTGATATTGCCCGATCGCCTGTGTCGGCGGGCCAATTAGGCCGTCTTATCGATTTAATTAGCGACGGAACCGTGTCCAACAGACTAGCTAAAGATGTGTTTGAAGTAATGTTTGAGACCTGTGACGACCCGGAAAAGATTGTCGAAGAGCGCGGAATGAAGCAGGTTACCGATATTGGTGCCATCGAGGCTGCGGTCGACGAGGCTATCGCCAATGGCGCTGCTCAGGTCGCACAGTACAAGGGTGGTAACGAGAAGGTTGTCGGCTGGTTCGTTGGCCAGGTTATGAAGGCCACGAATGGTAAGGCTAACCCTCGAGCAGTAAATGAGCTTTTGCTCAAAAAATTGGACGGATAGCCTTTCCTCCGTGGGCCCCTTTTTCCGCGTTATCAATCCTATCTAATGGTGCGTTATTATGCTGTTAAAATTCATGGGGGGTCCTCCTTCGTACGTCTAGAATACGTATGGTTCCAATAACGCTGGAAGGATGCTGCCTGGTCCGCCGGACGCATATTATCGATACCAGCCGACGCGTTCGGTTTGATTTAGGTTTACTATAAAATTAATCTAAACTGGCATGTTGCTGACGTAGGATAAGCTCAGACCCCGGAGGGCGGTCCGATGGCTGATCTGGCAGGTTGGGTCCAACCCTGGCCAAGCGTTTGATCTTCTTCATTAACACCCAGAGGACGCTTCGGCTGTCGACATTGAATAAGTGCGCGCACGGTGCGGTCAGGTGGTGCACGGTCTTTGCTCCTTAAAGATCGCTGCCGATAGGGTGTTTTCAGTATAAAGTGACACGGATTTTACCGCAGATGTCGCGTGTTCTTTTGAATTGCGGTAAATAATTTGTTGGAGCCCGAACCGGTTAAAACACCTAGCATTCAGCACTGGTGCAGTAGCATTCGACCACTCCTCGAAAGTCAGGCGCGGAATAGAAATCCCACCAGACATTTCTTTAATATTCACTTCGGCGGAATTCTTTTTGGGCTGAATTTTGCAGGTATCCTGGTTGAGATGACAGAGTGGTTCGGTTGTTTCGAAACACACTTTCAGCATCTTTCCTCTGCCATAGTTGCAAGATAATCTCTCTTCATTACCCAATAAATTGCGCAACGGGGATATGGCAAATGAAAAACTATATTGATGGTGGCGAGGCGATCTTGGAAGCATTTCGTCAACTAGATATTGATTATGTTATTGCATCTCCTGGCTCCGAATGGGGTTCTGTCTGGGAAGCCTTCGCGCGCCAAGAAAGAGAAAAAACCGAAGGGCCAAGATATCTGAATTGCGCACACGAAACCCTCGCTGTCGACCTTGCTATTGGGTATTCCGTTATGACCGGACGCATGCAAGCTGTGATGCTGCACACTGGCGTTGGTTTGCTGCAGGGCTCAATCGGTATCGATACGGCGTACCGGCAGAGCGTGCCGATGGTCGTTGTGTCTGGTGAATCGTTATCCTACAGCGAACATGACGGGTTCGATCCTGGTCCGCAATGGCACGGTGTGTTGTCTGTTGTGGGCGGCCCGACGGTACTTGCCAGCGGCATCACCAAGTGGTCGCAGTCCGTGAGCAGCCAGCATACACTTTATGAACAGTTGATACGCGCTGGTGAGATGGCACAGCGATCGCCCGCGGGGCCGGTATATATGTCGGTGCCGATCGAAACTATGTTACACGACTGGACGCCACCTCAAGCCCCCCGCGCTGTGCCTCCAGCGCCCAAACCCGTTCCGCCCGCGGAAGACATTGAGGCGGTTGCTGATATGCTGCTAAATGCAAAAAATCCTGCGATCGTCGCTGAGTCCATTGGCCGCGATCCTGCTGGCTATTCGGCGACGGTCGAGCTGTCAGAAATGCTGGCAATTCCTGTATCGGAATGCCGCTGGCTCGATTTCACGAACTTCCCCAAGGAGCATCCCATGTACCAGGGTATGGGGGAGCCAGATTATCTAAAAGATTGCGATGTAGTGCTGACACTGCGAGCCCGCGCGCCATGGACGCCGCCTAGTGCCAAACCCGCGAACGCAAAGATTGTCAATATCGATGAAACGCCATTCCGCCCCCACATGGTGCATCAGAGTCTTCAGGCCGACATTTTTCTCGAAGGCGATGCGATTGCCACGCTACAGTCCTTGAATTCCATTATCTGTAATAGGGTTGTAGAGGCAGAAGTTTCCCTGCGTTGGGAAAAATGGTCCAAAGCACATAATGACATGGTAGCCAGAAATAAAGCTATCGAAGCTGACGGACTCGCAAAAGAGACGATCACACCAATCGGTTTATGCGCGACGCTGAGCGCGTTGCTTCCCGACGATGCAGTGTTCGTTGATGAAACAATTACACATCGTCCGATAATAATCCGTCATCTTGACTACAGAGGACCACGGTCGTTTTACACTGCCGCGACCGGCGGCCTGGGGCAGGGACTTGGTCTGGCGCTGGGGACAAAACTTGCTCGGCCCGATTGTTTTGTTGTTTCAGTCATAGGCGATGGATCATTCATGTATAACCCCGTTGTTCAGAGCCTCACGCTGTCAAAACATGAAGAACTCCCTATCTTTGTCGTGATTTTCAATAATATGGGTTATTCCGCTATGCGAAAAGAGCATCACTCCTACTATCCTAACGGTTTAGCGGCGAATAACAGCACATCGGTTGGTCATACTATTACAGATATGGATTATGCAGAGCTCGCAAGAGCTTTTGGTTTCTATGGCCGCAAAGTAGATAGGCTCATTGAGCTGGAAAATGCCATACAAGAGGGTCAGAGAGCGGTTTGTAACGGCCAGACAGCTATTCTGAATGTGGTGCTCGACGAAGGGGACAACTCTATTTGAGCTACCGTGGGCTATATCTTCATGCCGTCCAGTTCGCAGTTGATTGACACCGTAGACGCGGCTCGGCTAAACACGGTGCTGCATACAGCGTGAAAATCACACCGCTCCCCGGCGGAGAGGTGGCCGAGTGGCTGAAGGCGCTGGTTTGCTAAATCAGTAAACGGGTAACCGTTTCGAGGGTTCGAATCCCTCTCTCTCCGCCATTTTAATGAAATAACTATTCGGTTGGGGCGGGCGAAGTGGCGGTTTGCTTATTCAAGCAGAGCAAAACCCTAGTCTGACCTGTGCCGGCAATTGGCGGTGAGCGATGGACGACGCCACTATCAGTTCCAAGGCAACTACCTTTAAAAATGGACACATGATGTGTTTTCATGCGTTCAATCGGCCCTGAATATTTCATTTGTTCTAGAAGCGCGCGGTCACTGTAGTCGGGCTGAACCCATTCTGTTGCTGGTCCAAGGTATGTCGTTAATAGGCGCGCCTCAACATAATCTCGATGGAACTTCCAACAGCTATTATGTGTTACCGTTTCCAAGCGGATATCAACATAATCATCGTCCACAATTGCCGCAAAATGGGAAACTAACTCACCGATATCAGTCACAAAAATACGACGCATCGGGCCCTCGGGCATTTCACAATGGTCAAGGGCACGTTCCAATTGCTCTTTCAGCTCAGAGTGTCTTGCAAGGATACGCAAATTTGGCAGTTGATGAGTTGGAAGGTTGTTTAGCCAGGTTGTTAGGCAAAGTGGAAGAGTTCGTTTCCATATAGAGAGTTGGACTTGGTCTCGGAGAATGGTCGCAAGTACTTTTGGATGTTCATAAGCAATTGTTTTGTGGGCATCCAAAGCCAAGGGATCTAGGTCCGTGACGTTTGGCAGTTGATTACGATGCAGAGTTTCAAGATTTCTCATGTTGATAAATTACTCTCGTACGCAATGAGGGAAATATTTAGAATAATGTTATAACATTCCATTTTTGAATCAAACCGACGTCTATGTTAGCTATGGCTCATCTATCTGTCGCATTTGATGGCAATTTGACGGGACATCGCTAAATTGAATTACGATTGGTTGTTTATCCTTTGAAAATTGTCGGATGATTAAAGTTTGTTTTGGTAAGCCATCGCGGTCTCTGTAGCCGGATTGTAGTCATGGGCAATGGCAGTCACAAATTTACGAGGGTGGGAAAAAGGTTTCTTTAGGATTCAATAAATTGTGGCGCTCTGGCGTTAGACTTAAAAAAATTGAAAACCTTAATTGAGTTTTGAATGTCGGTCTTTTGCCTATCCGGGGACCCTGAGGCGTATCCAATTTTACTGTGGTTCACGCACTCGGTGGCGCCCCACGTTTTAGGCAGCCGTGGGCAGAAATTTGAGTTCAAAAAGTGCCTTTTATTGGTTAAACGCAAACCTTAAACCAGTGAAGTTGTATCTGTAATTCAACCTAGGAAAGTATATACGGAGCCATCGCTAGGTATGATTGAAACGCAAACGGCAGTCTGTCCAGGGTGTGAGTCGGTGAGTAGCGTCATTGGTATTACCAAGGGCGAGGCTGTATTTCGTTGTCATGAATGCTCGCTTCTATTTTATGAACAAAGTGTTCGGGCGCAGTTACCAAAAGACTCTGATTGGTGGAGGGATCTAAGTGAAAACGGTGGCGTTGTGCTGAAGAAATCACTTGCTCAAATGCGCCCTATGTTCAATCGGCAGCTCGCCCAACTGGAAAAGATGACTGAAAGAAGGCAACTGTTGGATGTAGGTGCCGGCGGAGGGGTTTTTTTGGCCGCAGCGCGAGAACGTGGGTGGAAGGTGATGGGGCACGATAGTAACCCTCATGCGGCCGCCGCCGCTAAAGCGGCTTTTGACCTTTTTTTTGTCTCTGGCTTAAATGAAATAGCCAAAGGCAGCGTTGACGTCGTGCGGTTATCTCACGTCCTTGAACATGTTCCTTTTCCAGTCAATTTCCTCCGCGAGATGCGGCTAACATTGCACTCAGAAGGCGTTATAGTAGTTATCGTCCCGAACGCGGCCTCATTGACTTATTCGTTAGTTAACAGCTTTCGCCGCAAGCGCGTTACCCTGCCACGTCTCGCATTGCCTATGTCCCCAGGCTTTCATCCATTAGGGTTTACACCACGTGCTCTCGAGATAGTTGCAAAAAGCGCCGGTTTTACCGTAATTTCACTGCGGTCGGTGTCCATGGGGAATAGGGATTATTACCCTTGGTTTTATGATGGGTTGCTGCGGCGTATTCCGTTATCTGAGATTGGATTGAAGACATTAGTTCGTTATTGGGGACCGATTGCACTCGATAACTTCGGCAACAAATTTGGAAGAGGTCATTGGCTTGTGGCTAGTCTCCGTCGGGCGCACTAGGTCGACTCCTTTTCCCTATAAGTGCGAGTAAAATATAGATCAGAGAAGTGGCGTTCGGCTTATTTCCCATCATTCAAGCGAAAACGCATATAAGCAAATTGATAATCCGACAAATAAAACGTGTAGGCACCGGCTAACGGATCCAGCTTTTTCTGCGCTTGGATCTCGTGGCGATCGTTTTATTCCCCAATAAAACCGGATGGTTTGTGGTTGAAGGTTTTCTTAAACCTATGTCAGCTATTTCTTGACCAGGGGGCTCAGTTGGTTGATTCATCTATTGCATGCGTAAATGGCAATCGATGATGAGGTCAAATCAACCGCTGTTCTCCCCCAGCCGGTATCGTGTCTGTGTGCCATTGCAGGCTGTAATAATCAGTGTCACCCCTCTGCTGGCGATTTTACTCGCGTCTCGAATTTTGCCGCCTGAGCTTGGAAGGATTTTACTGGCGGGGCTTTTTGCGTTCCAGCTCTGTTTTGAACTACGTCACGGCGAGCGCAATTTTTTGCTTTCTCCAGCCTTCCTATTGGCTTTCGTTGTGTTAATGGCCTTTTCTATCATACCAAGTTTTCTTCATCAGGTGCTTGGTTGGTTCGACCCGCTTGAGGTGCCTTCTGAAAAAAATTTGTATCTCGCTTTGCCCAGGTTGGTTATAATGTCATATTTCGGCAGTCAGGCGGAAAGCTGGATTCTAACTTTTAGCGCGGTGGGGCTGACGTTACACGCATCGATAAGAATACTCTGCGGTAATGCCATTGAGAACTCGCCTGCGACAGGTACCGGCCGCGATTATTATCGCACTTTTATGTTCGCGTTTTCAGCACTATTTACAACCCTTTTTATCTTTCAGACGCAGACTGTGTTCTTCAGCTCGTCGATGACGGCCTTCTTTCAAACGTTTTTCGGCCCAATTCAGTCTTTCGTCTTGCTGTTTCTGCTTCATTTAGAGATGAGCAGAAAACAATCTTATCGTATTGGGGTGCTGTTACTCTTCTGCGCCGCTGTCGTCGCAATGGTATTGGCAAAACAATTCAAGGTGCCAATCCTAATGATCCTATCAGTGATTATCTATTATATCGCCACCGTGCAGATTTCATTTCGCCGCGTCATATCAAGTATTCTATTGTGTGTCTTTTTATTCATCCTCATTCTTCAGCTAGTGGGAATAGTGCGAGATCAGGGGCACGGAAATATTGAAAAATTTCATAGGTTATCGGCAGAAAAACTGAGTGCGCTTTTTATCTCGAAGGTGGTCTGGCGGCAAACGGAAACTGGATTTTGCTTCAACAACGTGCTCAGGTCACACGCAGACGACGACTTTAATGTGGCGAAACAAACGTTTTGGCTGAAAATTTTGGTACCACGAGTTTTATGGCCAGAAAAACCAAATTTTTCCCAAGGTGCCGAATACGCTGTCAATTACTGCAAAATGCCCACGCTCACATCCCACAGCGCGTCTATTACCTTATTGGGGCAACCCGTTATAAAGGGCGGCGTCCCAGGATTGTTAATCCACGGATCCATTCTCCTGTTTTTTCTGGGTGGCGCAACCGCTCTAGCTTTTCGACGGCCGGGCTTAACACGCGTAGTGGTATTCGCCCTGTTACCATGGTGGATCGATTTTGACCAAGACTTTGCCTTATATTTTGGTAACATCGTAAAATTTGGCCTTTGTATAACCCCATTAATGTTGATCTCTTCGGTTTCTCTCAAGCAGCGGTCGATTAGCTCCGCCGGTCGGTTGGGGCATTAGCAATGTTGAAGAAATTATCTGCGGGAAATGATATGGAGACAACAAGTGGGCGTCCACTGCGCATCATAATCAACGGCTCGCATGCAAAGAGCGGTGGCGGTGTTACTTACCTCCGACGCTTGCTGCCTGTGCTCGCGCAACAACCAGGATTCGAGCTGCACCTTTTCCTGCAAACGGACCAATTCGAACTTTTTTATCCGATCTGTGATAATGTTCACGTCACACTTTTCGACCATAAACCTACTTTTTGGAAGACACTTTGGTGGGAACAGTTTTCACTTCCTTTGATCGCCTGGGGTATGGGAGCTGAGGCAGTGTTTTCGCCGGCCAATTTCGGCCCGCTTCTGCTCCGCAATCATGTAATTCTTTTACGTAATGCAACATCCGTAATACGATTAACGACGCGTGTTCGGCCGATGATCTACTGGGTACTCCTATCGGTGGCAACATTTGTTTCGCTCTTGCTAGCAAAGCGTGCAATAGCCGTGTCGAACTATGCAGCACGTATCTTAACATTTGGTCTAAGGAGCGTATTTCGTCGAAAGATGGACGTAATCTATCACGGAACTTCAATGCCCCCTGGTACCAGGCGCAATAATACTATCGATAGAAAAATAATACTGGCGGTTTCAGATATATATATTCAAAAAAACTATCATACTCTCATTCAAGCATTCGGATTAGTCCATAAAGAAAACCCTGAGCTTAAACTTGTTATCGTAGGTCGAGAAATTGATGAGTTTTATTCAAGAAGTGTCCGAGAAATGGCCAACGCACTGCGGGTCACAGATGCGGTTGAGTTTCTTGGACACGTGAACCCACCCGAGCTTAGCGAGCTCTACGAAAACTGCCATATTTTTGTCTTTCCCTCTACCGTCGAGACATTCGGCAATCCCCTCTTGGAAGCCATGTCTTTTGGACTTCCCATTGCCTGTTCCAATACTGCCGCCATGCCTGAAGTGATTGGAGATGCGGGTTTATTGTTTGACCCGAGGAATGTGGGGGATATCTCTAGGGCAATAAAAAAACTGCACGCCGACCCAGTGTTACGGGAGGAACTAGGTATAAGTGCATCAGCTCGGGCTCGGGAGTTTTCGCTTTCACGCACTGCCACTGCTACAGCGGATGCTTTGCGCGCCGCCTGCCTAGCGACGCCCAAAAAGCCGCATATGCTCCGATGACTAACACTGTATTGATAACAACACTGCCGCCTCATCGGGGAGGGGTCCCTGCCATGGCAGAGTTGATGGCTCAACTTCTGCAGCGCCTCGGCCATAAAGTTACTATTGCCTATTATGCGACACTGACAGATGAGCCTGATTTGGTGGTCCCGAGTTGGCACTTATTGAGTGGGAGAAGACCAACGGTTCGGTCAGTCAAATGTTTCGATGAGTTTGCCGGGATATCTGTTGGCTGTTACATGCCGGAACTAGAATTCACGTACTACAGGAACACACGACGTTGGCGCGATCTCGTGCGCGAACATGATAGACACATTGCTGTTGGTGGGACGGTTTTAGTTGCTAACCCGCTTGTTATGTTGGGTGTCCCACACATGACGTGGTGTGCTAGCACGATGCTGGAGGATAGAGTTGCTCGCCGTGCGGCAATGCCGGTGGCGAGGCGGATTTTCGACCGTTACATTTTGGGGCCAGTTCAGCACAGGATGGAAAAACGAATCCTCGCCGGCTCGGGCCGTTTCATGGCGATTAGCAGCTATACACGGAAAACCATGATAATGGCAGGTGCTCAACCGGACGCTATAAGTATTGTTCCTGTGCCAGTTGATTTAGACATGTTTACGCCGTCCTTGGAGTCGCCGCGGCCGGCGGAGATTGGTTTCGCTGGACGTATTGGTGATCCTAGAAAAAACATCGGTTTATTGTTGCGTGCCATTTCTATTCTGGCCCACCGCAAAATTTCCGTAAAACTGAAATTAACTGGTGACCAATCACCAGAGCTTTGTGAACTCGCGGCCAAGCTAGACATCGCTGGCCAAGTCGAATGGTCTGGTTGGCTCACTAAAGCCGATCTCTCAAACTTTTATAGGTCTTTGGACGTATTTGTTTTTTCTTCGTCTCAAGAGGGGCTAGGTATCTCGGGAATCCAGGCGATGGCCTGCGGCGTGCCCGTTGTCTCGACTAGATGTGGCGGACCGGAAGACTATGTTGTCGACGAGGTAACTGGGAAATTAGCGGGCAATACACCTGAAGAACTTGCTAATGCGATTGCATGGACAATTGCCGACCGGGGTCGACGGGCGGTGCTTGGAACGAAAGCGAGGGCGTTAATGGAGGAGAAGTATGGCGGGGCAGCTTTCGAAAACAATGTCGCTGGTGTTTGGCACAGCACCTGGGGGGAACCGATTAAGTGAGCCGTCTCTGCAAGATTAGACGAGTTTTCGGAAATCCAAGGTGGTAGAAGCTCTTACCGCTCGGATTACGCCCGCTAGGCCTCGTCATATTGTAGTCGTTGGCGAGACTTTTCCGGCCTCGAGGACACCGCAACGGGTTCTGGCAATGCGACAACTCGGTCATACGGTGCATACGATCCCGACCACGCTTCCCGGAAATGATTATGAGACCTCGCCGACTATGATGGCGCGTCTCAGATACCGCATTCGACTGCCTTGTGATCCGGCAGCCGCGAACGATGCAATCCTGTCCCTAAGAGAAAGGGTTGACATTTTATGGTTGGAAACCGCGAATATGATTCGCGTTCGGACTTTGAAACGCTTGAAAACGATTTACCCGAGGATTTCTATCGTTTGGTATTCTGAGGACGATATGATGAATCCCCGAAACCGCAGCATTTGGCTAAATAAAACTATGCCAAAGATTGACTTGTGGGCGACGACTAAATCCCTAAATAATCGAACCGAGGAGAGGGCTGCACTTGGACTTGGTCGGGTAATATTCGTCAACAATAGCTATGATCCCAAGGCTCACAGACCTGTTGACATAAGTGCGTCGGACAGGGAGGCCTTTGGCTCCCCCATCAGTTTTATCGGCACCTTCGAAGCCCCACGGGCGCGATCCGTGCTTTTTCTCGCGCGTTCCGGTTTGCAGGTGCGCGTATGGGGTAACGGTTGGGATCGAATGCGAGATCATCATGAAAACCTCGTGATTGAAGGCCGTCCCGCTTATGGCATTGAATTCGCCAAGGTCGTTGCGGCGAGCCCAGTAAATCTTTGTTTTCTGCGGCATGCCAACCGCGATCTTCAAACCTGCCGGTCTATAGAATTACCAGCGTGTGGCGGTTTCATGATTCACGAACGAAATGAGGAAATAACGGGTTTGCTTCGAGAACTGCGTGAAGCAGTATATTTTTCCAACGACGCCGAGCTTTTGAGGCAATGTCAGTACTGGCTAAAGAGAAAAGAAGCACGTGAGGAAATTGCGGCTGGCGGCCGACGGCGAGTGGGAGAACTGCGGCTCACGCACGAAGCGAATATCTCTCGAATTCTGAATAGGCTTGACGCGACAGGGATGGGGCAAGCAGTATGAGAATACTGATCAATGCCCTTTCCGCTCGACGCGGTGGGATCATTACTTACACCCGCAACCTGATGCGATCCCTGCGGGCGAAAGGTGTGGACGCTGTATTTGCCTTGCCTGCAGGCAGTCCGTTATTGAATGAGAATATAGAGACGGTTGATTACCCCGTTACAGAAATGTCGCCCTTATCCCGTGTCCTTTGGGAGCAAATAGTGTGGCGACGCGAGGTTGGAAGATTGAAACCTGATATTCTTTATTCTTCGGCGAATTTTGGGCTGATTAGGTGCCCGGTCCCTCAAATTCTGCTAGTCCGCGAGGGGGGGTTATTTGATCCCGTTTACCTTGCAAGTATTGCTCCTGTGCTGGGTGCTAGAAAAATTTTTGATCGAATAATGCGCCGCCGCCTTATAATCGCGTCCGCGAGGTCTTCTGATGTGGTTCTCACTCCAACCGATGCTACGGGGCAATTGCTCCAGATGTGGGCGGACGACCTGTCGCAAAAGATCAGCACCAACTTATATGGTACGCGTTTGGGGGAGTTTCGACCAAGAGCGTCCCGCAGAGAATGGCGTTCGGATGGCATTTTGCGTGTCCTAATGGTTTCTGCTTATTACGCACATAAGCAACCCGGAATTATATCGGAGGCTGTTCGCCGCCTAAATGAAAACGGCTTAGTCACGCACCTCACACTAACTACTAACCTTGAGCAAATAGCGAATGCACCCGGTGGATCAAAAGACGCATTCCTTTTGCGCCAAGGAGCTGCGCGGGGTGAAGTCACAATGTTGGGCCATGTTGAATACGCCGACCTCCCGAGACTCTATGCTAACAACGATCTCTTCGTGACTCCCTCAATGTCTGAGACCTTCGGTCACCCGTTGATCGAAGCAATGGGGTCTGCTGTCCCAATAGTGGCATCTGATACACAAGTGCATCGGGAGGTATGTGGTGATGCGGCTATTTTTTTTCCTGGGCTCTCGGTTTGTGCATTAGTCGACGCAATAAAAATGCTTGATGGCGACCCAAATCGCCGAAAAAACTTAATTGTTGCAGCAGGTGAGCTTAGTAATCAAAATTACAGTTGGGACAGCCATGTCGAACGCCTTCTGGAACATTGTAAGTCCGTTACTAAGTATAGGGCCCGCTGATCGAGGAATGCTTAAGACACTGTCTGTAACTAGATAATGAACATCGTCCTAATAAATCATACACATCCTGATACTGCTCACGTATCGGCATTACGGATGCGGGAGTTTGCAAATTGTTTAGCCTCGGCCGGCGATCGTGCTGTATTGATAACCGGGCCTTTGAAACCGAGTGATGGGGGTGAGACGCTCGCGGAATTAGGCGCGCGGATGGCGGCGCATGAATGGACATTGCCATTTCATATAGCTTGTCGGCTCTCAGCGACGCCGCTTCGCCGAGCGGCTCGGGAGGGACGCATGTTGGCGCCATTTCGTCAGGTAGTAATTGGTGCATCATACCTATCAAAAGGAGGCATGTTTGGGGACTGGCGAACAGGGGTATCTAATATTTTTCCTCTCATTACTAGGCAGTTCAGTCCCGACATTATATTCGCAACGTTCGGTAATACAGATGCGTGGTCCATTGCGCGTGACCTCGCGCGGGCCGCGCAATGCCCGTGGATAGCGGATTACAAGGACCCCTGGGACTGCTTCATACCCATAGGTCTTCGGCGTAGGATCGCTGCTCGGTATGCTGATATGTCAGGTATGACAGTATTCTCACACACGCACGCTCATGATGCTGCTGCTTGGTTTCCGTGTGCGAAAGAGGTTGTATATAGCGGTTACCTTAGTGACCCAACAAACAAACTGCCGGAGGCTGAAAACGGTAACCTTCGAGTTATGTTAAGTGGTAGCATATACGATGGCAGCTCGATTTGGCTCCTGATAAAAGCCCTTGCCCTCGTTTCCAAAAAGGCGAACGTTGTTTTGAATTACGCTGGGAATGACGGTAGCAGGGTTCGGGAGATGATAAATCGTGCGAACAGTGGCGTAACTTTCAAAGATTTTGGATATTTGAGTATCGATGCATTGACTTGCTTGCAGAGGAGTGCCTCGATTAATGTGTATGCTCGGAATCGGGACAGTCTTTTTCAGCAGAAATTGATAGAATTGATTGCTGTGGGCCGGCCTGTGCTGGCAGTGCCGGACGAGGGTGAGGAGGCTAAAAACCTCGTGGAAGCGGTGGGCGGAACTCTAATTCCTGCAAGAAACCCAGCGGAGATCGCGTCGGGACTGGCGAGGCTTCGGACTGAGGAGGTGAGTATCGACCTGGAGCGTTTGAGGATATTTTCGTGGTCTACCCAGACAGAGAAGTTGAAACGTTTTTTCTCAAGCGTTTTGTAGTCTGAACGAGTTTTTAATTGGGCTTACGCCTTTGGATGGACGAATTTAATTCCACAGAAACTTATATCTTGAATGCGGAAAGACGCATTCAATTAGACTTTCTTAAGGCGCGCTAACTTATCAATTTTAAACATGCTCTTGTCAGACAGGTTTTGGAGGGAGTTGGATCAAGCTATTACTAGTAGTTGCGAAGCCCAAAGTGACTAAGCATAAACGCGCAGTTTACATGGTCGGTGAAATTTTATCCATGGCTGCGATTTTCCTAAGGAACCGATCTTCCCAGCATTCCGATATAAGAATTTTCCATATTGTTGGCGCCAGCTCGGCTTCCCCTGCGCGGAACCGACGCCATGCTCTTCTGCACCAGACAGGGTCCCAAATCGATGTTTTATTAAATGAACTATCGTTAAAAATCGTCTCCACCAGCCCTCTGAGATCACCTCGCAGCCACCCGGTGATTGGCGGCACGAAACCTTGTTTGTGCCACCGTGTAACGATGGACTCGGGCAATATACCGCTCATGGCCTGCCTGAGTATGTATTTTGTTTGTGCACTGCCCATTAGCATTTCTACGGGAAGGGTAGCGACGAATTCTATAATGCGATGGTCGCAAAACGGAAGTCGCACTTCACGGGAATGCGCCATAGAATTGCGGTCGCCGTAGCGAAGGAGTGTTGTCAGAAAACCGCTGAACGCATCCTTTCGAAGTGCTGCATGAAGATCGTCAGGTGGGGTTCCCGCGTCTTCTCGCACTTGAGTGGCGACGCCCGCGTCGAGCGCTAGAAAGGCGCTAGACCCCCTGCCGAATGTGCGCGACAGAAATTTCTTAGCACCCCGCGGCAGATGATTTTTCCACCTTTGATCGCGAGTGGATAACGCGAGAGGATAGCGGTTGCGGATAGCGCGTTCTTCTTGCGCAATATCTGAGTTATTTTTCTGGTACGTGGCAAGATAAGGCGCAAAATATTGCTCGTATCCAGCAAGAATTTCGTCTCCCCCCTGACCATCAAGTAAAACCGTTACGCCCGCGTCCTTGGCAGCTTCAAAGACGCACCACTGCGCATATTGGCTTGTACTATCGACGGGTAGCTCGTTTAGCCAAAGAAAATTATCAAGGGTATCGACTAATTTTTCTCCTGTCGGGAAAACTTCGTGTGCTTGGGTACCTGCGACTTTGGAAATGATTTCTGCCCATGGTCCTTCGTCGGCATCGCTTTCAGGGAAACGACCGGTAAAGGTATCATATTTTGCGTGCTGACCAATCAATTCGCGGGCGAGACAGGTGATCGACCCGGAGTCTAAACCACCCGACAGACAGGAACCCACTGGCACGTCGCTGCGCAGTCTTAAACGAACAGAGTCTTGAAGAAGATCGCGAAATATATCAATTGCTTCTTTTTCGGAGAGACCTGTTGGGTTGGGATCTAGAGGTGGCTGCCAATAGGATGAAATTTCAAAGCTCAAGTCTTGTGCGTTCAAGACCAGCTTTTCGCCCGGCAGTAGCTGCGAGATATCAGTAAATAATGTTTGGCGTTCCTGGTCCAGAGACTGTGACGGAGTTACGAAAAACTGTGCGAACATGCTATTATTAACATCAGAACGCACGCACTCGAGCGAGAGAAGTGCTTTATATTCTGAAGCAAACGCAAAAAAACCAGCTCCACTTAAAAAAAGGAATGGTTTTTCTCCGAAACGATCCCGAGCACACAGGATGCGGTTTCTTTTGGCATCGTGAAGCGCGAAGGCAAACATACCGTTGAAGCGACTGAGGCAGTCATCGCCCCATGTACGATAGGCCTCGAGAATAACTTCGGTATCGCTATCGCTCCGGAACTGTGCGCCCAACGCCGCTAGTTCAGCGCGCACTTCCTTGAAGTTATATATTTCACCGTTGTAGGTAAGCGTATAAGTCCCGGTAGTATCCTGCATGGGCTGCGCTGCGCGGCCAGTAAGATCAATAATAGAAAGGCGACGATGGCCAAAGCAGATGCGCTCGTCGGCAGATAGCCATAAGCCTTCACCATCTGGCCCGCGGTGGACCATCAAGTCTGTCATTGCCTGAACCGCCGCCCGGTTCACATCAGATAATGCAGCTATACCGGCTAATCCGCACATTAAGTTTCTATATCTTACCCGCAATTAGAAAAGGGTTTAGGGCATCCATTAACCCGGGAAAGTGTAATTATCAAATCGTTCACCGAGTGGATGACCAGATAGCGCCGATCATGATATATATAAGAAGAAATAAGGTAAAACGTATGAACTGCGAGGCGACATTGACCGAAATGAGATACGAAGCTCCCGAAACGCTCGACGCAGCGATTGGGCTGATTGGTGCCGAAACTGGCGTGGCAAAAGTATTTGCGGGAGGTACCGATGTATTGGTGCAAATGCATCTAGACCAGATCGAACCCGACTTGATTGTCGACGTAAAAAATATCGCTGAGATGCGTGAAGTAGTAGAGCAGGACGGCTCTTGGCGTTTTGGTGCAGCGGTTACTGGAAAGGAACTGATGGACAATCCGGAATTCAACGTCGCGTGGCCAGGTGTCATGGATGGTGTGCGATTGATTGGATCAGTTCAAGTGCGCGGACGGGCAACCGTAGGCGGTAACCTATGCAACGCATCACCGGCAGCGGATAGTGTACCGCCAATGATTGCGGCTGATGCAATTGCTAGCGTGGTTGGCCCAAACGGGAGGCGAGAAGTTCCCATGGCCGAAATAATTACCGGGCCGCGAAAGACCTCCCTTGCTGATGGAGAAATTGTGGTTTCTTTCAATTTACCAAAACGACCACCAAATTCCGGCGACGCCTATTTGCGGTTCACTCCGCGCACTGAAATGGATATCGCGGTGGTGGGCTGCGGCGTAAACCTAACGTTAGATAGTGATGGCACCTGCACGGCGGCTCGCGTCGCACTTGGTGCGGTGGCGGACCGGCCGTTGCTAGTAGAAGATGCGGCTAACGCACTTATTGGGACGAAGGTCGATGATGATGCGCTGGAGCAGCTTGCGGTAGCAGCGAGTGCAGCCTGCAATCCTATTGATGATAAGCGGGGCACCATAGAGTACAGAACAGAAGTTGCGGGTGTGCTAGCCCAAAGGGCTACTACCAAAGCGCTTGAAAGGGCGAAGTCCTGATGGCAAAGCAATATGTGAATACCACAATCAATGGCGACAACCACGAATTATTGTGTGACCCGACACAAACATTGTTGGATGTGCTTCGTGATCAACTCGACATGACCGGAACTAAAGAGGGTTGCGGTACAGGCGATTGTGGAGCATGTAGCGTCACGATGGACGGCGTCCTAGTTTGTTCATGCCTTGTGATGGGTGTCGAAGCCAACGGAAAGAAGGTCGAGACTATCGAAGGAATGGCTGACGGAGACGACCTTCATCCACTACAACAGAAATTCATCGAACACATTGCTCTGCAATGTGGCATCTGCACGCCTGGTCTGCTCGTTGCATCAAAGGCGCTGTTGGAGGAGAATCCCGATCCCACTGAAGAAGAGATACGGTATTGGCTTGCAGGAAATCTGTGTCGGTGCACCGGTTATCATAAAATTATCGAGGCGGTGCAGGATGCCGCCCGTGAAATGAGAGGAGCCTGATCCATGGGCAGAGCACCATCCCCCTTTGCAACTAAGATTCCCTATGAGGAAAAAGATCTAAAAGTAATCGGTTCTAATCCCACCGCGCGGGGTGATGCGGTTGACAAGGTCACAGGACGCGCCCGCTACGCTTCGGACATAAAACTGCCCGGGCAGTTGATGGGCCGAGTGCTGCGCAGTCCGCATGCTCGCGCCAATATTATATCAATTGATGTGTCTGAGGCTGAAGCACTGCCGGGTGTTAAGGCCGTGGTTTGCCGCGATGACTTTCCAGATATGGAAGTGGAACACGCTGCATCTGGAGAATTGATGGTCAATTTCCGCGATGTAACACGCAACATGATGGCACGCGAAAACGTTTTATATGATGGACATCCGGTGGCCGCGGTCGCAGCTATTAGCGATGCAATCGCCAAACGGGCACTCAAGTTAATTAAGGTGGAATACGAAGTGCTCCCACATGTCATCGACGTACGTGACGCTATGAGGCCCGATGCGCCTGTGTTGCACGAAGACCAATTTACTAAGGGTGTAGATCCGAAGCCAGAGAAGCCCTCTAACATCGCAGCCCGTATGGAAAGTAAACTAGGTGATATCGAAAAGGGCTTCGAGGAAGCGGAGATCATTATCGAACGTGAGTATAATACTAAGCCGGTACATCAGGGTTACATTGAGCCTCAGGCGAGTATTGCCAACTACACGGAAGGCGGAATAGCCGAAGTATGGACGGGTACCCAAGGGCATTTTGTATTCCGAGCCCAGATCGCAAAACTTCTGAAAATGGATCTCTCAAAGGTAAAAGTAATCCCAACCGAACTTGGTGGGGGATTTGGCGGCAAAAACAACGTCTATCTTGAACCATTAGCGGTCGTGCTTTCTAAAAAGAGCAATCGGCCAGTAAAGATGGTGATGGACCGCGATGAGGTGTTTCGGGCGACTGGTCCAACATCCGGTACTAACGTCAGGGTCAAGATGGGTTGCACCAAGGAGGGTCGCATTACTGCTGCGCAGGCCGAGCTCAACTATCAATCAGGGGCCTATGCAGGGTCGTCACTTCCGTTGGCGACTATTACGGTGTTCACCCGTTACGATCTTGAGAACGTCTCCGTTGTCGGTCACGACGTTACGACCAATCGGCCAAAGGTTGCCGCCTACCGAGCACCCGGCGCGCCCATGGTGGCATTTGGGGTCGAGACTGTGGTCGATGAAATGGCGCGTGAATGCGGCATGGACCCAATCGATTTTCGTCTAAAAAACGCTGCAAAGGAGGGAACGCAGACCCACTTCGGTCCAAAGCTCGGGCCGGTCGGTTATATCCAAACGCTCGAGCGTGCAAAGGCGCATCCGCATCTTCAGGAAAAGTTGGGTCCAGACCAGGGCCGCGGGGTAGCATCTGGTTTTTGGTTTACGCTTGGGGCTGAAACCTCGGCAACAGTCAATATTGGGGAAGACGGAACGGCAACGTTGATTTTTGGGACTGTTGACGTGACCGGCGGGTCACGCAGTGCATTTGGTATGATTGTCGCCGAAGAGCTTGGTATACCTTTCGAGAAAGTGCGGACGATGTCTGGAGATACAAGCGCGCTTGGCTTCAACTTCATGACAGCTGGTAGCCGAGGTACGGCAGCTGGCTCAATGGCGGCGGTAACAGCGTCACGCAAAGCTATCGCGCGCATGTGTGAAATTGCAGCTCGGAAATGGGAGGTCGAGCCTGACCAAGTTGTCTGGGAAGATGGCCGCGCCCGCCCCGCTGGCGCAAATGTGGGTGATTTTGAGCCGATGACTGTGGCAGAGCTAGCAAAGGAGGCCGCATGGTTTGGCGGTTCTATCGCCGGTCACGCAGAAATCAACGTAGCACAAGGAGGCCCCGGCTTTGGAACCCATGTGGTCGACGTCGAGGTCGATCGCCGCACGGGCGGAGTGAAAATCTTGCGCTACACTTTGATTCAGGATGCGGGCAAAGCGGTTTATCCAGAATTCATCGAAGGTCAATTTCAAGGCGGTGCCGTGCAGGGCATTGGTACAGCGTTAAACGAAGAATACATATACAACGACAAGGGCGTACTCGAGAATCCGGGTTTCCTCGATTATCGGGTGCCGGTTGCCTCTGACGTACCGTTTATCAACACGGAAATTGTTGAGGTTCCAAATCCGGATCATCCCTATGGGATACGGGGAATTGGCGAGGTGCCAATCATTCCGCCACTTCCCGCTATCGCTAATGCGATCCACGACGCGGTCGGTATTAGGTTGCGCGACCATCCGATGTCGCCGCCTAAAGTTTTGAAAGCACTTAAGGACAAGATGGTAGAGGATTTGGCTTCCCGAGGTACTGCGGCGGAGTAAAGAGTAAAATCCCGTGAAAGAACGCGCTTCGCCCCCCAAGCTCTCTCTGGATTGGAAGGGCTTTAACCCGCGTGTCGGGGGGAAAACGATCCATTTTTTATAAGTGTATACTAATAGACGAGTGTAAATTGCGTCGCGCGATATGAATGATAGAAAAATAGTAGCTGCTTAGATCCAACGCGCTGTCCACAAAAAAAATTACAAGGCCGTTAAAATCTAAAAAAAAGTGGCCTTGTCATGGTAACAGGTTCGCAATTAGTTTATGCAACTTCCTGTCTCAATTTTTTCATCAATTTTTTGTTTAAATTTAAATTTTAAATTGTCTGTAGAAATTAAATTTGAAATTATTTGAGATTTTACAGACCCATGAGTAATGGTTGTAGATAAAAAAAAAAATATTAAGATTAATTTTTTCATTTAAGAACTTCTCTCTTGCCCACATGATTGGCTTTACTTACTTCACCATTTAATTCCATTTGGTCAATTATTCTTGCTGCACGGTTATATCCAATTTGTAGTTTCCTTTGTAAAAAAGACGTAGAAGCTTTTCTTTCACTTTTAATGATTTCAAGAGCAGTTTCGTATAATTCATCTAAATTTTCATCATCTTTGTTTGAAGATTTTGTATCTTTTTCATCAGCAAAATTTAAAATTTCATCAACGTAATCTGGCTCAGCTTGATTTCTTAAAAAATTGTTGATTTTTTCAATTTCATTCTCAGATACAAACGGCGCATGAATTCTAACTATTCTGTTTGCAGAAGACATGTAAAGCATATCTCCTTTTCCAAGCAAT